>CAXNCS010000005.1:0-100299 GCA_964201005.1 Myxococcota bacterium
CTCCTGCAGGTTGTGACCGACGCCCGGAATGTAGGAGGTGACCTCCATGCCGTTCGACAAACGCACACGAGCCACCTTGCGCAGCGCCGAGTTCGGCTTCTTGGGCGTGGTGGTGTAGACGCGAGTGCAGACGCCGCGCTTCTGCGGGCACGAATCCAAGGCCGGGGACTTGGTCTTGCGGTGCTTGGCCTCGCGGCGATCGCGGATAAGCTGGTTGATCGTAGGCATGGGCTGGCGCGCTCCAGGTTGACGGTCCGGACACCCGGACCAGTAAGCCGCACTTCAGGTTGCCCCAAAAGCACAGGCAAAGTATCGCGTCTGCGCCAATGCACTCCCGGCGGGAGGCGTTGACGCCAGAACAAGGGTCGCGTCTGCGCTTTGGCCGCTCCTTGCGAAGGGGCGTCGGCGACAGAACATTGGCTCCGCTGCGCGGGGGCCTCGCCCTACAACCTCTGCTCCGGCGGCGATCGCAAAATCGCTGCTCTAGAGCCGGGAGGTCGCCCGGGGCGGTAGCGCCCATCGTGCCTTCGCGGAGGGCAGAAGTCCTTGCGGCGCGAGCCACACAGCTTCTACCTCTTGCAGTTCCCATCCGGGCCGTGGCCAGGGCCACCTCTCTGACCACCGGAGCGGCGGAGAGGCGATTTCAGGGACTGCGAAGGCTCCTTTCCCGATGGGGGGAGTCTCGACAGGTGCTCTCCGTTGCCGGAGGGCGGGTCGGGACCGCGAAGGACCGAAGTCCATTCGCGTTGGGGCCGTGACTTTACAGGGGTGAGCTGAGGGTGTCAAGCCCTTTTCGTCGCCGGTCCTCTGCAATTCGATCGGTTGGGGCAGGTGGCGCGCTGAAGTTCGCCAGTTTGTTGCAGAGGGTCACGGGGGCGCCTATGGGTTTTCAAGCAGTTGCGCCCGGGTGTCTCCAAGGAGGCTTGATCAAGATCGCCCGGAGGCGGTGAGTTGGCGGCGTCTGGTGAACTAGCTGTATGCAAAGGGCTGTTTCGCCACGGGGCTACTCGCGCCAGATGAATTTCCACGGGTGGCGCTTGAGATCTTTGAGGAGCAGCTTCATGTCCATAAAGAGCTCATTGTCCATCAGCAGACCGCCGATCGTGCCGCGGCCCTTGCGGGCGTTCGCAGTGACCGCTTCCACGTCGGCGATCGCTTTATCCGCGCGGACCATCGCCCCGTCGGCCCGGTCGAGCAACTGGTGGACTTTGCCCGTGCCTTTGTCCCCCAGCACCACGTCTACGGTCGGCTGATCCCTGAGCTTTTCTGACAGCGTGCGCAGGTTTTTGGTGACCTGGCGGGCATCGCGCAGCATCGGCTCGGCGGCTTCGTCGGCCTTGGCGGCCACCCGCTCGACGCTCGCCAGGGTGCGCTTGATTTGCCGGCCGTCGCCGATCGACGATTCCAGGGCGGCCACCAGCTTGTCGATCTTGGTTCCGGTCTGGTCTAGGCGATCCAACACGCGCTTGACCGTCTCGCGGTTCTCGACCACCACCTGATCGGCATCGCCAATCGCCTTTTTTGCTTCCAAAACCGCTTGGTCGGTGTGGGTCAGGACGTCGCCGATGACCTTTTCATTGGCTTCCAGGAGTCGGGTCAGCGCCCCCGCGACCTTGGTCAGCTGCTGGCCCAGCACTTCCATGCGCAGAGGCGGCTCGCCCAGGCGGGCGATTTCCGGCTTGAGCGCCGGCCGATCGAACTGGCCCGGGTCGATCTCGATGTACTTCTCGCCGAGGATTCCCTGGGTAGAGATGTAGAACTGCGCGTCATCGTGAAGGGTTTGCCCCTTCTCCGGATCGATGTCGAGCCAGATCCGCACCGTCACGCGCCGGCCGACTTTGGGATCGAGCTTGCCGCCCCAGTAGTCGACCTGTGCGACCTTGCCCGCGGAGGTACCGGCGATCTTGACGGGCGCGCCGGGCTTGAGGTCGCTAGCCGTGACAAAATCCACGGGGATGCGAAAGCCGGACGATCCGCCCACGTCGCCCAGCACGAGCACAAAGCCGACCAGCAGCGCCGTGCAGACGAGCACCAGCGCGCCGACTTTGACCTCGATGGACTTTTCCTTCACGCGCACCTTGCTGGGTCCGGCGGACACCTTGCGGTCGATAATAGGGCCGGGGCGGCGCGGCGTCGAATTCTCTCAGGCCTCACAGGACCATCGGCCCCTCAGCTAGGCCGCGGATAAACTGGTGGACCACCGGATCGCTGGTGGTGCGGAATTCATGCGGGGTGCCGTCGAGGCGAATTTCTCCCTGGTAGATCATAGCGATGCGGTCCGCAACGGTGAAGATCGAGCGCAGATCGTGGCTGACGACGATCGAGGTGACGCCCTGTTCTTCTGAGAGCTCGCGGATCAGCCGATCGACATTGGCCGCCGCCATGGGGTCCAGACCGGTGGTCGGCTCGTCAAAAATGACAAAGTCGGGGTCCAGGGTCAGGGCCCGGGCAATGGCCACGCGCTTGCGCAGACCGTCGCCGATATCCGACGGAAAGCGGTCGGCCATGTGGTCCATTTGCACGCGGCGCAGAAAGCCCAGGGCGGCCTCGCGCGCGGCTTCACCCAGCAGACCTTTGTGTTTGCGCAGAGGGAGTTGCACGTTCTCCACCAGCGACAGCGAGTCAAAAAGCGTCGAGTGCTGAAAGACCATCGCGCAGCGCTTTCGCACTGGATAAAAGGCCGTCTCAGAGAGGTGGGTGATGTCGACGCCGTCCAGCAGCACCTGACCGCCGTCCGGTTTCATGAGGCCGACCAAGTGCTTGACCAAAACCGACTTGCCCGCGCCGGAAAGCCCGACGATAAACAGGATTTGCCCCTTGTCCACCGTGAGCGAGACGTCTCGAAGCACGTGCTTGCTGCCAAAAGACTTGAAGATGTTGCGGAACTCGATCATCGGCTCCCTGTCTTTGGCCGGGGCAAGCGGCGGTCGCTTGGGTCGGGTGGCGCCAGCAGGCGTTCGTGGCATGATACGTGGGGTGAGCAAGTTGGCAATTGCCCAGCACACCAAGGGGGCCCAGGTGGATCAGGGGACGCTATTGACGGGTACGCCAAGCAAGATCAATCACTTGGGGATTGCCGTGCGCGATCTGGACCAGGCGCTGGCGGTGTGGCGGGACGGCCTGGGCCTGCAAGTGCAGCAGATCGCCGTTCTGCCGGAACGCGGGCTGCAGGTGGCGTTTCTGCCCTGCGGCGAGGCGATGATCGAGCTGTTGGCGCCTCTGCACGACCAAAGTGAGATCAGCAAGTTTCTCGACGAACGGGGGCCCGGCATTCACCACGTTTGTTTAGAGACGGCGGACTTAGCGGCGGCCAGCGCGACGGCGACCCAGGCGGGCCTGCGGCTGTTGGGCGACGGCCCCAAGCTGGGCGCGGAAGGCTATCCGGTGCGCTTTGCCCATCCCAAGAGCACGGCGGGCGCACTGGTAGAACTGCTGGAGAAAAAGCTCTGATTTGCCCAGAGAGGCGCTTGGGTCCGTCTCCCGCCTGATGGGCGCAACTGGAGCCGGGACGCCGATTCTTCCGAGATCAATCGCTGGCCCAAGCCAGACCAGCGCAAGGGGAACGCCATGAGGCACGAATCGAACGCCCGGCTGCGCAGGATGGCGGTTTTTCGCGATCTGGAGGCGGCGGACATGGCGGCGGTGCTCAAGCTGTGCCTGTTTCGCGAATTTGCCGCCGGCGAGAAGCTGTTTATCCAGGGCAGCCGCGGCGACACGATGCTGTTCGTGGTCGACGGCCGGCTGCGCGTAGAGATCGAGGGGTCCAACGGCCAGCGGACGGAAGTTGGAGCGGTGGCAATGGGCCAGGTGGTCGGTGAGATGGCCGTGCTGGATCCCGCGCCGCGCATGGCCCATGTGGTGGCGGCGACGGAGGGCGCGGCGTTTGAGCTGAGCGCAGCCGGTCTGCGCGAGCTGCGGCAGCTGGCCCCGGCGGCGGCCGCGTCGATTACGGCGACGATTATCCAGGATGTCACGGCGCGGATCCGCCACATCAACGAGCGAATTGATCAGGAGTTGGGCAATGATGCGGATGGTCAGGCCAAGGCCGCGGCCGCGGCACCGCAAGGCCCCGCAGAGCGCAGCCAGCCGTCGTGGTGGGCGCGGCTGTTTGGCGGTTGACCCGTTCCTATGCACCCCGGAGGCGCCATGGCCACGATCGATCTGCGCAAGTTAGCTTCTTTGAAAGACTATACCAATGCTGAGCTCAAAGTGCTGGCCTCCGTGGCCCCGGCGCGCTCATTTGCCCAGGGCCAAGCGCTGTGTGTCGAAGGGGCGAGCGGCCACTCGTGCTTTTTGCTCGCCAGCGGCAAAGTCGAGGTACGGCGCACGTTTGACGAAGGCCCGCGCACCCTGGCGACCCTTGCCGCTGGGCAGATCGTCGGCCAGATGGCCCTGGTGGACCGGTCGCCGCGTTCGGCCTCAGTGGTGGCCGCAGAGGAGTGTGTCGCCCTGGAGCTGACGCGCGACGTTTTTGCGAGCCTGCTCAAGGCCCACAGCCCCCTGGCGCTGCGCTTCCAAGAGCAGATCGCCATCGCGGGCATCCGCCAGCTGCGCATGGCCACCCAGCGCCTGACTTCCGTGCTGCAAGGTCAGGACTCCAAGAGCCAAGCGCCCCTGCCCGGCCGAACGGTGCTGCAGACCATGCAGGCCGCGCTGCAGGAATGGGACATGAGCATGGACGATTTGGACAAAGTCCAGGTGTCGGTGCCGGCCGGGCAGATTGGCGCTGAGGAAATGCGCAGCCGGCGCAGGTGAGTTGATCCGCACGCGCTTGGCAATTGGCGGGCGGAAGGTGGCCCATCGCCTGCAGATGCCGTATCCTGCCGCGCCGCCGCCGATCGGCTCGAGTCACAGCATGGCCAACGCACCGGAATTGCAGCCTTTAGACCTTCCAGAGATCGCGCCGCCCCCGGGCCCGCAGGACTATGTCAAGCCGTTCTCCGTCGGTCCCGTGCGCGTGGAGCGGCCGTGGGTGCTGGCGCCGATGTCGGGCGTGACGGATACCGCATTCCGCCGCACCGTGCAGTCGGCCTCGAGCGGCGCGGTGGGCCTTTTGGTCACCGAGTTCATCAGCGTGGAAGGCCTGACGCGCAAGAACATGAAGTCGCACATGCGCATGGCCTTTGATGTCGCCACGGAACAGCCGCTGTCCGTGCAGATTTTTGGCGCAGAGACCGCGCGGATGGTGGGCGCTGCCCAGATGGTTGAGGTGTGTGGCGCGCAAATCGTGGACATTAACTGCGGTTGCCCGGCCCCCAAGGTGGTGCGGCGCGGCGGCGGTGCGGAGCTGATGCGCCAGTGCGATCACCTGGCCAAAATGGTCGATCACGTGGTCCGGGCAGTTAAAGTACCTGTTACGGTTAAGATTCGCGCGGGATGGAGCGACGACTCGATCAATGCCGTTGAGGTGGCGCGCTTTTGCGTGGAGGCCGGCGCGCAGATGATCGCCGTCCACGGCCGCACCCGCGCCCAGCTGTACACGGGCCGGGCGGATTGGAACCTGGTCGATGAAGTGGCGCGCTCGGTCAAGGTGCCTGTGGTCGGCTCGGGCGATGTCACCACGCCGCAAGAGGCGCTGTGGCGGCTGCGCACCACCCAAGTCGCGGGGATCATGATTGGCCGCGCGGCGATCATGAATCCTTGGATTTTTGGCCAGATCGATGACCTGACCCACGGCCGGCCGATGCGCGTCGTCACCAACGCCGAGCGGCTGCGCGTGCTGCATTTCTACCGCGATCTGGAGTCGCAGCGCGTGGCCGAACATGCCGTGCCCGGGCGGCTCAAGCAGCTGTTGGCGCGCATGACCAAGGGCTTTGCCCACGGCGGACTCTTGCGCGAAAAGGCCATGCGCGCCCAAAGCACCGAGGACATGTTTCACTGGATCGAGACGTTTTTTGCCGCCGCCGATGCCGATGCCCTGGAAGAGTGGGCCCAGTCGGCCCGGCATCCAAGCGCAGGTGGGGCGGCGAGTGTCGCGGACGAGGCGTAGACCTCTTGGCGCCCCCGTGCTGGGCTAGCTTTCAGCCATCGCCGGGCACGCGCCGCCAGCGCAGCCGCCGGTGCCGCAGCTGGGGGCCGGAGCTTCCACGCTGGGGCTGGTCTTGCCGCCGTAATCGCTGGCGTACCACCCGGAACCTTTGAGGTGAAAGGTGCCGCCCGTAATCAGGCGCTCGCACTCGGCGTGGCCGCAGGACGGGCAGGTGGCGCCGGCCGGCTCGGTGATGCGCTGGGTTTTCTCAAAGGTGGTGCGGCACGAAGCGCAGCGATAGTCGTAGGCGGGCATGGATTTCTCCACCGCGGGCTTGCGGCAAAGGGCTGTGGACGGAGCGGCTCAGCGCGGAGGCGGAGCGAACCGCGGTCAGAGGCACACACCACGGGGTTGGCGCGGGCCGGGCTGCAAACGGTAATCTCCAAGCCGGGCGTGTCAAGGGCAGATCGTCCGCGGCCCGGCGGCGTCCCAGCGTGGGAGCCGCGCCGTTGCCGAACGGTGCGCGAGCGATTTGCCCCCAAGGCGGCGATTCAGGTGAACTGAGTCGGTTCTTTGAGCGGGGGCCGTTCCCGTGCTACCTTGTTTGGCTGTAGCCCGCGCAATCCACCGGGTGGGCCCCTCTTTTGTAGGCATGGTGAGAGAGCCGATGCGCGTCTGCCCCCGCTGCGCCGAAGAGACCGACCACGAGCTGTGCCCGCACGACGGCGCACAGACGTTTCCGGTTCAAGTGGCCCAGCAGACCTACCCGGCCGGGACGGTGATCGGCGGCCGCTATCAGGTCGAACAGGTCATTGGCATCGGCGGCTTTGGCGCGGTCTATCGCTGCACCCAGCTCAATATGCAGCAGACGGTTGCGGTCAAGGTGCTGCGCAATGAGCACCTGACCTCGCTGGAACACGTCAAGCGCTTTACCCGCGAGGCGCAGTCCGTCAGCCGCCTTAAACACCCCAATACGATTCACATCTTTGATTTTGGCAGCCACAGCGACGGCGCGCTCTATGTGGCGATGGAATTCCTGGAAGGCGAGACGCTGGCCCACCGGCTCGACCAATACGGCAAGATCCACTGGGAAACCATGGTGTTGATCGCCACGCAGGTATGCCATTCGCTGACGGAGGCCCACGCGATCGGCCTGGTTCACCGCGATCTCAAGCCAGAGAACATCATGCTGATCCCGGTGGCGGGGGATCCTAACTTTGTCAAAGTGCTCGATTTTGGCATCGCCAAGATGCAGAAGGACCCCAGCAAGCCAGGCGAAGCGAGCCTGACCGAGGCGGGGATGATCATGGGCACGCCGACTTACATGGCCCCGGAGCAGGCCAAGGGCGAAGAGGTCGACGCGCGCTCGGACATTTACGCGCTGGGCGTGCTGATGTACGAAGCGCTCACCGGGCACGCGCCTTTCCAGGACGAGACGGCGATGAAGGTGCTGGTCGCGCACATCAAGGACCCGGTGCCGCCGTTTGCCAAGTACGCCACCCCCGGCGAAGTGCCTGTAGAGATTGAACAAGTCGTAATGCAGTGTCTGGAGAAGGATCCGGCCAAGCGGCCTGCGTCGACGGTGCAGCTGGTCGACCGCCTCGTGGCTGCGGCGCGGCGAGCCCGCGAGAGTGCTGCGGCGCTGGCCCAGGTGGGCGACCTGCCGACCACGCAAAATGAGGCGCTGACGACCGCGGCGATGGCGGCGATGGGGAGTCGCAGGGCCTCGTCGACGGACGTGCCCGCAGCGGGCTTTGAGGAATCAGCGGCTGGCGCCCGCCAAGCCCTGGCGACCCCAGGTGAGATCAGGCCGGTGCGCGGGGCAAAGACCCCACTGCTAGTGGCCGGCGCGGCGCTTGTGGCGGTGGCTGCGGGCGTTGCGGTGGCATTGGCCTTGCTGGGGCCAAATCCGCGGGCCAAAGCGGCCCCTCCTGGCGCATTGCAGGCCAATTCGGCCGTGCGCCCCGGGGCGGAACTGCCAAGCGCCCCCGCCGTAGCCCCCTTGGCCCCCGCAGGCGTGGCGGCACCTGCGGCGGTCTCCGCGGTCAAAGCCGCGGCCGAAATTCGCCCGCCGGTGGAGCCGAGGCCCGCCGCGCCAGTTGGCCCGCCATCGGCGCCAGCCGCCGCGACTGTTCCCGCCGCAGGGCCGGTCAAGCTGGAACCTGGCCGCGGCGAGGCTGCCAAAGCGGCCACAGCCAAACCTTTGGTCCCCAAGGCAGATGCCGGGACACCCCCCGGCGCAGCGGCGGGCCCGGCCAAGGGCGACCCAGCCAAGGTCGCACCGGGCAAAGGCGAGCCGCTCAAGAGCGAACCGGCCAAACCGGACGCTGGCGGCACTGAGCCCGCCAAGCCGGACCCCCCAAAGCCGGAAGAGCGGAAAAAGCCGCCGGGCAAAGACGATTTTCGCCTAGACGACTGACCCAGCCCCACCGGCCCGTGCCCCGGAGCAGAGGCGCGCGCCGTTCCGCGACAGGAGAAGACATGTCCCGAGCGCTGCGGCGAATTGCCCAAGGTTATACCTGGTTAGCCCTGGCACAGTGGGTCGGCGGTGCAGCCCTTCCGGCGTGGCACGCTCAAGCCTGGGCAGCGGAACCGCTGTCTGCAGACGACGCCAAAGCCCGCGAAGAAGCGCTAGAACTGTTCAAGCAAGGGCGAAACGCCTACAAAGCTGGCGATTACGACGCCGCCCGCGAACTGTTTCAGCGCGCTTGGGCCCGCTGGGACCGCGAACCGCTGATCGCCGTGGCCCTGGCCAAAGCCTATGATCGCGCCGGACAACTGGAGAAAGCCCAGGTCTATTATGAGCATTTTCTGCGCCTAGCCCCGGTGACGAAGGACTACTTGCCGGACCGAGAGCAGGCGGTACAGCGGCTGGCGGCGATCAAGGAGGTGCTCAAGTCGCGGCCGGGTGTGCTCAAGTTCCGCAATCTGCCCAGCGGCGCCCGGCTTGAGGTCGATGGCAAGCCGGTGGGGGTCGACTCAGCGGGCGAAGTCAAGGTGGTGGCCGGCCAGCACGCGGTGCGCATCACCATGGAAATGCGCATTCCCTTTGAGCAGCCCGCGATTGTGGTGGGTCCGGGCGAGACCCGCGACATTGAGGTGGTCCTGGTAGCGCCGGTGGATCCGGGCACGCTGCCGCGCGATCACACGTGGACTTGGACCGCAGCCGGCGCGACGACGCTGGGCCTGGTGACCACAGGAGCGCTCGGCTTTTTGTGGTGGCAGAGCTATGAGGATTACGCGGCGCTGGTAGACCAGGACACCGGGCAGCCGACACCTAAGGCCAAGGCCCAATACCCCTACAACGGCCAACCGTGCCAGGTGGGGGTCGAAACCATCACGGGCAGCAAGAAATTTGAGTGCGATGCGGCGACGGCGGCGGGCAAAGCGGCGCTGGACGATATGGCGCCCTACCGCATCGCCACGCCGGTCGTGGGCGGAGCGACGGTGGTGCTGGGCATTCTCACGTACATGGCCTACGTGGCCGCGCCCGTCAAAGACCCCAACCGCGGTGTGGCCCCCAAAGTGACACTGGAGCCCAATCTGGGCCCCGGGGGTGGCGGGCTGGCCGTGCAGGTGCGCTTCTAGCGGCGCGCAGAAAAGCTACAGCGTCATTTCAATCCAAGGACTTGTGCGCAGCCGCCGCGCCTGTTCGGCCGAGAATGCGGTGCTGTCCGCTTGAGGCGACCAGTGCATGAGCCATTGGTCCCCCGTGTCTGTGTCGTCCAGCTGGTCTTCAAGCGGCGCGGCCCCGGGCGCAGCCGCCTCGACGGTGTGAAACAGGCCCAGAAAATGCGCCAGCTCGTGGGCGATGACCACGCCGAGTCGGTCGTCTTCAGCCGGCCCCAGGGCCAGCGACACCGCCACACCGGATTGAGCCCCGCCGACCTGCAGCGGCGGCCCGGGAATGCCACCCGCTAGCCCGGCGATCGCTTGGGTCCCTGCCGGCGTGGTGCGGTAGAGCTGTTCCACCAAAAACACGTTGATCCCCATGGGTAAATCTCTACCGCTGCCAAACAGCTCGCTCAGCTCCGCGTCGCCGGCGTCGTGCTCCACGAGCAACTGCGGCGCTTGCACGTCGCGCAGGGCGACCTCCACGTCAATGCCAGCTGTAGCATAGATATCGCGGAGTTGTTTGATGGCCGTCTGGATCCGGGGATGGAGGGCGGCGATTTTCGCGTCGATGCCCAGGGCACCGGTCAGGCAGAGGTTGACGCGCAATCGGCCGTGGCCCGAATCGGCCGCGTAGACGGCATTGACGCGCAGCTGGGCCAGGGCGGCGGCGGGCTTGGCAGTGGACGGCTCAAATCCGTAGGCGCGAAGCCGCCAAACGCCGGCGGGGAGGGCAGAGCCGGCAGCGGCGACGACTTGGGACGTTTGCGCAGATGGACGCGCGGCTTGGCGCTGCACACAGCCGCTGGTGCACAGCCACGGTGCAAACGGCCCCGCCAGCCACGCAGGCACGATCAGCAGTGAGCCCGCGCCATCCTGCCATTGCGCCAAGGCGAGGCCTACGCCGGCCGCCTCGGTCGTCACAGTCAGCGCCCTGGCCCCAGGGGGCACGGCAAAGGAAACCCAGGGCGAAAGGCCGCTCTGGGCCTCGATCGGTGCGGCGCCGATCAGCAGATGCCCGGCACCGTCGGCGATTTTCAGGGCCGCGATGTCGGCAGGCACGGCGTCGCCCGGGGCCGTGTCTGCGCCGGTGGCGTCCAGGGAGTCGCCGCCAAAGCTATCTGCGCCGTGGCCAGCCGCAGGGTCCGCAGCGCCGCACGCAAGCGCCCAAGCGGCCGAGGCCGCCACCGCAGCGCGGCCACTCCAGCGCTGAGCCCAACGCCAAACTGTTGTCTGTACTGGCAATTCTTTGCTCCCAGCGCCAACTCGCCGTGCGATGGCCCCTGCTCGCCTAGGCTAGCACTTTTTTTCAGCCCTTGTGCAAGGAGCGGAATAGCCCGCCGGGGCTCGGCGTTGAAGGGGAGGCTCGGGACCTCCCCTCCCTCCCCCCCGAGCCGTTCTGGCGTCTGGTCGGGCCTCGGCGTCCTTCCCTCCCCAACCCCAATGGATCCGGGGCCCGACCGCGCCGCATTGCTTCAGCAGATTACCCACAAGAGCAGGTTCGACAAGCCGAATTGGCGGCCGTGATGCGCCTTGATTCCGCTGGGCACGTGCAGTTGCGGCCGTTCCGCGACCCGCGCAGACTATAGCCCCCGCGCGGACGGCCCAGGCCGGCCCTACTCTCCGCGGCGTGGACGGGCAGGATATGGTCGAACTGCAGACATTCCATAGGTGCTACAGCGCCTTTTGCCCCTCGCGTGGCCTCACGGCGTTTGCCAGGAGCACCCTGGTCGCATCGATTGGGCTGATCGCCCTGCTCGCCTTGGCCACCGAGGCCAGGGCCGGCGACTTTGACCGCAACGACCTGCAGGCGCGCGAGCTCTCTCTCCTCGCCGTGATTTCGCCCGCCGACATCGACCCCGGCCAGGCCGCCAAGTGCACCCCCAAGGGCACCTTGATTTGCTCCCACGTGGTACAACCGCCGGGGCTAGTCTTGCGCGGCACGGCCCGCCGGCACATGCGGCAGTTCTACGGCGCCGCCGAGCTGATGCTGGGGGCCACCGCGCCAGCCGACGGCTTTGGCGCGGGACCGTGGATCGGCGGCGGCGCCTCCATCGGCATGGAATCGGCGACCGATGGCTTTAAGCGCTTGCGCTGGTACGGAGAATTGGGCGGCAACCTGCTGTGGAACAACACCTCGGTTGGCGACCTAATGGTATTCTTTCTGGAAAGCGGCGCGCGCATCCAGGTTCAGCAGTTTGAGCGGCCCCACGTTTACCTCCACGTCGGCGCACGCGTCATGAATAACTTTCGGCATTTTGGCTACGGACTGGCGGCTGGTGTCGGCTGGACGTTCGACTGAACAGGCGTGCTGCTCCTCCGCCCCGCCGGATTAAGTCCACGGCCTGAATACGAAAACGAGCAAGACGATTGCGCCGGACGGCCTCGCGAAGCGTATGGGGCTGCTAAGCGCGCTGGCGAAAAATCACAGCGAGGCCCTGCTGCCGCAGCGATGGAATGGTTCTTGGGGGAATCGCGAGGCGCCGCTGGTCTAAAACGCTGAGCGGCTAGGCTTCAACAGCGTGGCGAAGCGCCGCAGTGCGCCGGGCGAGCAGCTCGGTCAGCGTCATCATCACGTGGACATCCACGCCGTGGGCGCGCACCTTCTCCAGGCCGCCGGCCTCGCGATCCACCAGGGCGATCACGTGTTCGACGACCAATCCGGCATCGCGCGCGCGGTCGATGGCCTGACAGGTCGAAGCGCCGCTGGTCAGCACATCGTCCAGAATCGCCACGCGGTCGCCGGGCTTGACGTCGCCTTCTACCCAGCGCTGCAGCCCACCTTCGCTGGCTTCCTTGCGCACCACAAAGGCATGCAGAGGCCGCGAACGGCCAAAACTGTGGCCAGAAATCGCGCAGGCGAGCGGATCCGCGCCCAGGGTCAGGCCGCCGACCGCGACGATATCGAGGTGCTTGGCGTGCTCGTAGCCTAGAGCGCCCATGAGCGCCAAGCCCTCGGCCGAGAGCGTCACGGGCTTGCAGTTGAGGTAGTAGGGCGAGGTCTGGCCATGGGCCAACTCAAACGGAGGATCATCGCGGTACTCAAAGGCCTTGACCAACAGCAGTTCTAGCAGCCGGTCTTTGCGTGCGTCCATCATCGGCTCCGTGGGGATCGCTGCCCCCTGCGGCGGACGATAGCGCGGGGCGGTCCGTTCGTCCACTTGGCTGTGGTGGTGCGGCCGCGGCGTCAACTCACGCCTCCGGAGTACGCGCGCCCGGGGCATCGATCTCGCGGGCAAAGGCTGCGCTTTCATGGTCGTCAGCGGGGCGGAGAAAGGAGGCCGCGGAGACGGCTCCCACCCTGCCGGCCGACGTGGCGTTTGACGAATCCGCGCGAGGCGTGTATCGAGTCGGCGCGACCCTGTGCGGCGCGGCGCGGGCGGTGATCGGGGCATGGCGAGCAACATGGCACAATTGATAGAGCACCAAAAAGTGCTTCTCTGCGTAGGGGCAGGCGGCGTGGGCAAAACCACCCTGTCTGCAGCGCTGGGGGTGGCCGCGGCCAAGCAGGGCAAGCGGGCGCTGGTGCTCACCGTCGACCCGGCCAAGCGCTTGGCCAACGCCCTGGGCCTGCAGAGCTTGGGCGAACACGTCCAGACGATCAGCGTGGAGGCCTTTACCGCCCAGGGCTGCCACGTGCAGGTGCCGCTGGATGCGGCGATGCTCGACGTCAAACACACCTTTGATCGGGTGGTAAGGCGCTATGCCAAAAGCCCAGAGAGCGCCCGACGGATCCTGGAACACCCTTTCTATCAGCAGGCTTCTACCGCTTTGGCCGGTTCGCAAGAGTACATGGCCACAGAGCGGCTGTATGAATGCGTGACCTCTGGCCTCTACGACATTGTGATCCTCGACACCCCGCCCGCGGAGCACGCCCTGGATTTTCTGGACGCGCCGCGGCGGCTGATCGACCTGTTTGACTCGCCGGCATTTCGCAAGCTGATTGCTCCGTCGTCGCGGCTCAAAGTGGGTGTATTTAAGCCGAGTTCCATGGTCATGAAGGGGCTTTCGCGCTTTACCAGCGTAGAGATGTTTGGCAACCTGCTGGAGTTTTTTGGCCACCTGGCCGAGACTTTTGACGGCTTTGTCGAGCGCGCCCGCGAGGTGCAAGCCCTGCTCCAGGGGCCAAATTCGGCGTTTGTCCTGGTGTCGGCCTGTGATGAAGTCTCTACCGAGCAGGCGCGCTTCCTGCTCGATCACCTGCGCGCCCAGCAGATGTACCCGGCGGCCTGGCTGGTCAACCGCGTGCTCGACCTCGATCCGGCCCTGGACGCCGCGGGGCCTGAGTTGGAGACGCAGCTTTTTGAGGGGCTGAGAACCGTGGGCCCGGACGCCATGGGCGGCGATGAGCGCGATGGCCAGGCGACGGCTAGGCATTTGGCTGCGCTGGTGCGGCGCTTGGGGCGGCTGGCGGCCCACGATGCGGCGCTTTTGGCGGCGGTGCAACGGCGCGCGGGCGCGGATCTGCAGGTGGTACCTCTGCCCCGGCGACCGGACGAGCCGGACACGCTGCGCGAACTGGAAGCCCTTGCCAATCTGCTTCTTGGGGCGGCAGCGTGAATCCGCTCCAGCGCTGGCCGGCTGCCCGGGCGCCGCTTCTGGCCGTAGTGCTCGCTGCTCCGGCGCTGATCGATGTGCTGGGGGCCTCTTCCAGCGGCCTCTACGTGGGCAACGGCACGGACCTCTATTCTTACCAGTATCCCCTGCGCGCGACGGCTGCGGCCATGGTCAGCCAGGGTCAAGCGCCGTGGTGGAATCCGTATCTTTTGGCCGGTGTTCCGTCACTGGCCGGCTGGCAGTTGGGCTTGCTGTATCCGCCGCACTTGCTGCAGCTCTTAGCGCCCTGGGCTGCCACTGAAGCGATGCTGTGGCTGCACTTGGCTTGGCTGGCTGCGGGCTCCGCTTGGCTGGCGCAGCGTTGGCGACCGGGCCTGCCCGCTTGGGCCGCGGTGGCAGCGGCTGGGGCGGCGGCACTGGGCGGCCAGACCTGGGGCCACATCTACGCCGGGCATGTCAGCTGGATCGAGGCCCTGGCCTGGGCCCCATGGCTCTGGGGTGCGCTGTTGGGCTGGATGGAGCGGCGCCGGCCGCGCGATCTCGCCTGGGCTTCGGCGGCCATGGCCCTACAGCTGCTCGCGGGCCATCCGCAGCTGAGCTACTTGACCCTTGTGGGTGCGGCTGTGCTGCTTTTGGCCCGCAGTGTAGGCGATCGCCGCCCGCCAGCCGCTGGTGCGGCGCTTGAGCGTTGGCCGTTGGCCGCGGTTGCCGCCCTGGGGCTGCTGCTCGCCGGGGCGGCGGCCGGGCTGCTCACAGCGGCGCAGTTGGGCCCGACTGCCGCGCTGACGCCCCATCTCAACCGCGCGCTTTCGACCCCGTTGGAGATCGCCACCTCCTATTCTGCCCCCCCTGTGACCCTGTGGACGAGCTGGGCGCCGGCGGCCCTGGGCGGGGCGTCCACCAAGCTCACGGCCTTTGCGTATCACGAAACCCTGGCTTTCTTGGGGCCCGCGATGATCGCCCTGGTGCTGAGTGGCGCGGCTGTGGCGGGCCGGCGCGGCGCGGTGCTGCTGGCAGCTGCGACCCTGGCCACGCTGGTGTCTCTTGGCGAGCACGGACCGCTGCTGCCCGCGCTGGTCGACTGGCTGCCGGGCCTGGCCGCCTTTCGAGTCCCCGGCCGGTGGATGGTGCTGCCGATGCTGTGGGCCGTGCCGCTCGCAGCCGAAGCCCTGGGCGCGGCTTTGCAGGATCCAGCCAAGCGCTGGCCCTGGTGGGGGGCGGCTCTCGCAGGTGCGGTGAGCCTGTACGGTCTGGCGACCTTGGCAGGTCCGCAGGGCTGGCTGGCCCAGGCCGCTGCGCAGGGGGCGCCCGCCGCACGCGAGCTCGCCGCAAAAAGCGCAGAGACCGGGCTGCTGCTGGGCGTGGTCGCCGCCGGGACCGCCGCCGCGATGGCGCTCGTGCCGGCCCAGCGCCAAAAGCTCGCCGCAGCCCTGGGCCTTTGGGCGGTTCTGCAAGGCCTGTGGTTCGCCCAACAGCACCTGGGGCCAGAGAAGCGCATGGCGGAGGCGCGGATCCACTGGTCCAAGGCCGATGCCGAGGCGCTGAAACAGAAGCTAGGGCCTCATCAGCGCATAGCGACCGCGGCGAGCCTGCGTCAAGCCAACTGGGGCGGCGCCTGGGGCATTGCCGGTGCGGGCGGCTATGAACCCGCGATCACCGCGGCGACCAACCGCTACGGCAACTTGATCGCCGGGCGCAAGCCAGAGAGCTATGCGGTGCTCTTTCAGGTGCGCGGCCCCAGCGCTGCGGTGGATCGCATGGCGGTGTCCCATGCGCTCATGGCCCCAGGCGACGCCCAAGCCAACCGCACTTTTGCCGCTTGGCCAGCGGACGGCACCTTGCCCTCCGGCCAGCTCTTGCGGCGCAACCCAACTCCGCGGGCGCGGGCTGAGTGGTTGAGCCAGCCGCGCTTTGCCGCGACCCCCCAGGAAGCGACCGAGCTGCTGGCCGCCAACTTGGCCCAAGACAGTGCGGTGATCAGCGGCCCCAGCGTCGCCGCTCTCGCTTCTACGGGCCAAGTGCAGATCAGCGCGCAAGCGCCAGGGGAAATCCAGTTGCACAGCTCGAGCTCGGGACCGGGCTGGGTGGTCCTGCGCGACGCCTGGGCCCCCGGCTGGGAGGTGAGCGTGGACGGCGCCGAAGCGCCCGTGCAAATCGCCGACGGCCTGATGCGCGCCGTGGCCGTGGCGGGAGGGGAACACCAGATTGTGTGGCGCTATACCCCCCAAACATGGCCTTGGACGCCGGCGCTGTCTGCGCTGAGCTGGCTTGCGCTTCTGGCCCTGCTGTGGCGGACGCGGCGCGGCGATCCATTCGAGATCCAAGGGGTTGACAAGGGCAGTTGACGAACGTATACCCGCGCCATGGTCCGTCTATCGCCAGAAAAACTGCTGATCGCCATCTCTCAAGCGGGCCCGCGCTACTTGCCCTGCCCGGTGCGGAAAGACCACGCGCAGATCTCGGTCGACGTGTGCCGCAGCCGCTGCAAGCAGGCCCGCCGCTGCAGTGTTTTTCAGGCCTGGCTGCGGCCGCCGCTGAACCTGGAAGGCCTGTAAAGGCTGACGTGGTCCCGCAAGAACCGCGGCGGATCATGGAAAAACCGCCCAGCTTGCTCACCAACTCCCCGTCACCAGCAGCTCGCGCTGGCCCTGCCTAGCCGTCCAACCGTCTCGGCGCAGGTCCAGCGTCACCGCTCCGTCGCTGGTGGACCACAGGCGAATCGCGGCCTCGCGGTAGCGCTGCGCCACCTCTGGGTGCGGAAAGGGCAATTGCCCCCAGGGGCGCGCCCCGGCGACGGCCAAGAGCGGCGCCGTGGCGGCCAGGAAGGGCGGCGTGCTAGAGGTGCGGCTGCCGTGGTGCGGCACCTTGAGGACTCCGACACGGCCGACAGCCCGGCTCTGCACCAGCGCCCACTCCGAATCCCGCTCAATGTCGCCGCTCAAGAGCACCCGATGGCCGGCGGCTTCAAGCTGAAGAACCAGGGAATTGTCGTTGTGCGACAGGCCTGGACGCCACGGCCATTGGGCCGCGTCTGGCCACAGCAGGCGCACCACCGCATCGCCCAGCTGCCGGCCCTGCCCGGCCCAATTCGCCAGGTCGTGCTCGCGAATTTGCCCCCAGCGCCTGAGCAATTCGCGGTGCTCGGCGCCGCCCGCCGGCTGGCCATTCCACCACCAGCGGCCAACCGGCAGAGCCCGCGCCACGGCCAAGAGGCCGTTTTCGTGGTCCGGGTGGGCGTGGGTCAGCACGGCTACGTCTAGCTGGCGGACCCCTAGGGCGCGCAAAGCCGGCAGGACCGCTCTGTCGCCCGTGCGGCCGTCGTCGTCGTGGGCACCGCCGCCGTCGACCAGCCAAGCGCTGCCGTCCGGCCACTGCACCAGGGTCGCATCGCCGTGGCCAACGTCCAAAAAGGTGAGGCGCAGCAGGGTATTCTTGCCGATTCCCTGGTGAATCTGCACGGCGCCGTAGCCCGCCAGTGCCAGCCCGGCCAGCGCTGCCGAGATGCGCCACTTGGGCGGGTGCCACAGCGCGGCCAAGCTCAGCGGCAGCCACAGGGCCAGCAGCGCGGCTTCCGCGGCGTCCAGGTGGCCCACCGGCCACAGCCCAGCGGTGTGCTCCACCGCCCAGCGCAGCGGCCACACCACCCCTTGGGCGATCAACTGCACCGGCAGGCCCAGCGCCGCCCCCGCACTGGTCAGCAGACACGCCGGCAACAACAGCGCGGCATAGGGCACCGCCAGCAGATTGACCGGCACCGACAGCCATGCCACCTGGCCCATCCGCAGCGCCGCCACCGCAGATGTCAGGGCAAACGCGCCCAAGGACGCCCGCCACGCCTGGGCCAGCACGCCGCGCGGGGTGTCGCCATGGCTTGACCACAGCAGCCCGGCCACCCCGGCCGCGGAGAGCTGCAGGCCCACATCGTCTACCGCTGCGGGCTCGATCACCAGCGCGACGCTCAGCGCCAGGCCGAGCAGCTCCCACGGATCGGGCTTTGCCGCCGCGCACTGCCCCACCACCACCGCGGTGGCCATCCACGCAGAGCGCACCGTCGCCGCCGCCGCGCCCGTAAGGCCCACGTAGGCCCAGGCAGCGGCGATGAGCGGAGCACCCACCCACAGCGCCAGCGGCGCCCGCCGCAGCAACCCGCGGCCAAAGCGAATCACGACGAGGCGCAGGAGCCAGCGCAGCCCAGTCAGCACCAGCGCCAAGTGGCTGCCGGACACCGCCAGAATGTGCGCCGTGCCGGTGTCGCGCAGCCACTGGTCCAGCAGCGGCCACTCCGTACCGCGATCGCCCAGGGTCATCGCCGAAACGACCGCCGACTCTTCGGCCGCCATCGCCGCCTGGATGCGCAGACCCAGCCAGCGCCGCGCTGCCCCCAGGGCCCGCACCAGCCCTTGCCACAGCCCGCCCTCGACCTCCACAACCGCCAGCCGCTGGGCATGGCCGACATGCAGGCTGCCCACCACGCCTTGGCGCTGCCAATTCTCCGCCATGTCGACACACCCCGGGTTGCGATAAGCCGGCGGCGGCGCCACAAAGGCCGGCACCCTCAGCAGCTGACCGCGGCGCGCTTGCACCTCTCTTCCGCGCACGTCGACCCGCAAAAGCCCCCGGCGCTCTTCGCAGCGCTGGAGAGGATCCGGTGGGGGGTCGCAGCGCAACTGCCAGCGGGCGGTAAAGCGCTGGCCTGTGGGCGTCCAGGCGGGTTCATCCAGCACCTCAATTTGCTGAATCGGCGGCTGCTTTCTGGGCAGCGGCAGGTCGGCCGGCTGCGGCGCCACCTGGGCCAACTGGGCGCGCAACAGCGCCGTCAACCCCAACGCAAGCAGCGCCGATGCTCGGGCCAGCGCCACCTGCCTCTGCCGCAGCGCTGCAATCGCCAGCCCCAACGCCAGAGCCCAGGCCAGCCACGCCCCTGGTAGCCACAGGGTCGCGCGCAAGCCCACCCAGGCGCCAAGCCCCAGGGCCATCGCGCTCGGAATCCAGAATTTTCCTTGGAGAATGCCCGGCCCTTGAAGGGGACCGCGTAGCCGCTGCTCTGCCATGGCCCTGACCCGCGGCGCAGTTTGCGCGCCCTGGATCAGTTATCGCCAGCTGACTGAAAAACCCGCGGAGAAAAATCGCCCCGCACAAATTATTTTCTGGGCCGGCTGCCGCGGTCGAGATCAGCAGGCGATTAGGCGGGCCTCAGAAGCGGAACTGGGTCGACAGGACAAACTCCTGCGCCTTGGTCGGATTGTTGTTGCGGTAGTAGTCCGCGATCTCTTGATGGCGGAACAGCAGCGACAACAAGCCGATATTGCGATAGAAATACAAGTGCGCCGCGGCGCGGAACTGCCGCTCATCCAGCTGCTTCTTGAGCGTGGTCTCCAGGTTCGCCGGGGCGTCCTTGAGCTCGCCCGCCACCAACTCGCCGTAATCCGCCGCCAAAAGCAGCCACTTGGGGATCACCAGCACGCCGGCCTGCACATTCCACGCCACCGGGGTATTGCCGTAGTCGAGCGAGTACTTGCCGTACATTTCCGCCTGCGCATACAAGCGCTTGTGGCGGAACACCGCAGCGAGGTTGACCGCGGGGTAGCGCTCCTGGGTGCGCTGATCGAACTTGCCGCCCACGGTAAAGCCCAGGGTCGTCGGCACGCCGGTGTAGAGGAACGGCGAGTCAAAGCGGCTCATCGCGCCGATCACGTTGATCGCCACTTGGCCGCCGACGGACCAGGTGTAATTGGTGTTGTCCGCAACGTAGTACGTGCCGCCGATCGTGCCGGTTGAACGCCCAGAGCCGCCGGCCAAGAAGGCCCGGTAGTTGAACATGCGGTTCTTGGTCAGCGGGCCGCCCACTTCAACCGCGGCGCCGTTGCTCTGCTCAAAAGACGAGTACATGTAGTACGCGGGGTCGAGCAAAAGCTGCTTGGAGGTCGAGGTGATGAGCGCCGCAGACAGACCGCCGCCGCCGCTGTTGACGTTGAGATAGTGGCCGCTGCGGCCGAGCGGCACCTGGAACATGGCAAAGGTCGTGCGGGTGTCGCGCTCTGCGCGGATGCTGATCAGGTAGAACGAGTTCTGGATCATCGGCATCGGCCCAAAGCTGCGCAGCTGCAGGCGGGCAAAGCGCGTCTCATACTGGCTCTTGACCGTGCCGGCGTCCCACTCGCTCTGCACGCCTTTGTTCAGGATCGAGTTTTCCAGGCCCGCCACGATCGAGAAGCGCATCCCGGGGTTGCCGCGGCAGATGGTGACGTCTGGATCAAAGCGGCAGCCAAAATCGGCGCAGTCCACCCGGCCGTCGTTGTCGTTGTCCACGCCGTCGCTGCACACTTCGTCGGAGCGCTCGCCGTCCTTGTCTCCACCCTTGCCCAGCAAATCCTCAACCGTCATGCCGTCTTTGAGCTCCGGCATGTCTTCGCTGCTCATGTTTGCCGCGGGGCCCGTGTCGCCATCGCCCTTCCATGAACCCTTGCACACCGTGACGCCGCTGCCCTCGCAGTCCGGATCGTCGCAGTCGACAAAGCCGTCGCCGTCGTTGTCAAACCAGTCGCTGCAGCGGGCGTTGGTGTTCTCTGGGCCGCTGCCGACTTTGCATGCGGGATCTTTGGCGCAGTCGTGGTCGGCGCAATCGACCATGCCATCGCCGTCGTCGTCTTTGCGATCGGTGCAGTTCGCCTCGGTCTTGGCGTCACCTGCCGCGGGTGTCGCAGGCGCAGTGGCCGCTGGGGCCACGGGAACCGCCGGCGCCTCATCTGCCAGGGCGCTCAGCGGCATCGCACACAGCAAGGCCATCCACAACCACAGTTTCTTGTTCATCCGTTGCCTCGTCCTGTGCGGCAGCTGCGCCGTCTCGCATCGCCCGTTCGCGGAAATCTTGCGCCGCCGGCCCTACAGGGGTCCGCAGACCTTCTTGCCTGAGCACACGGTCACCAGCGGATTCCACGCGCAGTCCCAGTCGGCGCAGTCGATCGAACCGTCGCCGTCGTTGTCCAAACCGTCCTTGCAGCGCTGATCCGGAGTGTCGCCGGCGGGCCAGCTCTCTTGGCACGCCTGGCGCACGCTGGGTTGCAGGGCCAGCCGGCAGCTGTAGTCCGAGCAGTCGGCGTAGCCGTTGCCGTCGTTGTCGATGCCGTCGCTGCACTTGTCAAAGGTGACCTCGAGGATCGTGTCGCAGTAATCGGTCACCGTCTTGCCTTCGTGGCCGGTCCACGGCTCGGTCGACTTGCTGCACGAATAGTCGCCGCAGTCCGCGTAGCCGTTGGCGTCGTTGTCCTTCTTGTCCGAGCACTTGGCGTAGCTGGCCTCGGCCACAGAGGCGCAGTAGGCCACCACCGCTTGGTCGGTGTTCTTGGAGCACGAGTAGTCGGCGCAGTCGACAAAGCCGTTGCCATCGTCGTCCGCGCCGTTGCTGCACTTGGCCAGCGACGCCTCGCCGATCGAAGCACAGTAGGCGTCGATTTCCTGGTTGCCGGCCTTGGTGCAAGAAAAGTCGTTGCAGTCCTTGTAGCCGTTGCCGTCGTTGTCGCCGCCGTCGCTGCACGCCGCCAGGGTGTTCTCTGGCCCCGAGACGATGGCCTTCTGGCACACCTTCATGCCCGAGCAGTCACTATCCTTGCAGTCGATGTACTTATCGGCGTCGTTGTCCTTGCCGTCGCTGCAGCGGGCTTCCGTGTCTTCCTCGCACACCGTCACGTAGATGCCGTTGCGACAGCCGATGTCGTTGCAGTCGGCGTAGCCGTTGTTGTCGTTGTCCTTGCCATCGCTGCACAACTCGTCGCTGAACTCGCGGCTGCAGCAGGCTTCCATCAGGTTTTGGCAATTGCGGTCGCCGCAGTCGAACTGGCCGTCGTCGTCGTTGTCGACAAAATCGTGGCAGGTCTGCGGGGTGTCCTCTGGCTCAAAGTGCTCGACCATCGGGATGTACTGCCCGCAATTGCCTGAGGTCCAAGCGCAATCCTTGTCCTCGCAGTCGACTAGGCCGTCCTGATCGTTGTCCATGCCGTCGCGGCAATACTGCTCGCCGACTTCATAGCCCAGCACCGGCTCGGTCGGAGGTTCGTAGCAACCCGGAGTCGCCAGCGCCGCACCCAGGACCACAGCTGCCGCGAGGTAGCGGTGAAGCGAAGCCCTCAGATCAGCTGGACAAACAGAGGAACTCATGCGGCATGCGAGCCGCGCGATCAGTGAGCGAGGCATTCGGCACGCCCATAGCCAAAACGGCGGCTGAAGTTGACGTGGATCATGCACGAGCCGGTCGGGTGACAGATCTCGTCGCAGTCCTTATAGATATCCTTGTGGATCCACTTCTCTGAGTGGCCATCGGCGCTCGACACTAGGCGATTGTACGTCGTGCCCTCGTAGCCCTCGTCATTGGAGTGCGTCGAGGTCAACACGTATTCGGGGATGCCGTGGGCCCAGATGCCGCGCCGCTCCGCCTGAGCCAAACGCTGCGCCTCCAGGTGCTCTTTGGGCGAAGGGTCTTTGGTCACCGTCATCGCGTGGGCCAAGCCCTTGCGGATCTGATCAACGATCAAGTCCGGGCAAGTCCACAAGATGCGCCCGTAGCCGTCGCGCCGCAGATCGGAGTGGCAGTGCCAGACGCCGCGACGGGCGTTCAGCGTCGCCATCTTCGCCACCACGTAGAGCTCGTGGGCGTCCCACTTGCCCCAGCGGTGCACCGCGCCAAAGCTCTCCAGGGTATTGAAGCCGGCCAGCCGCGCTTTTGTCCCTTCCAGCGGCCCGCCGAGCACGCTAAAGCTGTCGCCGTCGTTAAAGAACACCGGAGCCGGCGCGCCGTTGAGGAACACCTTGGTCATCGGCCGGGCCAGCGCCTCACCCGAGATCAGCGTCATCCCCGCGACCAACACAGCCGCCAGCATCGCCAGCACAGTCCCGCGGGGGAGCGCCGACGCCTGCAAGTGATTAGCAGTTTTCATGGGATTCGCGCAGTTCGCCGACCAGGAAACGCGGCGGGCGGAGGGGATCAGGACGGCGCAGGCGCTGAGGATGCTGGCACGCCGCGCGGGGCACTCGCGATCAGGTGGCAGGCGCTGGCGCCAGAATGGCCAGGCTGCCCAAGCGCGCGGGTCTACTTGAGCGCGCCGCCTTCATCGCCGCCGCCCGCCACCATAATGGCAAAGTTGGGCTCGCGGTACTCATTGCGGCCGCAGGTGGCCATGACCATCTTGATGACGCTGAACGGCACCGAGCGGTCAGCCTGGATGATGATCTTGCGGTTGCTGCGGATCTTGGCGACTTTCTCCGCCGCCATGCCAGCCGGGCCCGTGGCCTTCTGCTGGTTGACCCACGACTTCTTGAGGATCTCGGCCAGGGGCTTGATGTCCCAGGACGGATACTTCACTTCATTGATCTCTTTTTGCGACATGATCTTGTTGTTCTCAAACAACAGATCGCCCGGGCTGTCCGGGCTTTCCCAGCGGGTGAGGGCGACGATCGGCGCGCGCTCGAGCTCCTTCATGGTGCCCGCTTTGGGCATCGCCACGTTGGGGTTGACGAGCATCAACTCGCCGGAGGCGCTGAACTGCTGAATCAAGAAGATGACGAGCATCGTGAGCAAGTCGATCATCGGCACCACGTTGAGCGTGGCGAAAATGCTTTTGCCGGCGCCGTGCATCACGCTGGTGCGGATGGACTTGAGGGCGACTCCGGAGCCGGCGCGCGATCCTGGGTGGTGAACGGACATAGGGTTCCTCGCAAGAGATCGATTCAGGTGGGCTGAGACACCGAAACGCGGGAAGACACAGCGCTACTAGGGGCGCGGTCCTACTGGAAGTCACCGGGCTGAAAGCCTTCAGCCAGCAGCAGATTCACGTCGCCGACGCTCGGGTTCTTCAGGCACATCTTCTTCTCAGGGTCTTTGCACGCCGTCAGGACGGTGTCCAGGGTGCCGATCAGGTGCAAGTACTGCACCTTGTCATTGGCCGCCACCATGACCTTGGTCTTGTCGTCCAGGCCCGCGTCGCGCATGTAGCCTTCCAGGGTCTCGCGCAGCTTGTTGCGGTCGTACTTCTTGTACGTCTCCGTCTCGGCTGCTGTACAGGCAGAACCCGCGCTGCCGCGGCAGAGCTTGAACTCACCGGCAAAGGGCAGCTTCTTGACGGCCACAAGGTCCGGCTTTGGCACGGCGAGCTTGTCTGCATTCCAGAGGTTGACCGAGTATCCGCTCTGCGAGATCACAATGTTGATCTTCGCTTCCGGCTTTGGCGGCTCCTTGGGCGGAGTCTTGGTCGCCTTGGGCAGCGCCTGATCGACGTCGATCCGCGACATCTGGGTCCACGCCGCCGAGATCAGCAAGAAGCAGATCAGACAGGCGAGCAGATCGATGAAGGGCACCACGTTCAGGGTTGCGTCGGCGACGCCGCCTTTTCCACTACCACCGCCACCCATCGGGCCTCCTGATTCATTTGCGCGCTTGCTGCGCGGAGCGTTCAGATGCGCGCTTGCCGCGCTGGTCGATTGTTGGTGCGCGTTTGTCGCGCCGGGCCAGAGCTCGTGCACGCGGACCGCGCACTTCGTTTGGTCGCGGGCTGTTCCCGCGGAAGATTCGGGCTGCGCGCGAACGGGCAGCCAGACTCAGGGGGCAATTTGGAGCGGACCTCCCGCTCAATGCACCGCTTAGGGCGGCTAGAGGGCGGGTCGGGGTTGCAAGAAGCGGCGCCCGTGAGGGACCGCAGCCTGCAGAGACGAGGCTTTGGCGAGGCTGTTTTGCCGTCCCCGCCGCGCGACTTTCCCCTCTGGGCCAGCCGCGGCAGCGCGACCCGGGCAGTCCATCAGAGATTCCCAAAGGGACTCTGTGCAACCGCGCCAGATCCGCGTTGCCGCGGCGGCTCAGGGAACAGGGAAGCAACTCGCACATGGCCGTCTGGGCTTAGGGTGGACGCACCACCGGCCTCAAACAGCGCAGGAAACCAGAGGATTACGCCGCAGCGTCTTCCTTGATGTCGCCCATCTTGTTGCGGTTGGCAACGATGAGGTTCAGCACGCGGACGGTGCCCTCGTCGATGTCCGCCTTGATCTCCTTGGCCTTGGAAGCCAGGATGGCGAAGGCCAGAACGCCGACGATGCCGGTGCCCAGACCAAACGCCGTGCAGTTCATCGCCTCGGCGATACCGCGGGAGAGCAGGGTCGAGCGCTGCGAAGCGTCGACGTCCGGCTTGCCGATGGCGCCGAAGGTGTGGATCAGACCGAACACCGTGCCGAGCAGACCGGCCAGCGTGGCGGTGTTGCCGAGCAAGTTCAGGTAGTCGACGCGCTTCTCGATCTGCGGAATCTCGCGGAGGTAGGCCTCGTCCATGGCGGCCTGCACTTCCTCATCCGAGCGCTTCACCTTGAGCACGCCGGCGTGGACGATGCGGGCCAGCGGGTACTGGTAGGTCGAGCAGACCTTGAGCACGCGATTGAGGTCGCCTTTGAGAATTGGCACCTGGAGGAGCTTGATGAACTCTTCCTTCTTCACGCTGGAGCGGATGTAGAGCACAAAAATGCGCTCAAACATGATCGCGAGAATGAAGATGAGGTGGACCAGAATGAAGTACATTCCGATGCCGCCTTCCTCGAACGCAGTAGAAATCGAATTCAACATCGCGGTGCTGCTCCCTAGTGATGGAGTTCCCTGTTGTGGAGTTCCCTGTTGGGGAGTTGAGGCTCCCTAATCGCTCCGGCACATCCCCTGTTAAACGCGCCGTTCTGAACACACCAGCCCGTGTTTGAAGCACGGGACCGGCCAAGCTGCGCGCTCCAGCCGTAGCCCGGGGCGCGAAGTCCGAAAGACTAACCTTCTGCAATGCGCTTGTCTACCGGCAACGAGATGCGGTGCGGCAAGCCGAGCGAAGCGGTTTTAGCATCGCGCTCTGCAAGGGGTCAAGAGCTTGCGCTGGACGTTGCGGAATGAACGGGCTGCGGTTGACGCGGGGCAGGCAAACGCGGTACTTGCGCCCTGCCGATCCGCCGACGAAGGCGGCCAGGGGGCCCGATGCGACGCAGTGATATTGAAGAGTTGGAATACTTGATGGACACAGACCCCCGCGAGGCGGTGGTGCTGGCCAAGAAGCTGGTGCAGGAGAATCCGACCGACGCCGACGCCTGGGGTTGGCTGGCGGACGCGCAGATCGAAGCGGGGGATTATGAGGCGGCGCTCAAGGCCCTGGCGGAATATCTGCGCCGCGATCCCGATTGGATGGAGGCGTACACGCTGCGCTCTGGCCTGCTGACGGAAATGGGGCGTTTTGACGCCGCGGGTGTGGAGCTGGAGGTGGCCCGGCAGATCGACGCGACGGACACCCGGCTGGTGCGCGCAGAGGGCTTCTGGCACGAACTGCAGGGGCGCCTGGAGAAAGCCGACGAACTCTACGCCCGCGCCGCTACGGTGGATGGGCTGTTGCCGCCGCCGCGCTTTGACCGCGCCAAGGCCGCTGCGGCGATCCGCGGGGTGCTCAAGCAGGTGGCCAAAGACGGGCTCAAGCTCAGCCCGGTGTTTGAGGAAATGCCGGCCAAGGGATCCAAGGAGCAAAAGCTAAGCCGAGCGCTGGAGTTGCGCGATGCCGGCACGCTGGTCGTGTATTTGCGCAATCTGGAGCGCGAGTTGACCACCGAGGCCGAGATCGAGGACCTGGCGGAATTGTTTGAGGATCGCCTGGCGGAGCTGGTCGAGGCGAACTGAAAACTGCGGGAGCGGTGGGATCTCTGGCATCGCGGTCGGCGGATCGGGCTCGGTGCGGCGCCAGGGATCCTTTACATTCGTTCAAAGGCCGTGGCCACGCCCTGGCCGACACCGACACACAGGGTCGCAACGCCGCGGCGCAGATTGCCGCGCTGCAGGGCGTGGACCAGATGGCCGGCGATGCGCGCCCCGGAGGCACCTAGGGGGTGGCCAATGGCGATGGCACCGCCGTCCGGGTTGACGATCGCGGGATCGACCGGCAGCTCGCGCAGCACCGCAAGCACTTGGGCGGCAAAGGCTTCATTGAGCTCGAGCCAGTCGAGCTGGTCCAGAGTCCAGCCGGCGCGCTCCAGACAGCGGCGCACCGCGGGCACCGGACCGATGCCCATGACCCGCGGGTCTACGCCGGCTTGAGCCACTGCTGCGATGCGCGCCAGAGGAGTCCAGCCGTGGCGAGCCAGCGCTTCTTCTGAGCAGATCAAAAGCGCGGCGGCACCGTCATTGAGCGAGGACGAATTGCCGGCGGTGACCGTCCCCGGCTGGCGAAAGGCCGGCTTGAGCCGCGCCAGGGCCTCCGGCGTACAGTCGCGGCGCGGCTGCTCATCGCGATCGACGAGGGCGCTATTTCGGCCCGATGGGGCCTGCAGGGCTAGAATTTCGCGCTCTAAGCGGCCCTCCGCGTCGGCCGCCAGCGCGCGCTGGTGCGACCGCACCGCCCAGGCGTCTTGGTCGTCGCGCGAAATTCCGTAGCGTTCAGCTAGGTTTTCTGCAGTCTCCCCCATTTGCTCCAGGGGAAACAGCGCCTGCAGCTTGGGGTTGGGGTAGCGCCATCCCAGCGCCGTGTCGTACATGACGTTGTTGCCGCGCGGCGGCTCGGTGTGCGGCTTGGGCACCGACCACGGCGCCCGCGACATCGACTCGACACCGCCCGCCAGCACGACTTCGGCCTCGCCCAGCGCCACCAAGCGGTACGCGGCGTTGATCGCGTCCAGACCAGAGGCGCACAGGCGGTTGACGGTCAGCGCCGGGCACTGAAGCGGCAAACCGGCGATCAATGCGGCCATGCGCGCAATATTGCGGTTGTCTTCGCCGGCCTGGTTGGCACAGCCTAGCACGACCTCGTCGACGGCTTGCGGGTCGATCTGGTTGCGATCGATCAGCCCGCGCAGCACCAGCGCCGCCAGATCGTCTGGGCGCACGCCGGCCAGCTGCCCGCCAAAGCGGCCCACGGCGCTGCGACAGGCGTCGACGACAAAGACCGGGCGCCCCGGGGTCAGGCCGCTCACGGCGCCGCCGCAGCGGGCCCTGGGGCCGCAGGGGCAGCAGCAGGCCCCGCCAAGGCGATGAGCGAGGCCAGCGCGGCCTGTTTCTCAACCGAGGCAGCCATGAGCCCCAGCTGGGTCCACGGCCGGTCGGCCAGTCGCAGCGCCCGGGCGCAGGCCAGAGCCTGTAGGGCTTGATCGCGCTTCTGCGTCGCGGCGAGCAGCCAGGCGTTGATCTCCAAGCGGGTGGCCAGCTTCTCCGCGCCGACTTGGCCCAGCCAAGCCTGCCAGGCGCGCAGGCGCAGGTCGCGGACTTGGCCGGGCAGATCTTCCGAGTCCGCGGTGAGCGCTTTGGCTGCGTCCTGCAAGAGCTTGAGTTCTTGGCGATCTAGCGCAAACCAACCGGTGAAACAGGGCTCGGCCGCCAGGGCCGCAGACGCGTCCAAGTGCTGGTCGAGGGCGGACTCATCCTCTGGATCCAGGGCAATATCGATCTCCGGCACCGGCTCGGCGTGGGCGAGAGCCCGGCGAACCTCGGCGACGTCGCCCTCAAAGCCCAGGCCCTTGCCATCGCGCAGGTCCAGGGCCCACCGCAGCCGACCGGCAGCAAAATCCTCTGGGACCTGGCAGGTAAAGCCCGGGATGCTGGCGTGCAAGCGGCCGATTAGCTCCTTTTGCTGCGTTCGCGAGGTGTTGGGCACGTAGTAGGCGCTGAGCAGGCCATCGCGATCGCTCAGCATCGCCATGATGCAGTTGGCGCCTTCGCCCGGCGTCCAGCCGCCCAAGAAGATCAGCTGACCGCCGGCACCGTCGATCGAACTGGCAAAACTCGGCAGCGGCTCGGGGCGGGCGCTGAGGTCAACTGGGGCGCGGCCGTGGTGGCGATCCGGCACGCTGAGGCCCTTTTGCTTCCATTTGAACAGGACTTTCTTGGCGTTTTTGGCCACGGCCTTGTCGGCGGCGTGCTCGGCGATCAGCGAGGTCAGCTCCAGGGCCGTCTGAGCTTCCGCCTCTTGGAGCAGGGCTTGCTCAATGTCGGCACCGAGGCCGCGGAGGGCCGCTGGGGTGGCCGGCAGGTTGCGGCCCAGCAACGCCAAGGCGCGGGCGACCTCAGGGGCGCGCTGCGAAGGCGCTTGGCCGGTCTGCAGCCAGCCGCGAGCGACCGCGGCGGTGGTTGGGGTGGCAGTCATCTTGGCCTCCTAAGAAGCGGTTCGAGGGATGCTCGCACAGCTTCTTGCTGCTGGGTGGGTCGCAAGCTCACGGCCGTGCAGCCGATTCGCCGCGCCGTGATCGTGCCATACGATCGGCTTATGTCAGGTCGGCTCCTAAGGAGCGGGCGATGGGGCACCGGCGGGCACCTGGGCCTGCACAGCGAGGTCGGCAGCTTCTAGGGCCCGGCGGGTGGCGTCAAGGTCCGCCTGGGCGTGGGCGATCGCGTCTTGCAGCAAGCGCGGGTCGCTGGCCAGGCTGGCGGCTTGGCGCAGGCGCACCAGGGCCACCGCGCGGCCGATCGCGAACATCGACTCAAACAGCGGCGGCGAGGCCGGTCGACCGCACACCGCCACGCGCACAGCCATCAGCGCATCGCCCAGGGCCGCGCCACTGGCCTCTGCCGCAGCGCGAACACAGGCCTCTACATCGGCCAACTGCCAAGCGGTCAACGCCTCTAGCCGGGCGATCAGATCTTCAAACATCGCCGCAGAGGCCCGGCGGCTCAAGCGCACCGCGGTCTTCTTCTTGCTGGTCGCGCCCACCAGCAGGTAGCGGGCGTTGAGACCATAGTCCAGCGTCCCGGCGTAGAAGGGCCCGGCGTGGTGGGCAAAATCACCCAGATCGGCGACGCGCTCTTGCACCAGCTGGCCGACGACGGCGTGGCGGTCCTCTTCGCGATACCAGGCAAAAGTGCGCTCAGCCACTTGCGCGGCCGGCATGGCCCTCAGATACATCCCGTTGATCCAGCGCAATTTGTCCAGATCAAATACCGGTCCGCCCAGAGAGATGCGCGAGAGGTCCAGGTCCGACACCAGCGCCTCAAAGTCGAACTGTTCCAGGTCATGGCCCTGGTCGTCTTTGCGCGAATAGCCCATCAGCGCCAAGAAGTTGAGCATCGCCTCGGGCAGAATGCCGGAGCGCTGATAGAATTCCAGGCTGGTGGGATTCTTGCGCTTGCTGATCTTGGATTTGTCCGCGTTGCGCAGCAGCGGCATGTGCACGAACACCGGCGGCTGCCAGCCAAACGCCTCGTAAAGATGCAGGTGTTTGGGCGTCGAGTTGATCCACTCTTCCGCGCGGATCACATGGGTGATCTGCATGAGGTGATCGTCCACCACGTTGGCCATGTGGTAGGTCGGCAGGCCGTCGGACTTGAGCAGCACTTGGTCGTCGATCTGGCTGTTGTCAAAAGCGACAGCGCCGCGCAGGGCGTCGGGGACAACGGTCTCGCCGTCCTTGGGCATTTTCAGGCGCACCACGTGCACTTCGCCGGCGGCGGCGCGGGCTTCGGACTCGCTGTGCGGCAGTTCGCGGCAGTGGCCGTCGTAGCCCGGATTCTCTTTGCGGGCCCGCTGCAACAGCCTCACTTTTTCCAGGCGCTCCGCCGTGCAAAAACAGCGGTAGGCGCTGCCGTTGTCGATCAAGGTGCGGGTGTGGGCTTGGTAGATGGCGGAGCGCTCGGACTGGCGATACGGGCCAAACGGGCCGCCGACATCCGGGCCTTCGTCCCAATTGAGGCCGATCCACCGCAGGGACTTGTAGATCGCCTCCTCGCTCTGGCGGGTCGAGCGCTTTTGATCGGTGTCTTCAATGCGCAGCACAAACTGTCCGCCGTGGTGACGGGCGAAGGCCGCATTGAACAGGCCGATGTACGCGGTGCCGACGTGGGGATCGCCGGTTGGGCTTGGGGCAATGCGCACGCGAACGGGGCGCTGGGGCACTGGAATCGTCATGGATCATCCTCGCGCAGGCTGATGGGTGGGCCGCGGCGCGGCGCCCTGGGTCGTTTGGGGGCGGCAGATCAGGTCGGGTCGGCGGCGCGGCTGTCGGCCATGGCGGCGCGGAGCATCTGCTGCACGGCGCTGCGAATTTCGTCGCCCAAACCGGGAGCCGAGCTTTGGGCCACGGCCGATTCTAGGGCCAAGCTGGCGTCGGCCAGGTTGAGGTTGAGCACCGCCTGCCAAGGAGCGGGCGAAGCCAGCAACTCCTGTAACTCTAGGCGAGCGGTGCGCAAACGCCGGCGCAGAGTCGCTTCTGTCTCGCTTCCGCGATCGCTCAGCCGCTGGACCAACACCGCCCAGGACGGCGGCATGACAAACACCAGCACAGACTGATCTGGATATTGTTTCCAAAGGTTGTGGGCACCGACGATGTCGATGTCAAAAACCGCGACCTGCCCTGGTCCGCTGAGCCGAGCGATCTCGCGCCGCGAAGTGCCGTAGTAGTTGCCGTGGACTTCTGCCCACTCGGCAAAGCCGTCTTGATCGCGCAGCGCCTCAAACTCGCCGCGGCCGACGAACCAATAGTCGCGGCCGTCCTGCTCGGTGGCCCGCATCGGCCGGGTCGTGTGGCTGACGGAGAAGGCGCGCTTGGACGGTTCGCCGGCAATAAAGGCCCGCGCCAAGGTGGTCTTGCCGGCACCGGCGGGGCCGACCAGAATCAGCAATTTTCCTGGCGCGGAGCTCATTTGGCAGGCGCCTCAGCGGGAGCGGCTGGGGCCCCAGCGGCGGCAGGGGCGGGGGCAGCGGCGGGCGCAGAAGGGGCGGCGGCTTGGGGCGCTGCGGCGCCTTCGGCCTCGCCAATCACATCTGCCGACAGTGGCGCTGGCAACGGCAGCTTGGCGGCGGCCAGGGCTTCGCGCACGGCTTCTTCCACCTGGGCCAGGCTCTCCGCCTTGTGGCCGTTGACAAAAAACGTCGGAGTGCCATCTACCCCGGCGTCATTGCCGGCTTTTTCGTCGGCGGTGACCGCGGCAGCGGCAGCAGGCGTGGCCATATCGGCCTCCAGCTTCTTGAGGTCTAGCCCAGCCTGCCCGGCCAACTTCTTGACGCCGGCCCAGTCGAGCGGCCCCTGGTTGGCAAAAAACAAGTCGTGCAGCGGCCAAAACTTGCCCTGCTGATGCGCTGCCCAGGCGGCTTTTGCCGCTCCCTCTGCGTTGGGATGGGCGTGGCGCAGCGGAAAGAACTTATAGTACAGCGCGACGTTGTAGTGCGCGGCCAGCTGGTCCATCGGCTTGGCAACCCGGCGGCAGAACGGGCACTCAAAGTCGCTGAATTCGACGATCACCACCTTCGCATCGGCGGGCCCCTTGGAAGGCGAGCCCTTGACGTCGATCTCTACCACCGTGTTCAAGCGCTCAATTTCGCGAAGCAGTGCTGCCACAGCTTGCTTCTTGCCCATGCCGGAGCGGAGGGCTTCTACCAGCTTGGTGGCCAGCTTGGGCGCGGTGCTGCAGTCGCCGGCGCGCAGGGCGTCCAAGAAGCTGCGGGTCTTGCCACAGGGGTCAAACTGCTCGGTCAACACCTCAAGCAGTAGCTTTTTCTCCGCATCGTCGAGGTCTTTTGCGTCGACCCCTGCCGGCAGATCGGGTTGCTTGGCGGGAGCGGCGGCCTCAGCCTGGGGCGCGGCGGCGGAGGGGGCTTCAATCCCGGGGGCCGGCGGAGCCTCTTGACCGACGGCCTTGGTCGAATCAGCGTGCTTACAACCTGTTGCCAGCATGAGGCCGGTCAATAGCACCGCCCAAGGCGAAACCGCCCTACCCTGCCCAGCGCGCAAACCTCGCATCCGACCTCCAGCGTGGCGACTGTGCAGCCGCCTCATGTGTCGCAGATCCCCCGGGATGCGGGTTCCGCAGCGACGCGATAGCATGCTGGCCTGAGCGTGTAGATTCAAGGGACCGCGAGAAAAGCCGGTCGGCCCGGGATCTGCCCTCTGGGCCCGGCACAGGGCTGCACAGGAGCCCGGATGAAGCGCCGTTGGATCATCGCCTTGGGCAGCAATTTGGCGGACAGTGAGGCCGCGTTGGCGCTGGGTTGGCGGGCAGCGGTCGCGCTGATCCCCCTGCAAGAGCCGCTCTTGAGCCCGGTGTGGCGCACAGAACCTGCGGAGGGTGCCAGCGGCGGCGAGTTTGCCAACGCCGTGGGCATCGGCTGGAGCGCGGTGGACCCGCTCGACGGCCTTGAGATCCTTCAGCGAATTGAGAGCTCCTTTGGCCGCGATCGTTCCACCGAGGGCTTTCACGGCGCCCGGCCCTTGGATCTCGACGTGATCGACGTGGGCGGCGCAAAGCTGGATCACCCGCGGCTGACCCTGCCCCACCCGCGCTGGCGACAGCGGCCCTTTGTGGCGGGGCCGATCGGCCAGTTGTGCCCTGAGTTTCTTGCGGAATCCCCGTAGAGCTTGGACGATCGCCCCGGCGGCGCCAGTCTGCGGCATTTGCGTTTGGCGCATAGGTGGGGCAATTTGCAGCGCCCGCCGTGCTGCGTCGAGGTCTTTGGTGCGCCGTTTACCCCTGTATTTGTGCTGTCTGTCTGTGGTCTTGAGCTCCGCTGTGGCTTGCCGCCATGAGCCGCCGCCGGCCTCGCCGTGGGTGCCCGCTGGCACTGCGCCGCCGCCGCTTTGGCTGGCGCAGACGCCGCTGACCGACAGCGCGGCGATCGAATCGATCTCTGATTCCTTTGGTCTTTTGGGGTCAGGCGATGAGGGGTTGAGCGCGATGCTCAGGACCTCCGCCCAGGTGCCACGGGCCAGGCTGCAGGCGGACGCGGGAGCGCGGCGCTGGGTGGCGCTGAGCGTGTACCGGGCCGTGCGCTCCAGCGGTTTTGCCGAGCGGTTTGACGCCGTGCGCGGCCTAGTCGACAGCTTGCACGCCGCAGCTCCGGACGCACCGGAGACGGTGTTTTGCCGCGCCCTCTTGCGTTTGGCGCTCTTGGAAGAACGCGACGGCAAGCTGGTGGCCCGCGGCATTGAGCGGGCGCTGATCGCCGACCTCGCCGGTGATCTGGCCAGCTTGGCGCAGAAACACCCCGCGTGGGATGGTCCGGGCGAGTTTGACCGCCAGCGCCTCAGCAGCGATCGGCAAAAAGTCGAAGCCTTGCTCGCGACCTTGCCTGCGGACGCTACCGCCGTCGCAGTGCCCGCCGTTTCAGTGCCCGCCAACGCATCGCCCACGACCGCTCCTGATCCAGCAGCTGCTGCCACACCGTGAAGGCCGGAAAAGCCCTGGCCCTAGCCGCGCTTTTGGCCCTGGCCGTGGTGATCGGCGCGGGCCTGATCGCCGATGTCGACCGGCTGCAGAAGGCCGCGGTGGCCTACCCGTGGTGGCGAGTGGCCGCCGCCTGTGCGCTTGTGCTGGGCAACTACGCACTGCGCACCGTACGATTTCGCTATTATCTTCAGGCTCTGAATCTGCGCGTCTCCCTGGGCGAGGCGGCCCTGGTGTTTGTCGCCGGATTCCTCTTTACCGTCACCCCCGGCAAGATGGGCGAGGTGGTCAAGGGTTGGCTGCTCAAGCAGCGGCGCGGCGCCTCGGTCACGGACGTGGCAACTTCAGTGATCGCCGAACGTTTTACTGATGTCGTTGGCCTGCTGGCGATCGCCGCCCTTGGCGTGGCCCAGCACGGGGCCCACAGCGGCCTGTTTGTCGGCGTTTTGGCCCTGTGCGGGGCGTTTCTGTTTGCCGTGCTGCACCCCACCGCGGTGCCAAGCGGCCTGCGCTGGGGCAAAGCGGCGCTGGCCCATCGCTTGCCGGCCAAAGCGAGCGCGGCCTTTGACGCCGTGGCGCGCATCCACGCGGTGCTTCGCGATCTCTGCCGCCCGCGGCGCCTGCTGTTTGGCGTGACCCTGGCCGCCGCGGCTTGGCTCTTGGAAGCGATCGCCTTTCGCGTGCTCCTGGACGGCCTGAATGCAGGCGGCGGGCTCGGCTCGGCGGTGGTGATCTACGCCATGGCCACCCTTTTTGGCGCGGCCTCGATGTTGCCCGGCGGCGTGGGCTCGACCGAGGCCGTCATGGTGGCGCTGTGCCTCTCGCCCGGTTTGGGCCTGGGGCTGGATCTGCCGCAGGCGACCTTTGCCACGCTGCTGATCCGCTTTGCAACCCTGTGGTTTGGCGTGATTCTGGGGGCAATCTGCTTCTTGCCTGCCCAACGCCCAGGTCCGAGTCAGGCCACTGCATAGAAAAGCCTGAGCGGCGATGGGCAATTACTTCAGCGTTGCGGCCCATGCCGGAGTGGCATCGTCGGCCAAGCCCAGCGGCCCCGGGTTCGCGGTGATCGCCTGGGCGCGGCTCTTGAGGGCCGCCTTATCCAACAGCGCTTCCGCATTGCGAAAATACAGCTTGTCGAGCACTTCTGGGGCCAAACCAATCGCGTCGACGGTCCAGCGACCTTGGATCGGCGACGGGTGGGCAATGCCCTTGGCGTGGCCCTCTAGGTAGGCAAAGTGCGCTTGATAGAATGGCAAAACCTCCGCCATGGTCGGCTCGACCGCGCCATTGGATCCGAGCATCAAGCCGTCCGCGCCGATGCCAATGTCGGTGCCAAACACGATGCGGTCCTGCCATTTCTCAAAGAACGCCTTGACCTTGGCGGCCGGGTGCCGGCCAAACTCGCCCACGCGCGCGGCAATATCGATGCTGACATTGGCATTGCGCGCCAACAAACCATCGACATAGTCCAGGTCTTCCGCGGCGTTGCCAAAGTGCACCGCGACAAAAATCGTCTGCGGGTGGGCGCGGTACAGCCGCTCGGCCGCTTGCAGCATTGCCGACCAGGACGGCACCTTGGGCCGCTGCGCCACCATTTCCTGCACTTCAGGCGGAAAGGTCGCCAAAAGCGCAGGTGGCACTGGCCCGTACGCCCAATACGGGTGCACCCCCAGCTCGTCCCAGCGCTCGTTGTCGCGGCTCAGGGGCCACCAAAATGCCCGCGGATCCGCCACATGGATGCTCACGGGGATGCCTAATTCGCCGGCGGTCTGCCACAGCTTGTGCAGGCGGGGATCGTCGGCGGCGATCAAGCGGTCCGACTCATCGGTGTGGCCCAGGCCCAGGCCTTTGGAGATCTTGAGACCGGCAAAGCCGTATTTCTCCACGGATTGGCGCAGCGCCGCGCTCTCGCGGTCGACCCAAGCCTGATCGCAGCAATCGCGCCACCAAGGCGAGGCAAAGTTGACCACGCGCCCCGGCAGCGCCTGGGCCAGCGCCTGAGCCGCGCGCTGGGCGATCGCATCGGCACGGCCGCTTCCGCCGGACAGGTTGATCATCTTGGCGATGCCCGCGTCTTTTTGGATCGCGGCGATCCGCTCGGCGCCGTCCAGGCTCAAGTGAGCGTGAAAGTCGATGATCGGCGGGCGCTTCCACGGCTGGGCAAGGGCTGGGGCAGCTTGCCCGCCAGGGGCGCTTGCAGGCGCGACCGGCGGATCGGATTTCCGACAGCCCGCGGTCAGGAGCCCGATTGCGCCCAGAGCGATCATCGCGCGCCTGCGCGCCCCGCCAGCCATCACCCGGCACTTTCAGGACGGGAGGCGCGCGGCCGGGTGGTGCGCTGTTCGATCGGCTTTTTGTAGTCGCGACCCTGGAAGATCCGGTGGACGTAGATCGACGGCGTGTGCACCTGGTCGGGGTCAAGCTCGCCGACTTCAACCAATTCCTCAACTTCCGCGATGGTGATGCGACCAGCGGTGGCCACGGCGGGGGCAAAGTTGCGCGCGGTCTTGCGAAACACCAGGTTGCCCCAGCGGTCGCCCTTCCAGGCTTTGACAAAGGCAAAGTCGCCGGGCAGGGCCGCCTCTAGGATGTACTCCCGGCCGTTGAACTCGCGGCTCTCTTTGCCCTCAGCCACCTTGGTGCCTACACCGGTGGGGGTGAAGAACGCCGGAATCCCCGCGCCAGCCGCGCGAATCCGCTCGACCAGGGTGCCCTGCGGGCACAGCTCCAGCTCCAGCTCGCCGGCCAGGAACTGCCGCTCCAGCTCCTTGTTTTCACCGACATAGCTGCCGATCATCTTGCGGATCTGGTGGTTCTTGAGCAGCACCCCCAGGCCCTGCTCCGTGGTGCCGCAGTTGTTGGACACCACCGTCAAATCGCGGTAGCCGCCGCGCTGGACCGCGGTGATCAGGTTTTCCGGATTGCCGCAGAGGCCAAAACCCGCGACGAGTACAGTGGCGCCGTCGCGAAAATCGAACAGCGCGGCCTCGGCGTCAGCATAGACTTTGTTCATGAATTCCTCGATTGGCCCAGGTGGAGCCCGGTGGACCACTGATTGCGGCGCGCGAGCGCCCAAGGGCACGCGATACCACGGCTATCGCTAAGGGGTCAACCGCCTACGGGCGAGGCAGCCTGAGCCGCCGGCAAAGCGGGGCTGTCGACCGCCGCCGGCAATTCCGGCTTGGGCGCCGCTTGAGCCGCTGCCCCCAGCAGTTTCTTTTCCAGCGCCACAACTGCGGGGGCCAGACGCGTGCGCCCGTACTCGCGCAGCTTGACGCGATCGTCTTCCGTCAGCCTCTTTTCCAGCGCCTCGGCTTCCGCCTTATTTGCCTCCAGGCCTTTGCGCAGCTGATCGCCCAGCTGGCGGGCGCGGTCGGGCTGGGTGTCGACACCGCTCGCCGCCGCGACAGCTGCCTCAAAGACCTGGGCATTCTTGTCGATCAGCGCTTTGGCCTGGCGCAGCGCCGCGCTCTCGCCCTCTTGACCTGCAGGCGCGGCCGGGCGACAGCCCCAGCCAGCGGCCGCGGTGGCCAGCAGCACGATCGTCAATACCATTCGCATTTTCATAGACTTCCTTTGACAGCGCCCGGGGAACTGGGTGTCGCCGCCCCTGCTGGGGCAACGGGCTGCACTGGCGTCGCCCCGCGCGGCAGATCGACCAGCAGCACGGGAAACAGCAGCAATTGCAGGCGCGCATGGACTGGCGCGATGCGCTGGCCGTAGTAGGTCTGCACGGCGCGGCGCTGGTCCGGGGTCATGGCCTTCTCTGCGCCACCCAGATCTGCGCGCGCCTGAGTCACCAGCGCCTTGAATTCATCTTGTATGGGAAGCAGTTGCTTGGCATCCCCCGCAGTTGCTTCCGCCCGGACGACCAGCTTCTCCAGCGCCCCTGCGATCTGGTCCAAGCGCTGGGTTGCGTCGGCGGTCTTGGGGTCATCGGGGCGGACGGCCTCGGCTGCAGACCCGGCCTTTTGCGGCTCCTCGCGCTGGCAATGCGCAGACATCGCCGCTAGCAGCGCCAGCAGCCACGGACGCAACCGCAAAGCTCTCCGGTCTGCTGACACGCATTCCCCTGACAAGCGCCGATGAGCGGGGGCGCGGGCAGAGTATCGCCGGGGGCCGCGCGCGAGACAACCCACCTTAGGGTCCCAAGAAGGCCAAACGCCGATCGCCAAAAATACAACAGGGAGGCTGCCCGGAAAGGCAACCTCCCTGTCGCGATCCTTATAGCAGGACAGAGGCTTTGCGCCCGCTCGGCTCAGGCCCTAAGGCCCTGCCGCGGCAGGCGCAGGCTTCGTTCCTTACTTCGGGGCCTCAGCCGGAGCGGCCGGGGCAGCAGCCGGAGCGGCGGCCGGGGCAGCGGCGGGAGCGGCAGCCGGGGCCTCGCCAGCGGCGGGAGCGGCGGCGGGGGCAGCGGCGGGAGCGGCGGCCGGAGCGGCCTCCGGAGCCTTCGGGGCCTCAGCGGCGGGGGCGGCGGCCGGAGCGGCCTCAGCCGGCTTGGCCTCTTCCTTCTTCGGCTCTTCGGCCTTCGGGGCCTCGGGAGCAGCCGCACCCTCGGTCTTCGGGGGCTCAGCCTTCTTGTTCTCGCAGGCAACCAGGCCCATCGAGAGGCCCATCGCCGCAACGGCGACCATCAGACGATTCAAACGCATCTTTTTCTCCTGTTCGCGGGTCTCAACGGAGCGCTTGGTCTGCTACCCGGAGATTCCGGTCGCGTAGGCCACGCAGCCCCTTTCATGTTTGGAACGAAAGTCCCAGTCCAGTTCAGGGATTTGGGTGCGGCGATGGCAGACTGTCCGCCGACCGCATCCCGCATTTCCTCAGGACCTTTTCTCTCCGGTCGAGCCCATTAGCTGACATGTCCCGTCGAGCGGCACCGATGCGCTCGGGGGGCATGCCCACCGGTTGAAAATTCTATGCGAATGCCAAGGGCTGTCAAGCGGTTTTGCACATCAGCGCAAAATGCTCGCAATCCTAGGCTCTTGCGTCAGGCCCATCCGGTCCGCACAATGGAGCCGCGGCGCGCGAGTCGGCCGAGGACGGGCGAGGGCATGACGGATTTTCAACTGGTTTCGCCGTTTGAGCCGGCGGGCGATCAACCTGCGGCCATTGCCCAGCTGGTGCAAGCGCTGGCGAACGGCGAAAAAGCTCAGGTTCTGCTGGGGGCGACGGGTACCGGCAAGACGTTTACCGTCGCCAACGTCATTCAAACCTTGCAGCGACCGGCGCTTGTGCTGGCGCCCAACAAGATCCTGGCAGCCCAGCTGCACCAGGAGTTTAAGGCGCTGTTTCCGCACAACGCGGTCGAGTATTTTGTCAGTTATTACGACTACTACCAGCCCGAGGCCTACATCCCGTCGAGCGATACGTACATCGAGAAGGACTCGCTGATCAACGACGAAATCGACCGAATGCGCCACGCTGCCACCTACAGCCTGCTGGAACGGCGCGACGTGATCATCGTGTCGTCCGTGTCGTGCATTTACGGCATTGGCGCGGCCGAGACGTACCTGGCGATGCGCCTGCAATTGTGGGTGGGCCAGCGGATGCGGCGCGACGAATTACTGCGCAAGCTCGTGGACATCCAGTACACGCGCAACGATCTGGAGATGACCCGCGGCCACTTCCGGGTGCGCGGTGACGTGGTCGAGGTGCAGCCGGCCTACTACGAGGATCGGGCGCTGCGGATTGGCCTGTGGGGCGATGAAATTGAGGAATTGCGCTGGGTTGATCCGCTGAGAGGCACGCTGGTCGACCAGGTGCAGGCCACGGCGATCTACCCAAACTCGCACTATGCCACGCCGGAGGAGCAGCTGATCGGCGCGCGCGAGCGCATTGGCGCGGAACTGGTGGTGAGGCTAGAGGCATTGCGTAGTCAGGACAAGCTGTTGGAGGCGCAGCGCCTGGAGCAGCGCACCCTGTACGATCTGGAGAACCTGCAGACCCGCGGCACCTGCAACGGCATCGAAAACTACGCGCGCCACCTGGCCAACCGCGGACCGGGCGAACCGCCGCCCACCTTGGTGGACTATTTTCCTGAGGGATTTCTTACATTTGTCGATGAGTCGCACGTGATGATCGGCCAGATCGGCGCGATGTTCCGCGCGGACCGCTCGCGCAAGGAGACGCTGGTCGATCACGGCTTCCGTTTGCCGTCGGCGATGGACAATCGCCCCCTGCGCTTTGACGAATTTCAGGAGCGGGTGGGCCAGAGCATTTACGTCAGCGCCACGCCCGGCGACTGGGAACTACAGCAAACAGAAGGCGAATTTGTCGAGCAAGTGGTGAGGCCGACCGGCCTGGTGGACCCGCAGATCGACATCCGGCCGGTGGGCAGCCAGGTCGACGACCTCTACGGCGAGATTCGCAAGGTCACTGCCCTGGGCGAGCGGGTGCTGGTGACCACGCTGACCAAGCGCATGGCCGAGCACCTGACCGAGTATCTGGACGAGCTGGGCGTGCGGGTGCGCTATTTGCACTCGGATGTGGAGACGCTAGAGCGCATTGAGCTGATCCGCGGACTGCGCGCCGGCGATTTTGACGTGCTAGTGGGCATCAATCTGCTGCGAGAAGGCTTGGATATTCCAGAGGTTTCTCTTGTAGCCATCCTGGATGCGGACAAAGAGGGCTTCTTGCGATCGCGGCGCTCGCTCATCCAGACCATGGGCCGGGCGGCGCGCAATGTCCACGGCCGGGTGATCTTGTACGCGGACCGGGTCACCGACTCGATGCGCACGGCGATCGACGAGACTGATCGCCGCAGAAACAAACAGTTGGCCCACAACGCCGAGCACGGCATTATCCCGCGCAACGCCACCAGCGCCATGGAATCGCCGCAGCCGGCCGAGGCCAGACTCGTCAGCGAGGTCGCCGAGCGCGTGGGCCACAAGGACCTCAAACAGCTGGAGAAAGAGCTGACGGACCTGCGCAAACGCATGAAGGCCGCGGCCCAGTCCCTGGAGTTTGAAGAGGCCGCCAAGCTGCGCGATCAGGCGCGGGCTCTGGAGCAAGTGCTCCTGACGATCAGCTAAATTCCGTAGGGATTATCGCAGGTTCTTGAGGCCATGCCAGCGCGTGAGCGGCGCCCGCCCCAGACGCACCCGCCGCAACAGCACGTCGATCAGCAGCAAGAGGAGCGCGGCGCGCAGCAGCTCTGGCCACAGCGGCTGCCAGCTGCGGTGGGTGGCGCCGGCGGTGGCGATCCAATCGGCGGGGGCGCTATCGGCTATGCCCTGCGTAGCTTGGACCAGCGCGGGCAGCAGCGTCGACGCGCCTTCTGCCAAGCGGTGCTCATCCGGGTAGGGGTGCACCAGGGTGGCCCTACCAGAAGCCAATACTTTGTCAGTGTTTTTTGGGCTAAGCTTGACGTGCACATCGTAAGCGCCCAGCTGATCGAGGGGCTGATCTGCCTCATACCGCCCCGCAGCGACTTCGCTCAGCGCCAGGGAAACCTTGCTGCCATCGGGGCGCACCAGGTCCGCCGCGCCGCGCAGGCCGCTCAGCCACTCGCCGGCTTCATCGATGGCGTCCACGGCCACGCGCAGGCGATCGGCTTGGCGCTCCAGGCGCACTTGGACCTCCAGACCCAGCTCTTCTTGCAGCACGTCCCGGGCGATCTGCCGGGCCAGTCGCGCATAGGAGGGCCAGTCGATCCACGCATGGGCCCAGCGGTTTTTCAGATCGCTCGTCCACACCGCCACCTTGCCCTGCCCCAGCCGCCAGCGCACCAGCAGGGGTTTGCCGTTGGAAAGCCTGAGGATCTCCTCCGCCCCTGGCTTGACCCGGGTGGGCAAAAAGCCGCCCAGGGCCGGGGCCGCCTCCAGCTCCACGCCGCGCAAGAGGTCGATGCGCCCCAGGTTGGGGGCCCGCCGCGCCCGCACGCTCTGCTCGACCACGGATTGCCCCGCGATCAGCTTGGTTTCGCGCACAAAGATCCGCGGCAGGGTCTCTGGCCGGTCGGTAAAATAGCTGCGCCCGCCGCCGCGATCGGCAATGGCTTCCAGCAGGCTGCGGTCCACGTCGCTGCCCACGCCGACACTGGACACCGTCACCCCAGAGCGGCGCATCTGCCGGACCAGCGCGTCGATGCCTTGGCGCGGCGCTTGGCCGTCCGTCATCACGATCACGTGCTTGATCTTGGCCTGGGCCGCGACCAGCTGCTGGTACGCCAGGTCCAGGGCCGGGAGGATGTGCGTGCCGCCAGAGGGAAAGATCTTGGCGATATCCGACTCGATCCGGTAGCTGTTGCCCGCCCGCTGCAGGCGAACGGCGAGCCGCGGCTCCGTGTCAAACGCCACCACGCCGATCTGATCGTGGGGCGCCAGGGCCTTGGCCGTCGCCGCCGCCGCCGCTTTGGCCAGCTCCATCTTGCTGCCGGTCATGGAGCCCGATCGGTCGACCACCAGCATCAGGGCCACCAGCGGTTGATCGACGCTCGACTCGACATCCATGCGCACCGGCAGGGTGTGTTTGTCCAGGTAGGTCTCCTGATAGCCGCCCGATCCCAGGCTGTTTTCGCCGCCGATCACCCACAGCCCGCCGCCCTGGCGCACGTAGCTGTCCAGGTTGCGCATGTCGCCGTCGGTCAGCAGCGGCACGCCCAGGTTGGACACGCGCGGGACGTCCGACAGCAGCACCGCCTGGTAGGGCAAGAGGCCCGCCAGACTGCGCGGCAGACCGTCGCCGGGGCGCACCTCGACGTCAAAATCGTCTTGCAGGGCGCTGAGCAGCGCCAGGGCCTGGCGAACGCCGCCGCCTTCTACGTACAGCAGCTTGGGGCGGTCCTGGACGATCACCCGGCCGCGCAGCTGGTTGTTGGAGGCAAAGCGATCGCCGCCCTGCAGCACCTTGCAGTTCACCGCAAGCTCTGCCGGCCCCGGCTGGCGCAGACGCAATTCGCCAAGCGGCAGCTGATTCTCCCCCGCCTTGAGCCCGGCCTTGACCCGCCGCGGCGCTTGCCCCGGGGCCTGCAATTCGCACTCCAGCTGGGCGGGCGCGCTGCTCGCCACCACCACCGCCAGCGGAAAATTCACCCCGGCGTGGACCTTTTCTGGCAGCTGCAGGCGCTCCACCACCACCTCAGCCGCGGGCGGCAGCGCGGGCAGGAGCGGCGTGTGCACCCGCACCCCAGCGGCGCGAAGCGCAGGCAGGCTCTGCAGCGCGTCTCCGTGGGTCTCCAAGCCGTCCGACCAGATGACCAATTGCGGCACGCTGTGGCCGTCCACCAGGCCCAGGGCCAGCTGCAGGGCGCCGTGCAGGTCGGTCGCTTGGGCCGAGCTGGGGTCGCGGGGCAGCGAAAAGCCCGCTCTGCCTGAGGATTCTGCAGCCAGCTCCGTGACACTTGCGGGCAGGCGCACCGCGCGGCGGTCAAAGGCGATCACCTCCAGCTTGGGCTGATCCGCTCCGGGCGAGGGCGCCAGCGCCGCCAGCACCCGCGCCGTGGCTTGAACCCCCTGGGACGCCGCCTGCAGCAGCGCCTCTGGGGCCGACTCGGAGCGGTCGATCAGGTGGATGACCTGCGGCGGCCTCGGCGCCTCCTGGAGCCTGCGCGGGCCGCTGAGGGCCAGGGCGGCCAGGGCCACCAGGGCCATGCGCACCGCCACCTGCAGCGCAGTTTGCCAGCGCGACAGATCGGTCAGGCGCCAGGGCAGCAGGGCCGGCACAACAAACGCCAGCAATGTCCACGATAACCACGCGGGCCGGGCGATTTCTACGCCGTGGATGGCCAAGCGCGCCAGCCAAGCCGGCAGCTGCGAGGCCGCCCACGCGCCAAAGCCGGCAGCCGCGCAAAGCGAGCCCAGGGGCCAAAGCCAAGCGCTGAGGCGCCGCCGCGGAGCAAAAACGCTCATGCCAGCCTCCGCCGCAGGTACAGCAGCCACTCGAGCGGCAGCAGCGCCAGGGCCGCCACCAACCACCAGCTCCAGCGCGGCCAGGGCGACGCGGGGGCAAGCGCTTGGCCCACGGCGGCGCGCGGCTCGAGCTTGGCCCGCGGCGGGCCCTGCAGCGTCGGCTGTTCGCTGGACGGCACTTGGCTCGGCCGCACCACCTCGCGGCCCAAGCGATCGCGCCACAGGTGGATGCCGTGCTCTTCGCTATACCCGAGCAGAATTCCGCCTGAGGTGCGCCCTTGCCTCGGCGGCTGACCGGGCTCCAGGTACTGCCAGCTGCCGCCGCGGTTGGGGGTGGCCACCGCCCAGGGCCGGCCCAGCTCCAGGCCCGGCACCAGCGGCTCTTCTTGCCCGGCCAGCCAGGCGATGGCGTTGGCGGTCAGGATCGGCCAAGCGTAGCGCGCGGTTAGGTCCGTCTCCAGCAGGTCAATGCCGCAGCGCAGCGATCGCACCGGCGTCTCGCGGGCCAGCATCACCGGCGCAGAACGCCCGCCGCCCAGGGTCGCCGCCACCAGCACCTGCTCGCCCGGCTGCGGCACCAAGAGGCGAACACTATCAAAATTGCTATCTTGGAAGGACAGGTTGCGCATCGCCGGATGGTCCCCCGCGCGGACCAGCAGCTCGGGCCCCTGCAGGCGCTGAACCAGCTCGGTGCTGTCGACCGGCGGGTCGATCTCCAGGCTCCAGCTGGGCATTCCGTCTGGCGGCGGCAGACCGGCCTGGTCCAGCACCACGGCGTCGATCTGGTGGCGACTGCGCTCGGCGGCGCTCCACTCGGCGGGGCGGTACTGCTGGGGATCCAGGGTCTGCACCTCGGCGCGGCCACTCGCTTCCAGGGCCGCCTGCAGGTACAGGTTGGGTCGGCCGACCAGCAAAACCCTCAGCTTTTTGACCTGAGCCAGCACCGCCAGACCCACGTCGTCCCAAGGCGCGCGGTCCTGCCAGTTGGGCTCGTTCCCTTGCGCCCGCCCTTCGACGCGCACCGCCAGCCGCGGCAGGGCCAGCTGCAGGTCCTCGACCTTGTGCTGCGAGACGCCCGGCGGCACCTCCAGCTCGACCAGCCGCTGCAGAGCCTGATCGCGCCCCAGCTCGGCCAGGGTGCGGGCGTCCTGGGCCGCGGTCACGATCAGCCGCGCGGCGACGGGCCGGCGGGCGTCATTGCGCAGCCGCACCGTCAGCACCCCGCGGTCGGGGTCGTGGGCCAGCGGCCGCAGGTACACCTGTTCGACCGCGAGATTGTCCAGGGCCGTGGGCGAAACCCCAACGGCAATGCGGATTTCTTGCAGGGGCACCGCGGGGGTCACCTCGCCGGCCAGGCCCGGACCGCCGTCGCTCACCAGCACCAGCCGCGGCTGAGGTCGGCCGGCCAGCGACTGCTGGGCCAGCTCCACCGCTCGCGCTAGGTCCAGGCCGGCGTGGCTGGGCTCCACCGTCTGCAGCGCGGCGATCAGCGCCTGGCGATCGCTGCCCCATCCGCTGATCACCTGGGCCTGGCCAGAGGCGGCGATCAGCAAAAGCTCTTCGTCTGCGGGGCTTTGGGCGATCAGCTCTTCGATCGCGCGGCGGGCGCTCTCCATGCGCGAGGCCGGCCCCTGCCCTGGCTGCAGCGGCGCGCCGTCGCGGGTGGCCATCGACGCCGAGCGATCCAGGGCGATCACCGTGGCAAAACGCACGGGCGGGGCATTCTCCGTCTCTGGACGGAAAATGGCCTCGGCTAGGCCGCCCAACAACAGCGCCGCCAGCAGGGCCACCGCCAGAAATGACCAGAGCCGCTGCCAGCGCCGCCCAAGCGAGTCGGCCTGACTCTGCTGCAGCACCTGCCGCCACAAACCGCCAAAGGGCACTTCGACTTGGCGGCGGCGCGGCCGGATCAGGTAGAGCAACGCCAGGCCGCCGATCACAGCGATCGCCAGCCACGCCCAGGCCTGCTGCTCGCCGCTCCAGCCGGTCATCCCAGAAAGCCTCCGCTGCGAAAGATGCGCAACACCACTTCGTCAAAGGCGAGCGACACGTCCACCCGCAGGCAGCGAGCGCCGACTTCGCGGGCCGCCCGGTCGATATCCTGGCTGAAGCTGGCAAAAGCCGTGCGGTAGCGCTGCATCATCGCCGGCGTCAGGGTCAATTCGCGGATCTCGCCGGTCTCTGCGTCCACCAGGGCTACGTCGCCATACGCCCCGGCTTCCAGCAACTGCAGGTCGCACAGGTGCAGCACCATCGGCTCAAAACCGCGGTAGGCCAGCTGCTTGAGCGAGTCGCCCAGGCCCTCTGGGTCATAGAAATCGCTGATGATCACCGCAAGACCGGGCCGCGGCTGATAGCGCAGAAACTCAGCCATCGCCTTGGGAATGGCCGTGCGCCCAGCCGGCTGAACCTGGGAGAGGGCTCGCAAAACCCTCAGGAATTGGCCGCGACCGCGCACCGGCCTCATCGGCACCGCGCTGCCCTGGGCAAACGGCACCACCGCGACCCGGTCCAGGTTGGACAGCGAGATGTACGCCAGCGCCGCCGCCACCTGCAGGGCCCGATCGAGCAAGCTGACCTGACCGCTGGGCCCCACCGCCATCGACAGGCTGTGGTCGACCAAGAAGTACACGGACAGGTCCTCTTCCTCTTCAAATTCGCGGATCTGCACCTGGTCCGAGCGGGCAAACAGCGCCCAGTCGATCTGCGCAGGGTCGTCGCCGGCGCTGTAGTCGCGGTGCTCGGCAAACTCGACGCCGGAGCCGACCTTCTTGCTGCGGCGGTGCGCCTGAGCCCCAGAGGTCGCCATGCGCCGCGCCAGCAACGCCAACTGCTCGACCCGCCCCAAAAAGCCGGGATCAAACAGATCGGCGCGCAATTGCGGTTCTGCGGCGGCGGAGGCCATGGACAATTACCCTTTGACCCTGCGGTCCAATTCGCTGATCAGCTGATCGACCACCTGGTCGGGGCGCACGCGATCGGCTTCGGCGTCAAAGCTCAGCAACAAGCGGTGGCGCAGCGCCGGCTTGGCCAGGGCCTTGATGTCGTCGATCGACGCCGCCGGCCGCCCGTGCATCAGCGCCCGCAGCTTGGCGCCCATCACCAACGCCTGCAGGGCCCGCGGCGATGCCCCAGCCCGCAGCCACTTCTGCACCCCCGGCAGCGATCCGTGCGAACCGTGGACCAGCTGCACCGCGTAGTCGACCACGTGGCGGGCGATCGGGCAACCCATGGCAAAATCGTGAATCTCCAGGATTTCTGGGCCACTCAGCACCGGCTCGATCTGCGCCATGGGCCCGCTGGTGGTGCGCGCGACGATCTCATGCAGCTCTTCCGGCTTGGGGAACGGCACCTCGATCTTGAACAAGAAGCGGTCGAGCTGCGCCTCTGGCAGCGGATAAGTCCCCTCCATCTCTAGGGGATTCTGCGTGGCCAGCACAAAAAACGGCGCGGCAATGCGATGGGTCTTGGTGCCAATCGTCACCGATCGCTCTTGCATCGCCTCCAGCAGCGCGCTCTGGGTCTTGGGGGTGGCGCGGTTGATCTCATCGGCCAACAGCACGTGGGTAAAGATCGGCCCGGGCTGAAACACCAGCTGGCGACCGCCCCGCTCGTCCTCCATCAGCACCTGGGTGCCCAAGACGTCGCTGGCTTTGAGGTCCGGGGTGAACTGCACGCGGGCAAAATCCAGGTGCAGCGCCTGAGCTAACGTCCTGACCAGCAGGGTCTTTCCCAGACCCGGCACGCCCTCCAGCAGCACGTGGCCGCCGCCCAGCATGCCGAGGATCACCGCCTCGATCACCTCGTGCTGGCCGACCACCACCTTGGCCAGCTCCGTGCGCAGGGTCTGCAACCGCTCCGCCATCCACGCCATTTTCTGCTGTACTTGCGCCGCCGTCAGCTCGGTGTGGGCCTGCTCTGGTGTGATCATGCTCTCCTGCGGTGCCGGCTGAGCTCAGCGCGGACGGATTTTCTCAAAGTAACGCCGCACCAAAGCCTTGCGCCCGGGCGGAAGTCCCTCTTTGTCCAGCATTTCTTCAGCCACCTGGCTGTATTCGGCATAGACCTCGCGCCACCCTTGGCGGGCAAAGCCTTTGCGCGCAGCGTCCATAAAGGTCTGCTTGACGTCTGGACCGCTGCCCTGCTGACCCTGGACCTTCTCTGTGCGCGCCGCATCCATGGCGATTTTCTTGCCCTGACCCTGGTCCGAGCCGCGATCCGTGCCCGCCTGGCTGCCGCCCTCGCCGCTTTGCCCCTGACCTTTGGCCGAGCGCTGGCCGCGGCCCTGCTCGTAGCCTTCGCCGATGAGCTCGGTGCGGCTCTTGTCCCCCAACCCCTTGGACCCCAAACGGAAACTTCGCTTCTGCCCCGGGCGATTGCCGGCTTCGCCGTCCTGGCCGGCCTGATCCCCTTGCTGGCCCGCTTGACCCTGACCGGCCTCGCCGTTGTCGCCGCTGTTGTGCTGTTCCTGGCCGCGTTCGCCCTTCTGGCCCGGCTTAAGCCGCGATTTTCCGTCCGCTTGGCGCTGATCCTGACCTTGGCCGCCGTCTTGGCCGCGCGGTTGTTCGCCGCCCGCCTGACCCTTGCGCCCTTCTCCGCGCGACAGAGCCTCGCGCAAATCGCGCATCCGCGACTCGCCAATCCGCTGGGCCTGCCGCGATTTCTGCCCTTCGTCCTGGCGGCGCAGCTCATCGGCGGCCTGGCGCATGGCCTCGCGCATCGCCTGCTGAGACGCCCCGCCCGACTCGCCCTTCTGGCCGCCCTTCTCGCCACCCTGCTGACCCTGCTGACCTTGCTGACCTTTTTGCCCGGCGCCCTTGCCCTTGTCGAGCCGCGACTCGCCCTCGGCCACCCGCCTCAGCTCATCGGCCGCCTGCCGGGCCTGGCGCTCCAGCCGCTGGACCTGATGGCGCGCCGCCTCCGCATCGCCGTTTTCGCGGCGCAGCTGCTCCAGATCGCGCCTGGCCTCCTGCAAGCGCCGTTGATCGCTGGGGTTCAGCCCCCCTTGTTCGGCGCGCTGCTTCTCCAGCCGCGAGATCTTCTTGGCCAGCTCCTCCATGCCCTTGGGCACCTTGGCGTCCTTGAGAGCATCGGCAAATTTCTCCAGGGTTTTGCGCCACTTTTCCAGGTCCTTGGGCTGCAGATCCTTTTCCGCCAGCTTCTGCAGCGCCTTGGCGACCATGCCCAAATCAGCTTGCTCCAAGGCTTTTTCCAGAGCCTTCTTGTCCTCGCCCTCTGGCGCCGCGTCGAGCGCTTTCTGCGTGGCATCCAGGACCGCTTTGCGCGCCGCCAGATCGCGCTGGCGCTCCGCTTCGGCGGGGTCGTGATCGGGCGAATTACCAGGGGATGCACCGGCTTTGGCCTCCTGCAGTGCCGCGTCTAGCTCGGGCTTGTTCGGCCGGGCCGCCTCCAGCGCCGCCAGCTGCTCCAGGGCCTGGCGCTTGTCGATCCGCCCTTGCTGCACCGCTTGGACCACCTGGCGCAGATCGCCGATCCACTTGCGCGTCTGCGGGTCGCTCAGCTGTTCCTCGATCTCGCCCAGCAAGCGCTCATCCACGCTGAGCAATTGCGTCGCATCTTCGCCCAGATCCTGGCGGGCGCTCTCAAACCCCGGCGGCCGCGGCGGCAGGTCAACGGCGAGCCCAGAGGCCAACTGCGCTTGACCCATCCGCAGAGAGTCCAGCGGATCGGCCGCGGCGACCACGGCGACCAGGGCCAACGCCGCCGCTGCGCTCGGTCGCCACCCCTGCGGCAGTCGCATCGGCAGAAGCTGGGGCAGCACAAGCCGCTGCGAGGCGCGATCGGCGTAGGCGGCCTGCACTTGCGCCCAGCCGTCGCGGCGCTGATGGGCGGCCAAGTCCACCGCGGTGGCCAGCGTGTCGCTGCCGGCACTGGCCTCGTCGACCGCGCGGGCGGCCTTCTGCAGCGGCGTGCGGTGGGCAACGGCCCAGATCGCCACGGCGACGGAGAGCAGCCAAGTCAGAAGATCAACCGTTGGATCCCATGCTTGCGGCAGGGGCACCCAGCGAGTCGCCGCGACGATCAGCGCCGCCGCCGCCAGGGGCAGGGCCAGCCACACGGCCAGCCGCTGCAGCAACACCTGGGTCCACAAGCGCCGCTGGGCCCGCCGCAGCAAAGCCAACGCCTCCGGCGCCCGCTGCTGCAGCAGGAGCTCGGGAGGGGCGCTGGCTGGGCTGGTCTTGGGCATCGTCTCCAGGGTCCGCAGGGGCGCCGCGGCAGTTGCGCCAACACGCCGAGACGCCGGCCTGTTCCGCAGAGCATGGGCTCGGACGCTTCAGGGCGCCGGACGATTCAGCCGGGGCAGTGTGGATGCAAGCTTACTTGGCGCGAACCTTGGCTTTGGCAGCGGGTTTTGCCTTGGCGGCTGGTTTGACCTTGGCGACCGGTTTGACCTTGGCCGCCGGTTTGACCTTGGCCGCCGGTTTAGCCTTGGCTACCGGTTTGGCCTTGGCCGCCGGTTTGGACTTGGCGGCCGGTTTGGCCTTGGCGCTGGGCTTGGCATCGGCGGTCGGTTTGGCCGCGATCGCCTTGGCCTTGGCCGGCGATGCGGCCACTGGCTCGGCCAGGGGTTCCGCCGGGGCCTGGGCCGAAACAGCGGCCGGCTCAACAGCATCCGAGTCTGCCGCTTTGGCCGCCGCCGGCTTGGCCTCAGGCGGCTTGGCCTCTGCGGGCTTGGACGGCGGTTCCGTCGCCGGCTCTTCGGCGCTGGGCACGTCCTTCTGGTTGAGCGCCAGGGCGTACATCGGTTCCTGGTGGTACAGCACCCGGTAAGTGGCGATCGCCGAGGTGACGCGCTTGGCGTAATCGCGGGTCTCGCGGAACGGAATCGCCTCGACAAACAAGTCCATCGGCCAATCGCCGCGCTGTTTGCGCCACCGCCCTACCGCGCCACCGCCGGCGTTGTAGCCCGCCGCCATCTGCTGTTCGCGCTCAAAGCGGTCGAGCAATTTCTTGAGGTAGCGCGCGCCCAAGCGCACGTTGACCGCGGGCTGGCGCAGGGTATCGGCGTTGGCCTCGACATCCAGGCCCTTGGCCATCATCTGCGCGGTCGGCAGGATCAGCTGCAGCAGGCCAATGGCGTGGGCGTGCGACTCAATCCGCGGGTTAAAGCCCGACTCGCTGCGGCAAATGGAATACAGAATCGACGGATGCAGCTCAAATTCCTTGGCCGCGGCGTCCATCAGGCTCTGGTAACCTCTGGGATAGGCGATCTTCCACGCCTCGCGGTTGCCGTCCGCCGGCCAAGCAGCGGCAAAGGCCCGCAGCGAATCGCGGCCGATGAGGTGCGAGGTCACCCAGCGACCAGCCTCGCCGTCGATCGCGCCGCGGGTCCACAGCCGGCCCGGATCGCCCGGGGCCCAGCGCTGTTCTGGCCCCAGATCGCGGCCGATGCCTGCCGAATCCAGCTCTTCGCCCGCCTCATCGTGCCAGCCCAGCTGCCCCAACAGGCGCGCGCGCTGCACCCGGGCGTCGGCCAGCAGGTGCTCGTCGATCTGCGGACCTGCATCGACGGCCGGCGCGGCCTTGAGCCAAGCGCTGTCCACCGGCCCGAGCTTTTGCAGTTGCGCCAGCGACATCCCGGCGTAGTAGCTGAGCGGATGGCGGCGCAGCACGCGGATCCAGCGGGCCTTGGCGTCGCCCGGCTTGCCCAGCTCGCTCAGGGCGCGCGCCGCAAAGTAATCGGCACGGCCTCTGCCCCAGTCGCGGTCGTCGAACCGCGGATCGCCGGCTGGAGGTGCGGTTTTGCCCTGGGGAGCGTGGGGACCCGGACCGGCGAGGCCGGCGGGATCGGTGCGGGGCACAGGCGCCTCATCGCGATCGCGCACTTCTGCAAGGCGATTGAGCAGTTCCAGTGCATCCTTCCAGCGACTTGAGGTCAGCCGCTCCAGCGCCACGCGCCACGCCGCCACGTCGATCATGTCGCGTTCCGCATAGTCGGCGGCGGCGACCGGCCCTTGCTTCTCCAGCACCGCGGGCCCATCGGCGGCGCGCAACACAATGAGCAAAGTCTTGGCGTCGTCGCCATCCAAGCCGCTCAGCCCAGCTGTAAGCGCCTGCTCCAGCAGCTTTGCCCCTTCTGCCTTGCCCTGCATCGCCAGCGCCCGGCCGTGGCGAAAGGCGATTTCGCCAGCGTTCAGCGGGTCTTCGTCCACTTGCAGGCCGGCCACCTCGGGCGACACGCAGCGGTTCGCCAGCTCCCCGTACATCGGCACGGCACTGGCAAAGGCCGCGCGGCGATCGTGGCAGCGGGCCGCCCAGCTCTGCGCGTGGCATTGCACGGATTCTGCAATGCCTTTTTGCTTGGCCAGCGCCTCCAGGGCCGGGATCACCCGCTGGTAGCGCCGCCGCTGGGCCGAGTACACCAGCGCATCCAGCACCAACACCGCGTCTTGGGGCCGCGACGCTAGCCGCTTCTGCCAAACCGCGTCGGAGGCGCCCAGCACGGCGTCGGCCAGCTCTTCGCACTGCGCAGACTTGCCGGCGCGGCGAAACAATTCACGAGCCACGGCAAGGGTTTGTTCGTCCTGGCCAAGGGCCTGCAGGGTGCGCACCCTCTCGAGCATCCAGCGCCGCCAAAGCGCCGAACCGGCCGGCGGGGCCAGGCTCGCCAGCACTTCTTGGGCGGCTTGCAGCTGGTTGTTGCGGCGCATGGCCCGGGCGCGGAGCAGCCGCAGCGCCGGATCATCGCGATCTGAGGCCAAGGCCATCACCACGCTAGACAATCCCGCCTCGTCGGCGCGGCTCGCCACCCACCGCAGCGCCGCGTGGCCCAGCGCGGGATCGCCGACCGCCACCCGGGCCAGCTGCAGTGCACCGCTGCGATCGCCGGCGCCCCAGCGGAGTTGGGTCAGCAAGAACGCCAGACGGGTGCGCTCTACCGCGCGAGGGATCGCCAAACCACCGGCGTCGCCTGGCGATTTCTCAGCTTCTTCGCTGGCTGAGACGGCCTTGCCCAGGGTCTTCCACGCTTGCTCGGCGGCGCGCAGGGCTTGCACGGCCCGGCCTTCGCGATACAGCCGCCAGGCCTGCAGCGCTTCTTCTTGGCGAAAAGGATCGGGCAGTTCGCCCAGAGGCTGCTGCAGCCCCAGGGCCGCCGGTGCCTGAGGAGGCGCGCGCTCCAGGGTCCAATCGCTGGGCAACGGCGCCGCGCCGGCGACACCCAGAGAGGCGGCCCATCGGTCTAGCGGCGGAGGAGGGGGCGGAAGATAGCCGCGACCGCTTGCCCACAGAGCAACGAGACCCACCGCCACAAGGACGAGGGTGAGTCCAGAAGCGGCCAGGGCCCCGCGGATCGACATCAGGCGAGGGGACCAGCCGGCAAACAGATCAGAAAGCGAACTAGCGCACCGGAGCGAGCGGAATGTGCTCGCCCAGAGCGGCTTCCAGCTTCTTCTCCGAGAGGATGCGCTGGGCACGGGCCTGCTCGCGCTTGCGGTTCTGGCCGGAAGCGGTCTTCTTGGCCTTCTTGACGCGGTCAGTGATGCGGGTAGGGGAAGCCATGGTGCACTCTCTTGAGGGCCGAAGCCGAACTCATGTGGGCCGGAGCCGCAGGTCTGGGGCGCGGCGGTGACCAGCCAGGGCCACGGCGCGGGGGGCGTAAAGTGCCAGAGGAAGGCAGCGGCGTCAAGGGCAAAGCGTCTAAGCGCGTGGGCCTGTCGATCGCGGCCCGGCGGTTCGTCGCCGCGTTGCCGGCCTTGCGAGCGGGTGTTCTGCCCCTCTGCGGCGGGCCAATCGGCGCCAGCGCTTCCGCCACGAACGCTTGCCGCATCGCAGACGAACAGGGGGCGCCGGACAAGCACAGACGTCATCGACTCCCCCTTGCGGCGCAGCTATGGCAGGATCACAGGCGGCGCATCCGGTCGATGATCGAGGTCAAACGCTGTGAATCTACTCGATTGTCCATGGCATGCACGGCTCGGCGCTCCAGGTCGATGAGCTCTGCGCGCTGGGCCTCCGGCTCCGGATCGCGAAACTGCAGCAGCGCGTCTGCCGCCAAAGGCACGCCGTAGCGCATGCGCAACACATTCTCTTCCTGCGCCGTCAACTGCACCTGGCGCAGGGCCAGATCGAGCTCAGCTCGGGTGCGCACGACGGTCTGGGTCTTGGTTCTGCTCACGTCAAACTCCTGGCGCTGGGGCCTTTTGTGCCGGGGCAGCCAGGGCCTGGGCACGGGGCAAAAGCGCGGATTGGGTTTGGCGCCAACCCGCAGCCACCCTGGACTGCGCGCCGGCCTCACCTGCCCTTCAAGGTACGATCCTTCGCGGATCGCGCAAGTTTTCTGACGTATTCCAGACGTTTCTACGCAGTTGGCTCGGGCTTATGCCGGCCATTGCCCGGCAGATCGCCGGGGTAGAGGTCGCGGTTGACAGGGCACTATGGCCGGCAAAAACCGACCCTGCTATGGATCGACGCCGGGCTCCGCAAGGGCGCGCTGGGCCAGCTGCTCAAAGGCGCCGCGCGGCACCCCAGCGGCAGCGGCAGCGGCGGCCATTTGCCCCCCCGCAGCGCTCAAAGCCCGCTGACAGTAGCGGCGATCGAAGGCGGCGACGGCGCGGCGGCGGGCATCTGCGTAGGGCAAAAGCTCAGAAATATCGCGGGCTCCCGCAGGAGGCTCTTCGCCCGGCGAGCTGGCGTGGACCTCGGTCGGGCGGGCGGTGGCCATATGGGCAGCGCGCTCCACGTGGCGGCGCAGCTCGCTGATGTTTCCCGGCCACGGATAGGCCTGCAGCGCCTGCAACGTGCGCCAGCCTAGCACCAGCGGCGGCAGAGACGGATCGCTGCGCTGCAATTGCTCGACGATTTCATCCACCAGATCAGGGATATCGGCCACGCGATGCCGCAAGGGGGGCAGCGTCACCCGCTCGCGCTGAAAGAGCTTGGGCAATCCGCGGTGCAGGCGGCCCTCGCGGTTGGCTTGAGCGATCGGGCAAGAAAATGTCGCCACCAGCCGCGGCCCGCTGGGATCTTTGAGGGAGCTGGCCAGCGCTGCGGCGAGGCGGCCCTGCAGATCCGCATCCAGTTCATCCAGATCCAAGAGGATCGCCGTGCCGCCGCGCGTCTCGCCCCACCAAGCGCCTAGCTGGTCGTCCGCCCCCAGCAGCTGCTCGGCGGCGAATTCGCGGGGCGTCAAGCTGCAGTCAAAGCGCCACAGCGGCCGATCCGCTCGTTTAGAATTCTGGTGCAGGGCCTCTGCGGCGCGCTGCTTGCCGGTGCCGGGCTCCCCCTCAATGGCCACCGGCGCATCGCTGTCGGCCAGGGCGGCGAGGCGGGCAAACACTTCGCGCATCTCATCACTGCGGCCGTGTAGGGCGCCAAAGCTCGGCTCGCGCGACAGGCTCACCTCATGAAGCTCCGGCAACTGCTGAAACACCAGCTCATTTTGCCCAATGCGCAAGGTGGCCTGGGCGCCCAAGACGAGCTCGACCACCCGCGAACCGGCAAACCAAGTGCCGTTCTTGCTGGCCAAATCGCTCAGTCGGTAGCCGCTGCGCTCGCCGACAATGCGCAGGTGCTGGCGCGAAGCGGCGCCGTCGCTCAGGGCAAAATCGCAGTCGGGACTGCTGCCGATGACCACCGTGCGCCGGGCAAAGGTCGCCTCCAAGCCGGCATCGGGGCCGCTGGCCACGCGCAACTTGAAGGTGGGCAAGGTAAAATGCTCCGCAAAAGTGGCTGCGGACAGGCTCAGGCTAGACAGGGTCATGGTGGCGTTGTCGCCCATCTCTACCTCTGCAACCTGAAGGAGTTACGGCGCGGTGGGGCAGCCTTCGCCCAGGCAGATGCCGCCGGGCAGCACGCGCCGCTCATCATCGGCGATCTTGCGCACCCAAACGTCCTTTTGCTGGCCGCTCGCGGGATCGCGCACTTGGATGCGGTGATCCCCGGGGGCCACGCGCACTTCGTAGCGATCGCTTTCGCCCACCGGACGCTGGCGGGCGCCGTCGACGCTGACTTGGCAGGAGAAAGGCTGGACGCGAAAGAGCAGAATCGCCGTGCGCAGCGGCTCGGCCTTCTTGAGCTTGGGTTTGTCGTCCTCGCCGCCGTCCGCGGCCTTGACCACTGGGGTCGGGCTGGGCGCCAGAGGCAGAGAGCCAGGGCCAGAGCTGGGACCTTGGCCGGGACCGGCAGCCGCCAGCTGTGTCGCCGCGGCGGCGGTTTCTATAGCGGGCGGATCGGCCGCAGCCACGGCACTGGCCGTCGCAGGCAGACGGGCGGCCACCGCGGGCTCGCCAGCACGAACCTTGTCAATTCCGATTGAATTTCGATGATTTGACGCAAGGGGGGCGTCATTGGGCGCCGGTGGAGTCGGGGTGCGCCGGCCCATCCAGAAACCGCCGGCAATCGCCGCGAGCACCACGACTAAACCCGCGGTAATCCAGCGCTTTCTGGGTCTACGCCCCGGCGTCAACTGATCGCGGGCGCTGGCCGCGGCGACCTTGACCACGTCGAGCCCCGGCAGGCTCAGCGTCGCCGTCAGCTCGGGCTGGCCTTGGCGATCGGCTAGCCCCAGGATGCCGTGCAAAGTCTGGTCAAAACTCGCGGTTTTTGCCTCCAATCGGGCAAAGGCCGGCGCCAGCTCTTGGGCCAAACGCCGCGACGGCGAGGGCTCGCCCGCATCGATCAGCAGGCGCTCGGCCCGTTCTGTTACTGCGGCGGCATGGGCGGGGCGATGGGTCTGATCCAAGGCCAGCAGCTCGCTGATCAGCTGAAAGAGCCCTTGCGGCAATTGAGGCCGCAGCGTCGCCAGCTTGGCCGGAAGTCGCTGGTAGGCGCGCTCCAGCTGCTTGGGCTCCGTGACCTCTAGCGCGCGCTCGCCCGTGAGCAGCTCATACGCAACTAAGCCCAGGGCAAAGAGATCTGCGCGCCCATCGACCGGCAGCGCTGCCGAATGCTCTGGGCTGAGGTACGGCAGCTTGCCGCGCAGGGCCCCCGCAGACAGGCGCCCCAGCAGCGCCGCCCTGGCCACGCCAAAGTCCACCAGCTTGACATGACCGTCGTGGCGCACCATGACGTTGGACGGCGACACATCGTGGTGGACAATCCGCAGCGGCTGGCCGTCCGGACCGCGGCGGCTCTGAGCGTGGTCCAGCGCCCGCGCCACGGAGGCGATCACGTGCAGCACTGCGCTCGGCCCCAAAGGCCCCTGGGGCTCTTGCTTGGCCCCCTGGCGCACCGGCAGCGCCCGCAGCACCGCCCGCAAGTCCCACCCCTCCACGTACTCCATCGCCAGCCAGAACAGCTCGTCGGCCTGGCCGATGTCAAGAATCTGAGCGATGTTAGGGTGATCCAACGCCTCAAGCAGGCGCCCCTCGGCGATCAACTGCCGCACCAATTCGGCGTCGCTGGCGAGGTCCGCGCGCAACACCTTGATGACGACGCGCTTGGCAAATCCGGCGGCCCCCACGGCTTCTGCCAGGTACACTTCGCCCATGCCGCCCGTCGCGAGGTGGCGGGTCAAGCGGTAGCGGCCCAGTTCCGCCGCCCCGGGGTGATTGGGGATGCTCGGCGCACCCGACGCTGATGAAGAACCGGTGGACAACGGACGACCTCCGCGGGTCAAGGCGGCGCGAGACCGTCGATCATAGCACGTTCAGATCGCGCGGCACCCGGGGCCTACGCCTGTGCTTGCAGCCACGCCAAGGTGTCCGCCAACACGGTCTGGCGATCTGCCTCAAGCTCATTAAAGAGTTCGTGATACAGCCCGGGATAGCGCCGCACCGTCAGATCGCCGCCGCCCAAGGCTTCAAAGTACTGCACGCTCACCTTGGGATCGATGATCCGGTCACCTTCGCCGATCAGTGCGAGCACCGCCACGCCGGCCAGCGCCTGGGGGGCCTTGCGCACCTGCTCCTGGGCCGCGGTGAATTCCGTGTACCAGCGCGCCGTCGCCTGCTTGGAGCACAGCGGATCCTTTGCGTAGTTGCTCACTTCTTGGGCGTCGCGGCTGATGTGCTCGGGCGGGATACCGGACGGCACTTCCAGGGTCGGCAGGGCCTTGGAGGCACATCGGGCAAGCGCCACCTTCCAAGTGGGGATATCGACAGCCGCGTGCAGCGCCGGGTTGCTAAAGATCCAGCCGCGCACCCCCGCCGGCTTCTGCCCGGCCAGCAGCATCGCGACCACCCCACCCATAGAATGGGCGACGACAAAAAGCGGAGACGGCAGGCGCTTTTTCGCCAGTTCCAGGGCCAGCGCGGCGTCAGACACGTATTCGTCAAAGCGCTCGACAAATACCCGCCGACCGCCACTCTCGCCGTGACCGCGATGGTCATAGGTCAGGACAGAAAACCCTTGCGGCACAAGGGCATCAACCAAGTGGCCGTAGCGCGCGCCGTGTTCAGCAAAGCCGTGCATGACCAGTACGCCGCCGCGCGGCACCTCCGCGGTGTGGAGCTGGTAGTGCAGCTGAATGCCGTCGCGGGCAGAGAAATGACCTGTTTCTGTGGATGTAGACATCGGCTTCTCCTCAGCGGGCGGCGGGCGTGGCGGCTTTGGGCAGGTCGCTCGGCAACTTCTGCGCGGTCCATGTGCCCTTGAACTTGTCTTTGAGCGCGCGCTGGGCCGTCCAGGTGCCCTCTAGGCGATCGCCGCTGACCTTGCCTTCTAGGCGCACCCAGTCCGCGCCAATCTCGCCAAAGAGCGCGACTTTTTCAGGCGAAATCACGCCGCTGACGGGAATCGCCTGGGCCTCCGTGGCGCCGTTGTCGTAGCGCACGGTAGCGCCGAGCCACTGCACGCCGCCTTTGACCTGACCGCCATCGCCGCGCAAATTGAGCGCTGCGTTGCGTTCGCCGCTGAGGCTGCCGTTCCATTCCCCTGTGGTGGCGAGGGTTTCAGCCACTGCGCGCGGATCGGGGCAGGCCTTGGCTTTGGCGGCGTGCAGCTTGGCTTGAACCTGGGGAAAGCGCGCAAAAACCATGCCGTAGCGGGCAAAATCGCCGGCGTTAAACGAATTCGTCTGGAAAACGGTCGCGGCGGCCTGGGCGTGGGCCACGGCGTCCAGCTGGCCGGACGGGTCGGTGTGCTTGCGCTGCAGGCAGGCAATGTCGACAAAAGCTGTGATATAGCGCGCCTGCAATTCCGCTGGCACCAGGCCAATTTCCGGGGCGTAGACGCAGTCGACCAGTTGGGCTTCGATGTCCTTCTGGGTCGGCGTGTGGGCGGCGGCCAGGGGATGGGCGGCGCGGAATTTCTGGCGCATCGACAGCTGTTCCGGCGTGTCGGGGTCGGGCTGGCGCGGCGCGGCCTTGGCCCCCGGCTTGGGCGGGGCATCGTAGACATGGGCCAGGTCGACGATCACCGGGCGACCGAGCAGGATCTGCACCGCCCGCGTCTCTGCGGCGATCGAGTCTTCGTGATACTGAACTGCACAGCGCTCCAAGACCCGCGCAGCCACGTAGTCTTTCAGCGGCATCCCAAGCTCAGGGGGCGGCGCCACTGGCAATGCGGCGGCGGCCGAGGCAGCGGCGGCCAGATCAACGCCAGCCGGGGCGGCAGCGTTTGGCGCCGCGGCTTGGTTGGCCGGCGCGGGCGGAGAGTCCTTCTTGCCGCAGGCCGGAGCCGCAGTCATCAGGGCCAGCAGCGCTGCGGCGCCCAAAACACGGGTAAAGATGCGATCTGAGGTGTACATCGTGACCTATTGGGGGGCAGGCTGGAGGTTCGATCTGGCTCGGAGGCGCAAAGGGCGCCGCGGGGTGGCATCTTCCAGAGTGGTTCGCTGGCCTTTCAGCGTGCCCCTGTGGGAGCATCGGCTGGCGCTTTGTTGGAGCGCGAACCGGGGAGGTGCCGCCTGCTTTTGCCCAAGAACGCCACGCCGACGGCGAATCGCCCGGGCGAGTCTAGCACAACCCGCCCGCCGGTTTCGACCCTGCTCTGTAGGCCAGAGCAACGCTGTCTATTCCCGCTGGGCCTGGTCGATCCGCGGCAATTTGTATCGGCGGCGCTAGTAATTGGCGCTGCGCTTGCCGGCTGTACGGCCGACGCAGGGCTGGCGCTGGCGCCGCTGGGCACCCATCAAGTCGAGGTCGGCCAGCACTGGCAGCTGCAGGTGCAGGCCCAGGGCGCAGTGGCCCCGCTCCAGTGGCGGGTGATCCGCGGCCCGGCCGACGCGCTTGCCCTACCCAACTCCTCTTCATGTCTGCTGACTTGGACCCCAAGTGCCTTTGACCTGGCGCCGACCAAGCCCGGGCAGCCGCGCGCCAAGGGCAGCGTCCAAGCGATCACCGTGGAAGCCCGCGACGCGACTGGTGCTGCCGTCCAGAGCTCCGGGTCCTTGCAGGCGCTGCCGGTGTCGCTGCCGTAGATCGCTGCGAGGGCCGACCTCTTGCCGGGTTCACCGTCCGCGAGCGTCTCCGGGGGGCGAATTGTCCGCCGTGATTTGCGCGCCGGCCAATCTCAGCGACAATGGTCGCTCCAGGCGCCGTCGCGCCCGCCGGTGGCCGTGAAAAGCCTCGATCGCCCCAGCGCCTTTGCCAGATTCGCTTGGCTACAGCGGAGTTTTCCGCGGTGGCTTGCGGCGGCGTCTCTGCGCAAGCTTGCGATGACGGGGACCGTGGTCTTGGCGGCGCTGCCAGCGACCTCCGCGTGGGCCGAGCCGCCGTCCTCTGCGGTGCATCTTGCGGTGTTGCGCATGCAAGGGGCGAGCGATGTCGCCTCGGCGATGGACACGTGGGCCCAAGAGATCCGCTTGCGCACAAGCGTCGCTATCGCATCCGGGGCTGCGAGCGTGCGCCCAGAGGATCCGGCGATCTTTGGCTATCCGCTGCTCTATTGGGGCGGCGAAAAGGCCCCCGCGCCCCTGAGCGAGGCTGCGGTCTCCCTGTTGCGTCAGCACCTCTCGACTGGCGGGACCCTGGTGATCGACAACACCGGCCGCGCCGAGGCCTCTGCGGCATTCGACTCTGCCGTCCGCAAAGAGCTTCTGCGGATCTTCCCACAGCCGTTGCAGAAATTGCCGCCGGGCCACGTGCTGTTTCGCGCGTTCTACCGCCTGGACCGCGCCGTGGGTCGCCGCGCCGATAGTCACGACCTGGAGGGTCTGCGGGTCGGCAACCACTTGGCCGTGCTGTATACGCGCAACGATTTGGCCGGTGCGCTGGCGCGGCAGAGCTTGGGCGGTTTTGCCCTGGCCGTGGTTCCCGGCGGCGAGACCCAGCGCGAGCAAGCCCTGCGCCTGGCCGTCAACTTGGTGATGTACGCTTTATGCTTGGATTACAAGGATGATCACAGCCACGTGATGTACCTGCTGCGGCACAAGCGCTCCGTGTCCACCCCTGCCGCGGCCCCGCGCAACGCCGCCCCCAGCGCCGAGTAGCCCGACATGGCGCAACCCTGGCAGGACCATTTGGAATGGGCAGCCAGCTTCGGCTGGTTGGGCTGGCTGGCCCTTGGGTTGCTGGGCATCGCGGTGATCGCCTTGACCGCGGCCAACGTGCGTTCGCTCAGCCGGCCGCGGCGCCGCTGGGTGCTGCTGGCCATCCGCGCGACCACCGTGGTCCTGGTGTTGGCGGCGCTCGGTCAGCCGAATTGGGTCAGCCAGACGCCGCGCCCGGCGGGCCAGCGCCTAGGGGTGGTGCTGGACCGATCGGCGTCGATGGCGACAGGCCCGGCAGGTCAGCGCCGCTGGGATCGCGCCCTGGAAGCCGTCGCCGCTTTGGCCGCTACGACGCCGGTGCAGCTCGTCACCGCCGGTTCGCGGCCGCAGCCTGTGCTCAAACCCACGGAGTTGACCCGGTTGCCGCCCTCTGAGACCTCCACGGACTTGCACGCGGCCCTGCGGTACCTGGCCGACGAGCAGCGCGCCAGCTCCCTGCAGGCCGTCGTCGTGATCAGCGACGGTCTGGACAACGGCGCCCTGGCCGCAAGAAACCCCAGCGGCAGCGCCAATGTCGACGCGGACACGGCAGAGCTGCTCCACGGCCTGGGGGTGCCGGTCCACGCGGTCTTTATCGACGATCCCGAGCCGAGCAAAGACGTAGCGATCACTGCCATCCGCACGAGTTCATTTGGTTTTGCCCGAACACTGATGCCGGTCAGTGTCGACCTGGAGATCTCCGGCCTCGCCGACAAGCCGGGCAACCTCATGCTCAAGCTCTCCGACAACGGCAAGCTGATGGTGACCCAGCCCGTGCCCCTCGCAGGCCCGTCGCGGCGCACCGTAGAGCTTGAGTTTCAACCTCTTCACGTGGGCACCCACATCATTGAAGCCCAGGCTGTGCCGCTGCCCGACGAGGTGACCGAGGCCAACAACCGCGCCTTTGCAGCGCTGCGGGTGGTGCGAGAGCGGACGCGGATTCTGCATTTGGCCGGGCAACCCAGCTGGGATTCGCGGTTCTTGCGCACCCACTTGAGGGCCAACCCTTCGATCGACTTGGTGTCGTTCTACATCATGGTGTCACAGGGGTCTGGCGGGCTGGCGCTGGGCGACGACACGACGCTCATCCCCTTTCCCGCCAAGGAGATTTTTGAGGACGCCCTGACCGGCTTTGACCTGATCGTCCTGCAGGACTTTCCGTTTGGACCGTTTCAGCTCGAACAGTACTTGCCGCGCCTGAGTCAATTCCTCAAGGGCGGCGGCGCTCTGCTGGTGCTCGGCGGGCCCCAGAGCATGGGCGCCGGCGGCTATTTTGGCTCGGGCATGGCGGAACTGCTGCCGCTGCAGCTCGGTCCGCCAGGGGACGAAGGCGGCTGGATCGACGGCACTGCGCAGCTGCGCCTGACCCCCCTGGGGCGCAAGCACCCGGTGACACTGTTGGGCGCAGATCCCGATGTAAGCGCAGCGAATTGGCAGCGTCACGCTTGGCGGGGTCGCAACACGGGTCTAGCGGCGCGCGAGGCGGGGGCCGTGCTGGTGGTCGACAGCGGCGATCACCCCCTGCTCGCGGTGGGCGACATCGGCGAGGGCCGCTCTGCCGTGGTGGCGACGGATAGCCTGTGGACCTGGGCTTTTGGCGCCGACCGCGAGCCGAGCGAGCCGAGCGACAGCACCCGCCGCGATGCTGATCGCCGGGATTACCACAGGCTTTTTGACCAGTTGCTCGCCTGGCTCTTGCGCGACCCCAGCCTCGACTTGCTGCAGCTTCAGGGTCCAGGGGCCCCCGTGCCTCAAGGCCAGGCCCTGCGCGTTCAAGTGACCGCCCGCGACGGCGCCGGAGCGGTATTGCCGCGTTTGGCCTTGCGCTGGTCGGCGGCCCGCCAAGGGGCAGGTGAAGCCGAAGAGGCGGTCTGGCGCGAGTGGCCGCACGCCACCGACTCTGAAGGCCGCGCGGAACTACAACTAAGCGAATTGACAGAGGGCGCTTGGCTGATCTCCGTGCAAGCCGAGGTGCTGGGGCGGCCGCATTCCGCCGTCCTGCCGGTCGTCATCGCCCCAGAGAGCCGCGAGGCATCGCAGATCCAACCGACGGATCGCCTTCTTCAATTGCTCGCGCGCACCACCTCCGCCCAAGTGTGGCCCAATCGCGCGCCGTCCAAGGGGGTCCCGCTGCGACCGCTGGACGCGGATGACCCTGCTGCCGTGGCCGATCGCCAGCACACCGACCTCTGGAGCCGCCCGGAAGTCTTGCTGGCGCTGTTGGCCCTGCTGAGCGCCGAGTGGTGGCTGCGACGGCGCTGGGGGCTGGCCTAGGCCGCAGCGAGAGCGAGCAAAACGGCTATAATACTTTGCGCATCCTACTGTTGTGGGGTAGGTCACCCTGGTCAGGTGGGCGCAGTTGCCGCGGCGCCCCGACCCCAAGACGATCGATTTGTGTTTGTCCGGGCCCTCCCCTACGCTTCAAGCCCGCTGGTCCCGGCGCAGGTGGACCCAAGGAGCACGCATGTCCTCTCGCGAACACGGTTTCCGCGGCGTCAGCGCAGTCGAGCAGTCAGGCGTCTATGCCCTGCGCGCCCCTAAGGAATTCGCCACGGCCCAGACGCCCGAGCAGTTTGGTCCCGACATCCCGGTGGATTGGGACGACCTGACCCTGGCCGTCGAAGTGGACGTGGAGGGCAAGAGCATCCGCGGCACGGCGACCTGGCAAGGCACCGTGCGCAAGCAGCAGGTCCAGAGAATTCGCTTTGATGCAGAAGGCTTTGAGGTACTCAGGAGCTTTGGCAACAATGGTCGGCGCCTGGCGATCGAGCACGACGGTCGCCACTTGTGGGTCGACCTGGGCGAAACGGTCAAGCGCGGCGAAGAAGTGCGGATCGCCATTGATTTTGACACCCGCGAGCCGCGTGCGGGCTTCTACTTTGTGCTGCCCGACGCCGACCACCCCGAGCGCGTCGCCCACGCCTGGACCCAAGGGCAGGACGAGGACAGCAAATACTGGTTCCCCTGCCACGACAGCCCCAACCACAAGGCGCGCCTGCAGCTGATCGCCACCGTGCCCGAGGGAATGAGCGCATTGTCCAACGGTATTTTGCGCAATATCTACCGCGCAGCCGACCCGACCAAGCGGATTTTTGACTGGCAGATTTCCCGGCCGATTCCCATCTATCTGCTGACCCTGGTGGTCGGACCGTTTGTCGAGGTCGTTCAGCAGCAAGAGCCCCTGCCGATCAGCTATTGGGTGCTGCCGGGCCGCGAAGAAGACGGCGAGCGCAGCTTTGGCCGCACGCCAGAAATGGTGGCGCTGTATGAGAAATTGACCGGCGTGCCCTTCCCGTTTGAGAAGTACGGCCAGGTCGCCGTGGCCGAGTTTGTATTTGGCGGCATGGAAAATGCCTCGCTGACCACCCAAACTGACCTGACGCTGCACGACGCCCGCGCCCACCTCGACTTCAGCTCTGAACCGCTGGTGTCGCACGAGCTGGCCCACCAGTGGTTTGGCGACTTGGTGACCTGCCGGACCTGGAGTCACGGCTGGCTCAATGAAGGTTTTGCCACGTATTTTGAGCAGCTTTGGCAGGAGCACGCCCACGGCGAGGCCGAGTTTGACTTCGCCCGCCTCAGCGCCCTTCGCGCCTATCTGGCCGAGGACGCTGGCCGCTACCGCCGCACCATCGTCGCCGTCAAGTATGACGAGCCCATCGACGTTTTTGACGCCCACCTCTATGAGAAGGCCGGCGCGGTGCTCCACATGCTGCGCAAAAAGCTGGGCGATGAGGCGTTCTTTGGCGCCGTGAGCAGCTACTTGCAGGCCTTTGCCGATCAGACCGCAGAGACCCCGGACCTGCGCCGGGCCTTTGAAGACTACACCGGCCTGGACCTGGGCAAATTCTTCTGGCAGTGGCTGCTCCACGGCAAGGGCCACCCCGAGATCAAGGTGACCGGCAGCTGGGACGGCGACGAGCGGCAGTTCACCCTGGGCTTGGAGCAAACCCAAGACATCGAGGCGGCGGCGCTTTTTTCGCTGGAGATCGACGTAGAACTGCGCCACAGCGGCGGCGTGGTGAAGCGCCGTTTGACCCTGGAGCGCAAACAGCAGTCCTTTGCGATCCCGCTTCCGGCGAGCCCCACGGTCGTGCTCGTCGATCCCCGCGGCGATTTGCTGGCGACGTGGGAGCTTAGCCTCGCTGAACCCCTTCTGCGCTCTAGCCTTTCTGGCGCTGACGTGCCAGTGTGGTCGCGGCTTCAGGCGGCGGCGGCGCTGGCCAAGAAGCCATCGGCCCAGAATACCGCGGCGCTGGGCGCACAGCTCGCCAGCGAACAACCGTGGATGCTCCAAGCAGAAGTCGCCAAGGCCTTGGCCAAGATCAACACTTTGGCCGCGTGGACGGCCCTGACCGAGCCGCAACTGGCCCACCCCAAGGCGCGGCGGGCGCAACGCGAGGCGATGGGGCGCTTTGTCGGCGAACAGGCGGGCCAAGCCCTGGCGCAGCGACTGCTGGCGGGCGACGCCTCGGTGCTGGTCGAGGCCGAGACCGCGCGTGCGCTTGGCGCGACAAGTGCTTCCGTAGCCTTTGACGCGCTGGTGGCGGCCCTGGACCGCGACAGCTGGAACGAGACCGTCCGCGTCGGCATCTTGGATGGACTGGCGGCGCTGCAGGATCCGCGCGGCATCGCGGTGGCGCGAACCTACCTGGAGAAGCGCTGGCCGACCCTGCTTCGCTGTGGCGCCATTCGCTGCCTGTGCAGTTTCTCTGCCGAACCGGTGCAAGCCTTGGATGCGCTGCGGCCTTGGAGCGCCGACACGTCATTCCGCTTCGCCTTTAACCTCGCCTCTGCCCTGGGCAATTTGGGCGACTCGCGCGCCATTCCGCTGCTGCAAACGGTGGCCGACAAGGCCATCGACGGCCGGGTCAAGAAGCGCGCCGGCGAGTCCGTGGCGGCGTTGCGCGCTGGGCTGGGCGCGGGCAAGCAGGTCGAAGGACTGCGCGGGGATGTCGACGCCATTCGCAGTCAACTGCGCGATTTGACAGAGCAGATGGACCGGATCAAGCAGGCACGTCAGGCCCCATGAGCGCAGCATCAAGCGCGCACGGCGTTCCTCGAGCGCGGGCCCTGCTGAGCGCGGCGGTGGCAGAGCGCGTCGCCTCTGCAGCGGCTTTGGCCGTGGTGGACCTCGACCGCGTTGAGGTTTTCTCCGTCGGCCGCACCAGCCAGTGGCGGCGCGTTGGCGCCCAAGGCCGCTGGGAGCCCTGCCCCGGCACGCCAGTCCACAACCACAGCCGCTTTGACCTGGCCAGCCTGACCAAGCCCATGGCGACCTCGACCTTGCTGGCACTCGCCTGCGCCAAAGGCTTGTTATCGCTAGAGGATCCGCTGGAGCGCTGGCTTCCGGAGAGCAGGTCCCTGCCCTTGGGGTCGGTGCCGCTGCGCTTGTTCGCCAGCCACGCCTCCGGTTTGCCCGCCTGGGTCGATTTTTTCGCCGCCACGCAGGGCTTGCGAGGCAGCCATCGCGCCCAAGCGGTGCGCAGACAGGTGATGGCGACCCCGCTGGACAGGGCGCCGGGCAGCCAAGCCGTATACAGCGATTTGGGCTACATGCTACTCGGCTGGACCCTGGAGACCGCTTGGCAGGCGCCGTTGGATCAGCTGTTCGATCGCCATATCGCCTTGCCTTTGGGGCTTTGCGCGGGGTTCAAGCCGCCGGCCACAGAAGCGGTGGTGTGCACAGAGATCTGGCCGCCGCGCTGCATCGATGGCCTGCCGCTGCGCGCAGAAGTCCACGACGACAACGCCGCCGCTCTTGAAGGGGTGGCGGGCCACGCCGGCTTGTTTGCCAGCGCCGCGGACGTGGGGCGGTGGGCCCAGCAATGGCTGCGGGCCGCCAGCGGGCAAGCCAATGATTTAGAACTGGATCCCCGGCTCGTCGCTCAGTGGACCCTCCGCGCCGGCGCTCCAGAGACGACCTGGCGCTGCGGCTGGGACACGCCGAGTCGGCCGCACTCTTCCGCCGGAGAACGCGCGCCGCCAGGGGCATTTGGCCACCTCGGCTTTGCCGGCACCAGTGTGTGGTTGGCCCCAGACCAGCGTCTTGCCGTCGCGCTGCTCACCAACCGAGTCCACCCAAGTCGGGAGCATGTCAGCGGAATTCGCCGCCTCCGCCCGGCTGTACACGACGCGCTGTGGCCAGACGGAAGGGCGGGTTTTCTTTGAGCTCTGCGAAGGCATCATCGTTTATTTTCAGCCATTTATGCCACACACTCCGCCGGAGAGGCCTGCGCGGCGGTTGACCGCTGCATGCCCCCGCTGTTATTCTGGCGGTCTTGCGGGCAAACCGCAGGATGGGCGGCGCGCAGGCCCGCCGAACCCCCGACCCGGAGGCAGAGGGTGTCCGACGCGCGTCCGATCACCAACGTCACCGACTTTGTCTGCAGCAGCTGCTGGAACTCCTTCAGTCGCCATGATCCCGGAGTGGATCGCGGCGATCATGTGGTGTGTCCCCACTGTGGCCTCAAGCAGGCCGCGGCGCACTCGCACAGCTTGGTCGATGCCGTCAACGCGGCGCCCGCCCGCCACGGCATTTCCGACGGCTTTGAGTCGCCCGGGCCCCAGACCCTGCAGTCCTTTGGCATTCCCCAAGTCGATCACGCGCCGATCGCCGCTGGCGGCCACGCTTGGCTGCCGCCAGACCTGGTGGCGCGCTCGGCGGAGCCCGCAGGCTTTGTGGTGGGCGAGCCGGACGACTTTGACGACTTTGAGTTCGCCGAGCAAACCCTGCGGCCCGACTTGAGCCACGAGGGCCTGCTTCAGGCCGTGCGTACGACTCAGACGCCCGTGGCGGTGATTGAAGAAGAGGTCGGCATCAGTGTCGACGAGCCGACCCCGCCAGAAGGCTCTCCGCCCCTTGATGCCCTGCCGCCAGAGCAGCGCGACTGGAAGCTCAAGGCCATTGGCCTGACGTACAATTTCCACGGACTAGACGCCCTCATCGGCTGGGCGAGCAATAAGGCCGGCCAGCCGATGCAGGTGTCGCAAGACGGCAACATTTGGCGGGATTTCACAGTGTTCTTTGCGCTGTACCGCGCCGGCGTGCCAGCCGACAAGGCCTTTGCCGACGCCGCCCATCCCGAGGCCGCGGCCGGCATTGTCGCTGCTGCCGCAGCGCAGGCCCGTCCAGCGAGCAAAGCATTGCCGCCAGAGCTGCTGCCTCTCGGTCGCGACGACTCCGCGAGCCCTTCAAGCCGCGCCAACCCCGCAGCCGCCCGGCCCGCAAGTGGCAGCACAGCCAGTGGCAGCACCGCCAGCGGCAGTACGGCCAAAGCAAATTCCCCAGCCAAGCCTATCGCTTCGGCGAAGACGGCTGCGGGCGCCCAGTCCGCTAAGCGCCCCGCCGCCGCGGCTGCCGCCCAGGCCGAGCCGCCGACCTCGCGAGGCGTGCAAATCGCCGCCGCCTTGGCGGTGCTGGCCCTCGTCGTCGTCGCAGTGCTGGCGTGGCAGGGCGTGATCTCGCTGCCGGGCTTTAAGTAAAACTGTTAAACTTCAAGCCATTCCCCGTCACGACCTCAAGCTAGCGCGCGGATCACCGCATCTAGCCTCTCGGTCGCATGGGCGGGCACCCACAGCCGTTGTCCGTCGCTCAGAACCGGCAGCCCTGAAGCCTTGGCCCGCTCCAAACTGATAAGGAGCCGCTGCAGCGCCTGGTCGCCACAGTCGCGCCGCACGCTCTCTAGCGCCAAACCCTCATCCAAGCGCAGGCCAGTCAACAGCAATTCCGCCAGGTGCATCTCTGACGTCACCATTTCGCGCAGCGCTTCAGCCAGTTCTGGCGCGTCGGATCGGCCGAGCCCGGCCAGATACTCGCGGTGCTGCCGGGTGTTGCCGTAGCGCATTTCACCTTGGGCGGTAGGCAGATAGCCGTGCGCCCCTACGCCGGCCGCCAGGTAGTGGCCGCCTTGCCAATAGACCAGGTTGTGGCGCGAGCGGTGCCCGGCCTTGGCAAAATTGGAGACTTCATAGCGCTCAAGCCCATATTGCCCGACCAGCTCGGGAATCTTGGCCAGCATGCTCATCTGCAGGTCGTCGTCCGGCGGGCTCTGCAGGCCGCGCTCCACGCGGGTGTGCAGCGGCGTCCCCTCTTCCACTGTCAGGGCATAGGCAGAGAGGTGCGGCAGTCCGCAATCCAGGACGCCGGCGACATCCGCGCGCAGCTGCGCATCCCCCTGGCCCGGCGCGCCAAAAAGCAAATCAGCGCTGGCGCTTTGCAGCAAGCCTGCGGCGACCCACTCTCCCAGCAGGTGCAGCGTGCGCCGGGCGGCCGCGGCGTCGTGGACCCGGTCCAGGCGCAGGAGGCGCTGATCGTCCAAGGCCTGAACCCCTAGGGAGATCCGCTTGATCCCCGCGCTCAAGTAGCCGCGCAGGTCGCCTTCTTCCGCAGCCCCCGGATTGGCCTCCAAGGTGATTTCTGCACCAGGCTGCAGTCCAGCCCAGCGGTCGAGCCAAGCTAGCACCTCTCCCACCGGCCCGGGCCCCCACAGCGATGGGGTGCCCCCACCAAAAAACACCGTGGCGATCGGAGCTTTTTCGATTTCGCGCGTGCGGAGAGTCAGCTCAGCTAGGATCGCCTGCAAATACATTTCGCGCGGGATCTGCGCCGACACCGCAGTGGCAAAATCGCAATAGGCACATCGCTTGAGACACCAAGGAAAATGAATGTAAACACTCCAGGTTCCCTGCCGCGGCGCACGACCCTTGTCCACTGAGCCGTTCATCGCCGCACCTTGCCCACTTCAGGCGGCAGGTCGCGAGGCTGGGCCGGGGTGGCAAAGTCCGGCGCGAGCAGGTGCAGCACCGTCAACCGTCGCTTGGCACCAAATTCTATCAGTGTTACAGACGGTTGTTGGCAGGCATCCTGGCCGGTGAGCCGCGGACACGACTCGAGCTTGGCGCGCCCAACTGCCGCCAGGGCCAATCCGCCAAAGCGGCCATCGTAAAATACTTCAGAACTCGCTGAAATAACAGCCGTTACCGCAAGCCTCAGGGCGTGCTCATAGATGCGGTAGGCGCGATCGGCGATAAGCTCGCCGTCTCTCAGCAGTGTCAGCGGCCGCGGCGAAAGCAGCAGGCTGCCCGGATAGGCGGAAGCCGCAGTCAACGCTTGGCGGGCGCGCTTGAGCTCAGGTTCGCCGATTGTCTCTCCGCGCGTGTCGATCGCCGTGAGCGCCACCTCACCAATTGCCAGCACGCCCGCGGACTTATCGCCCACCTGCACCTCGCTGACCACCTCACCCGCATCCTTGACCACCCGCAGATTCCGCTCTTCGGCGCCCTCTGCCCCCGGCTCGATCGCCCAGCGGATGAGCGCGACCATCGGCGCCTGCTGCCCCAATTGCTGTTCCAGGGCATCGAGATCGGCGGGTTCGCCGGCGGTCACCACCGCGTCCACCTGAGCCTTGGCCGCCGCCAGCGCCACGCTCTCCGCCAAATCCTCGCCCGCCACGCCCACGGCAAACAGCAGCCGGGTCCCGCGCTTTTTTGGCGTCTGCACTTCGGTCAACTGGCCGTCCAGCGGCACCACGTCGAGCCTTTCCACCGCCAAGCGCCGCGAGGCCACCAGGGTCGGCAGGCCCTTGCGAAACGCCTCCACCGTCACGTGGCGGTCGCGCACCGATTCAGCAAAAGTGTGTTCCACCTCAATGCCTTGCACCGCCGCACTGCCGTCCTCAAAGTGCCACACAAAGCGCTCAATCGCCATCTCCTCCAGCACTTCTGCCCGCAACCTCACCGTGGTGTTGGACCAGACGCGCAAAGTCTCAGGCTCCGCGGCGATGCGAAGAGGCCCGGCTAGCTGCGGGGTTTCCAGCGGCGCCGCGCGGGCTGGGGCAGACGTTGCGCTGGCTTCTGCGGGCAAGGCCGGTGCCTGCACAGCGGTCGGCGCCCGGGCCGGGTCGGTCGCCGGGGTGCCGTTCGCTGAATCGCCGGGGGCACTCAGGCGTCCCTGAGGCTGCGGTGCGGGTTCCGGGCGGCGCGCCTGCACGGCCCACATCGCCAGACCGCCGACCACCAGGCCCATGAGCCACGGCAGGGCGACGCGCCAACGATCGCGCAGCGTCGCCCCAGGCGAAGCTGAAGGGCTGGGCGATGTGGAATCGTCAGGTGGCAGGGACGGTTGGCGACTGGTGGGCAACGGCAGACTCGCAGCCGTCGCGGGGACGGCCAGAAGGGGGACCAGTGGGTGGCACGGCCAGCGAAACCCGCCGTCCCGTTGCAGGTTGACCCTGCAGCGCCGCCGCCCGTAGTATCGGTGACTCGCATCCTTGCCGCAACGCTGCTGCGCGGCGCAGGGAGGCTGACCCCGCCAGACCGGGGGGAGGTAGAGATGATTGGTATTTCAAGGGCTTTAGCTGTTCGCGTGGGGCTGGTAGTCGCGCTGGTGTTCGGCGCTTCGGCGATCAGCGGCCAGGCGTGGGCCGGCAGTCTGTGGAAGGCCCGCCAAGCCGAGTGCGTCGGTGCCTTTGCCGCTGCGGAATCCGGCGATCAAGTCAAACTGATGAGCTGTGCGGACGATTTTGCCTCGGACGCGGTGATCGACCAGCTGACTCCGGCCGAAAAGGCCAAGATAGACAAAGGTTTGCGCTGGCTGTACGACAACGGCTCTGACAAAGGCGCCAAGGTGGCGCGCCTGGCCCTGCAGCGCCTAGGCGTCAACTTGCCGGTGCGGGCGAGCAAGGGCAGTGGCGCCGCACGGGCCGAGGCGCCGGAGCGCGCCAAGTACGATCCGCCTGAAGCCAAGAAGGCTGACGCTGAAGCCGCGGAGAAGATTTACAAAGACGGCGTGGCCTTGCTCAAGAAGAAGAAGTGGAAAGAAGCAGTAGCGGTGCTGAACAAGGGCCTGGAAAAGAACCCGCGCAGCGAGAAGATCCTCTACAACCTCGGCTGCGGCGAAGCGAATATGCCGGGCGACTACAAGCCCCTGTGGACCCACCTGCAGTACCTGGCCGACTTGGGCACCGACTACAGCAGCGAGTTGTTGGTCAAGGCCCGCGCCGACGAGGATTTTGAGCCCGTGCGCGAAGAGGTCGAATTCAAGCGGCTGACCGGCTACATGCGCGCGCAAATCGTCAATACCGTGGACGACTTGGGCGAACCCGGCGTGGCCAACATCTTTAAGTTGTTTGAGAAACTCGGCCATCGCAAGCCAGACAAGAAGGACGACGACAAGACGCCACTGCCCGCGCCGATCGTCCAATTCAAGCCCCACGCCAAGGCCCAGACCGCGGTGATCGCCGAATTGCTAGGCGACCCGGACACCAAGCTCGAGCCGATCACCGAAGGCAAGTACGATCTGGTGATCCGCTGGGGCACCAAAGTCGACGACAAGGGCAAGCCGATCAACCTGGGGCCGGAGACCGCCGATGAAGCGGTGGCCAAGGCCCGCCAGAAGCAGAACAAGGCTCTGGCCCAGCCGGAACAGGCAATTGGCAAGGTGAACAAAGTGTTGGACACGCCGGGCCGGGTGATCAGCGAGGCAGGCAAGATGAAGGACCGGGTGCTCTCCGTGGGCGACAAGGCCAAGGGCGCGGTCGACAAGGCCAAGGACCTGGAGAAGATCGGCGACAAAGCCGGCGAGGCCATGAAGATCAAGGGCCTCTAGCAGGTCGACGGCGAACAGCAGGGCCGCCAAGCGCGGATCGGTAGGCGGGCGATGGGCGTATTGCATGAGCTGCTGCAGCTGTCGGCGATCGACTGGTTTGTGGTCGGCCTCGCGACGTTTACCTGCCTGGTGGGGGCGCTCTTGCCGCGCTTTGGCAACTTTATTGGGCGGTTGATGCTCGGCGAGGATCCGCTGATCGCCAAGTGGCAGCTGGCCAGGGTGCAGCGCCGCGAACGCGGTTTGCAGCTCAAGTCGGTCCGCAAGGCAGAGAAACTGGCCAAGCGCCCGCCGCCACAAGCCAATTAGCTCGCTGTCGCCCTGGGCTCTCCATTCCTGGTGGGCCCTCAGTTCCCGCTGGTCCCCCCGCCACAGCGGGACGGAGAAACAATGGCTGCCCCTCTCGCCCTCGCCTCGACATCGCCGCGCCGCAAGGAACTACTTGAACGCCTTGGCTTTCAGCTGCGGGTGATCCAGGCGAGCGTCGATGAGTCGCAGCTGCCGGGCGAGCTGCCGGAGGATTGCGCCAAGCGGCTGGCCCGGGCCAAGGTGCTGGCGGCGGTCCGGCGGATTCAGGCGACCCTGTATACCTCAGAACAGGAGGCGCGGCGCCAGTTTGCGAGTGGAGCTCCGCCGATGAGCGCCCGCGGCGACGAGCCGATCCGCTGGGTGTTGGGCGCCGATACGGTGGTGGTGGTCGACGACCTGATTTTTGGCAAGCCGACGGACGTGCAGGAAGCCCGCGAAATGCTCACCCGGCTGTCCGGGCGCGAACACCTGGTGATTACAGCCTTTTGTCTCTACGATCTGCGCCGGAGCCGCGAAGGGATCGAGGGGGTGCGCACGGTGGTCAAGTTCAAGGACCTGACGCGCAGTGAGATCGACGCCTACGTCTCGGCCGGAGAAAGCATGGACAAAGCAGGCGCTTATGCGGTTCAAGGCGTGGGCAGCTATCTGGTCGAGCACTTGCAGGGCAGCTACACCAACGTCGTGGGCCTGCCGCTCTGCCAGGTGGTAGAGATGATGGAAGCGATGGGGGCGCGCGACGTGTTGCCGTGGAATGCCAAGGATTAGGCGATGATCGACACTGCTTTCGACACCGAGGCCCTCAAGCACAACTACCAGCTCCTGACCCAACGCATCGCCCAGGCGGCGGAGCGCAGTGGTCGGGTCGGCCAGGAGGTCGTGCTGATCGCCGTGAGCAAGGGGCAGCCGCAAGAGGCTATCCGCGCGCTCTACGCCCTGGGGCACCGCGATTTTGGCGAGAGCTACGTGCAGGAGTGGCAGGCCAAAGCCCAAGCCCTGGCTGATCTGCCTGATCTGCGTTGGCATTTTCTGGGCCACCTTCAGCGCAACAAAGTCCGCCACGTGATCGGCAAGGTCCACCTGCTGCACAGCTTGGACGACATGCAGGGGCTGGATGAAATGGCCCGCACCGCCTGGCAACTCAAGCTGACGCAGCCGGTGCTCTTGCAGGTCAACTTGGCGCAAGAAGAGAGCAAACGCGGCTGCGGCCCGGACGATGCCGCGCTGTTCCTAGAGGTTCTGCAGCGCAGCCCTGGCCTGCAGCTGCGCGGGCTGATGGTGCTGCCGCCCTACGACTGGGACGCCGAACAAGTGCGGCCGTGGTTCCGCCAACTGCGCGAGCTGAGTGAACAATTGCAGCAGAGTTACGCGGGTCAGGGCTCTCTGCCGCCGCGCGGGACTTGGCTGCTCTCTATGGGCATGAGCGGCGACTTTGAGGGGGCCATCGCCGAAGGTGCGACGCATATCCGCATCGGCACAGCGCTTTTTGGCCCGCGTCTGGCCAAATCCTGAGCCATTGGGCCAATGTCGCACAGTTGTTGCACGCCGACCCGCGGATCGCCTTGACCGCAAGGGCGCTGCGGCGCGACCCTGCTGTGCCGCACAATTCCGGCGCACCCGCGGGGATCCCCAATGGCTGAGACAGCGTACCTTGGATTTGCTAGTCGCGACGGTGAGATGCAGCATCGCTACGGCGATCACGTCCACCTGATTCACGATCCGCTGGCCCTGACCTGGCTCGCCCGGCTGAGCCACCCGGCGTGCGTGCAGCCTGAAGTCAATCGCCTCGTGACCCTGCTGTACCGCGGTCTGGTGCGCGAGACGATGAACCGGCAGTTTCCTCGGCGGGTCGTGCGCACAGAGACGCGCATGCGCACTTTTACCGAGCGCGGCTACTACGAGGGGCAGATCCTCGACCCCGATACCGACGTCACCACCGTCGACATCGCCCGGGCGGGCATCCTGCCTTCCATGGTGTGCTTTGAGGCCTTCTGCGAAGTTCTTGATCCCACGCGGGTTCGCCAGGACCACATCCTGATGAACCGCACGACCAACGAGTCGATGCAGGTCACGGGCGCCGGCATGTACGGCAAGAAGATCGCCGGCCCGGTCAAGGACCGCATCCTGGTGTTCCCAGACCCGATGGGCGCTACCGGCGGATCGCTGAGCGAGGCGATTCGCTTCTACCTCAAAGAGTTGGACGGCGCACCCAAGCACGTCTATGCGCTGAATCTGATTGTCACGCCCGAGTTCATCCGCCGCATGACCGACGAATTTCCCGGCAAAGTGTCGATCTACGCCTACCGCCTCGATCGCGGCCTCTCGCCAGATTCGGTGCTGCAGGCCCTGCCGGGCGAGCACTGGGACCAGGAGAAGGGCCTGACCGACCACCAATACATCGTGCCCGGCGCCGGGGGCATGGGCGAGATCATGAACAACGCCCTGTCGTAGCACCGCAAATTCAACTGATTGCGGCCGCCGCTTCCCCTCGCCCTCCCGGAGCCCCCCATGTCTGAACCCGCCCTGCCCGCGCAGCCAATGCGCGAGATCATTGACGTTTATCTGGACTCCGCCTTGATCGCCGCGCGCACGGCTGCCCTGGGCCGCGAGATCAACGCCAGCGGGCCTTTTGCCAAGCCGCTGGTGGTGATCTGCGTGCTCAAAGGTTCGTTCCTGTTCTTTGCCGACCTGGTGCGCCACCTGGACGTGCAATGCAACTGCGTGTTTCTAGGCGTGTCTTCCTATGGCGGCAATACGGAAAGCTCAGGCGCTGTGCGGCTCACCCATGACCTGACCTTGGATATCGCCGACCGCGACGTGCTGATCGTCGAAGACATCGTCGATACCGGGCTGACCATGTCGTATTTGCTGAACATTTTGGGGGCCCGCCAGCCGCGCTCTCTGCGGGTCTGCACCCTGCTGCACAAGCCGGCTCGCAAAAGGGTAGAAGTCCCGTTGGATTACGTGGGCTTTACCATTGACGATGTGTTTGTGGTCGGCTACGGCCTGGACTACGACGAGCGGCTGCGCAACCTGCCGTTCATCGGGGTCATGCGCTTTGAGCCCGCGGAATAGCCCGGATGCGCCTGCGCTTTTTGGGCCACGCCGCCTTTGACCTCCAGCTCGCAGGCATGCGGCTGTGTCTGGATCCGCACAAGCCCGGTGCCCTGGGCGGCCGCTTTCAACTGCCGGCGATCCAAGGGCCTTTTGACGCGCTTCTGCGCAGCCACGGCCACGAGGATCACGCCGCCTGGACCCCTGCTCTGGGGACGATGCGCTGGCTCGACGCGCCGCTGCAGTTGCCCGGCCTGGATATCGACGCCCGCGCGGCCTTTCACGATCAGCGCCTGGGGCTGCAGCAGGGGCTCACGCGGATGCTGTCGCTGCGCGGCGAGGGCCTGCGGCTGGTGCATTCCGGCGACCTGGGCGCGGCCGACGATCAGGACTTGCAGTGGTTGACCGGTGCGGATGTGCTGATGATCGCTGCGGGCGGCACCTGGACCCTGGACGGCGCGGCGGCGGCAAAGCTGGCCTGGCAGAGCGGTGCCCGCGCGGTGGTGCCGATGCACTGCGCTGATCCCCGCGTCAACCTTGCGCTTTTGCCCGTAGCGGAGTTCCTACAGGCGTGGCCAGGGCAATTCGTGCACGCCGATCAGCTCGACAACGACCTGCTGGCGGGGTTGACCGGGCCGACGGCGGTGGTGCTCTCCGCGCCGTAAGCGCTCACTCAAGCCCATAAAAGCGTGCAGATTTCTGGGGTAGCGCGCCCACTGGCGGCAGTTGCGAAACCCGGCGCGGCGCTGCTATGATCGGCGGTTGTTGCGCCCTAAGCGCCCTTGCCGCCGTTGGAGACCCATGCGCCGTTTGAACTCCGCTTCTCTGTTTGAATTCCGCAGCGCTCTCTTTGCCGTTGCGGCGCTGGCGGCTGTGGCCGTGGTAAGCGGTTGCAGCACGGAGACCGCGACCAGCACCGCCAAGCCGACCCAGGATGTCAGCGCGGGCGACAGCAGCACAGGCGATAGCAGCACTGGCGACAGCAGCAGCGCCGACACCGCGGCCGTCGACACCTTGGGCCAAGACGCGACCGGCACCGACGACGCGCTGACCGTCGCCGATAGCCAAACCAGCGACGCCGGCGCCCAAGACACCGCGATTCAAGACACCGCGGTCCAAGACACCGCAGCGAGCGATGCGGCCAAGAGCGACACGTCCAGCGCCGATGTCCCCAAAGACATCCAGCCGAGCAAATGCACCGCGGACAGCGAGTGCCCCAAGGGCTTTGGCGACTGCCAAACCAGCGGCTGCGACACCGCCACCGGCAAGTGCTTTGTCAAAATCGCCGCGGACGGCGGCAGTTGCAAGATCGCCGGCATCTGCGGCGGCAGCGGCACCTGCAAGATGGGCGCATGCGAAGTCAGCGAAAACCCGTGCAAGCCCCAGGCGTGTGCCCCCAAGGCGCTCAAGTGCGGCGACACCTTGACGATTGACCCCAGCAAGCTCGGCGCCTCGGCTTTTGGCGTGTGGCCGTGCACCGGCGCCAAGCTCGACGGCGGCGAAGCGGTGTACGCCCTGGCCGCGGATGTCACGGGCGTGGCCGCGGTGAGCCTCTCTGGCGCGGGAACGGACGCAGCGGTGCTCTTGCTGATCGCTGGACCGCTGGCCGATCAGTGCAACTCGCTGACCTGCGCCAAGGCCGGCGCGTCGCTGTCCCTGGGCATGAAGGCGGGCCTGACCCACACCTTGGTGGTCGATACCACGGTCGGCCTGACGGGCACGCTCAAGCTCAGCGTCAACTGCGGCCCCGCGCCCTCGTGCGGCGACGGCACCTGCTCCGGCAATGAGACCTGCAACGGCTGCCCCAAGGACTGCGGCACCTGCGCCACCTGCGGCGACGGCAATTGCGACGCCAAGATCGAGAACTGCGCCTCCTGCCAAGGCGATTGCGGCGAATGCAAGCTGGCCACGGGCCCGGAATGCACCGCCAAGACCACCCCGGGCTGCCCCGGCTGCGCCTGCGAGGCGGACGTCTGCAAGCAGGACGACTACTGCTGCGACACCGCCTGGGATGGCATTTGCGTGGGCCTCTGCACCGATTTTGGCGGGCCGATGTGCACCAAGCCGGACGCCTGCGGCGACAACGACTGCGGCGACAACGAATACCCGAGCAATTGCCCGCAAGACTGCGGCGACCCGGTGGGCTGTGGCGACGGCAAGTGCTCGGCCAGCGAGAGCTGCAGCAGCTGCGCGCTCGATTGCGGCGTCTGCCCGGCCGCCGATCAGCCGGTGTGCGGCAACAACAAGTGCGACACCACCGAACACTGCGGCACCTGCCCCAAGGACTGCAGCGTGTGCAGCTCCGACTGCAGCGCCTTGACCAGCAAGAGCACGCCCGGCTGCCCCGGTTGCGCCTGCGAAGCCGAAGTCTGCAAGGCCGACGCGTACTGCTGCAACACCGCATGGGACAGCCTCTGCGTGTCCGCCTGCAGCAAGAGCGCCCAGATGGCCTGCCCCAAGAACGTGTGCGGCGACGGCGTTTGCAGCGGCACCGAGAGCTGTGAGAGCTGCAGCAAAGACTGCGGCGGCTGCGTGTGCGGCGACGGCAAGTGCCAATCGACGGAAACGGACACGACCTGCGTCCCCGACTGCGTCAAGTGCGGCGACAACAAGTGCTCGCCCAGCGAAAACAGCGTCGCGTGCCCCAGCGACTGCCCCGTGTGCGGCGACGGCACCTGCTCGCCCAAGGAGTCGACGACCAGCTGCCCGGCGGACTGCATCAAGTGCGGCGACGGAGTCTGCTCGGCCCCCAGCGAGACCCTGCAGAGCTGTGAGGTCGACTGCAGCCTGGGTTGCAAAGGCAAATGCGGCAAAAGCAGCACCGACAGCAAGGGCTTGCCGTGCTACTGCGACGCCGACTGCGAGAGCTTTGGCGACTGCTGCAGCGACAAGAAGACCTTCTGCCCATAGCACCGCAGCGGGACCCGACGTCGCCAGATCGCTCCGCAGCCCGGCGCGCGGCGCCAATTCTCTGGGCGAGCGAGGATTCCCATGGCCGATACTGCGGGCAAGGCGCCGCTGCTGCTGCTCATCGATGGGTCGCACGCGGTCTTTCGGGCGTTTTTTGCGATTCGCCACCTGGCGAGCCCCAGCGGCCAGCCGACGGGTGCGGTGTTCGGCTTCTCGTCCATGCTGCTCAAGCTGCTGCGGGACTACCGGCCGGCGCGAGTCGCGGTGTGCTTTGACACCAGCGGTCCGACCTGGCGCCATGCCCTCAGCGACAGCTACAAGGCCAATCGCCCTGACATGCCTGAGGAATTGCAGGTGCAGTGGCCGATCTGCCAGCGCATCGCCCAGGAATTGGGCCTGCCGATGCTCAAGCTCGACGGGCAAGAGGCCGATGACCTGATCGCCACCCTGGCCCACCGCGGCCATCGGGCGGGCTTTGAGGTGCTGGTCGTCTCCGGAGACAAGGACTTGATGCAGCTGGTGGTCGACGGAGCGCCGGCCATTCGCCAACTCGATGACGGTAAAGGGCAAATCTACGACGAAGCCGGCGTGACCGCCAAGTGGGGGGTGGCGCCGCGGCAGATCGGCGACCTGCTGGCGATCATGGGCGACTCGGTCGACAACATCGCCGGCGTGCGCGGCATCGGCGAGAAGGGCGCGGCCAAGCTGCTGCAGCAGTGGCAGACCTTGGAAGAGATTTGGGCCCACCTGGACCAGGTCACGCCGCCGCGCACCCAGGAACTGCTCAAAGCCGGCAAACCGGCTGCGGATTTGGCCAGGGAATTGGTCAAGCTGGAGTGCCACGCCGATCTGCCTTGGAGCCTGGACGACCTGCTGCCCCTGCCAGCTGATCGAGCCAAACTGGCCCAATCATTTGCGGATCTGGGTTTTCGCCGCTTGACGGCCGAGTACGTAGACGCGCTGCCGAGCACCGAAGCGCCGAGCGGCGTGCGCATCGCCGGTCCGGACGATCTGGGGCAGATTGCGGCGATCCTGAAGCAATCCAAGGCTGTTGCGCTGTGGGCGGTGACCGATCTCGCCGACGCGGAGCGCACCCGGCCGTGCTACGGCAAGCTGACAGGGCTGGCGCTGGCGGTGGATCCGGCGATGGCCTGGTACCTGCCCATCGGCCATGCGCTGGAGCTGGGCGGCCCGCCGAACCTGCCGCTTGCGCTGGTGCAGGCCCAGCTGGGCGAGCTGCTGTCCGACCCGCGGCTGGCTAAATTGGGCTGCGGTATCAAATATGAGCTGCTGGTCATGGAGTCGGCCGGTCTGCCTTTGGCCGGTGTGGTCGGCGACGCGATGCTGGCGAGCTACTTGGTGGATCCGGAGGCCCACAGCCACGATCTGCGCTCGCTGGCCCACGCGCTGCTGGCGACCAGCCTGGCCGCCGATGACACGGCGCTCAAGGCGGGCGGCAAGGGCAAGGCCCAGACCGGTTGGGATCAGGTAACGGCGGCAACGGCGGCGGCGCTGCTCGGCCCGCGCCCCTGTGCGATCCTCAAGCTGTGGGCGCTGTTGCAGCCCAAGCTCGCGGAAGCCCGGGTCGCCGAGCTGTACTCGCAGTTGGAGCTGCCGCTGAGCCAGGTGCTGGCTGACATGGAGCGCCTGGGCATCGGCCTGGACTGCGAAGAGCTGGCTCGCCAGTCCGCTTGGCTGGCCACGGAAATCGCCAGCGAACAGGCGCAGATCTGGCAGCTTGCGGGCGAACAGTTCAACATCGGCTCGCCGCAGCAGCTGGGCCGGGTGCTGTTTGAGAGCCTGGGCTTGCCGGCCAAAAAGAAGACCCAGAGCGGCTGGTCGACCGATCAGTCGGTGCTGGAGGGGCTGGAAGACAAGCACGCCGTGGCTGCGCGGGTGCTGCGCTGGAGGCAGCTGACCAAACTGCGCTCCACCTATACAGAAATGCTGCCGCAAATGGTCCTGCCGCAGACGGGTCGGGTGCACACCTGGTTCCACCAGGCGGTGGCGGCGACGGGCCGGCTCAGCTCGATTGACCCCAACCTGCAAAACATTCCGATCCGCAGCACGGAAGGTCGGCGGATTCGCAGCGCTTTTGTCGCCGCCTCAGGGCGTGTGCTGGTCAGCGCCGACTACAGCCAGATCGAGTTGCGGGTGATGGCCCACCTTGCAGACGATCCGGGGCTGCAGGAGGCCTTTGCCAAAGGCGTCGATATCCATCGCGAAACTGCAGCGCGCATGTTCAACCTGCTGCCAGAGTTGGTCGAGCCGAGCCAGCGCAGTGCCGCCAAGACGATCAACTTTGGCATCCTCTACGGCATGGGCCCACAGCGCCTGTCGCGCGAGATCGGCGTGTCGCTCAAGGAAGCCAAAGGGTTTATTGACACTTACTTTGAGCGCTTCCCCGCCGTGCACCGCTGGATGGACGGGGTGCTGAGCCAAGCCCGCGCCACCGGCGAAGTGCGCACGTTGTTGGGCCGCCGCCGCCCGGTGCCGGGTCTGGCCAGCGCCAATCCGGCCGAGCGCGCCGGGGCCGAGAGAATCGCGGTCAATACCCCGGTGCAGGGGACCGCCGCGGACTTGATCAAGAGGGCGATGCTGCTGGTGCGAGCAGAGCTGGATACCGCTGGTTTGAAAGCCGATCTGTTGCTCCAGGTCCACGACGAATTGGTGCTGGAGTGCGACGAGGCCAGTGCCCCTGCGGTCGCTCAGGCGGTGCGGACGGCGATGCTGCGGGCTGGCCAGAGCATCCCGACAGAAGAGCACGGGTGCGTGGACCTGAAGGCGCCGCTGCAAGTCGACGTGCGCTGGGGTCACAGCTGGGCGGACGCCCACTGATCATCGCGGCGGGGCCACATTTCCGGGCCAGCCGACGGCAAGCGCAGAACAACCGGCGCGGAACGCTTGCATCGCCGCTGCAGATTCGGGATGCTCGAACCATGCTCCGGCCTTCCTCCTCAGCTCAGCGTTCGCGTCTCGCCAGTTGGCTGGGGCAGTCCCTGGGATTTGTCTGGATGATCGCTGGCCTTTTGCCCGCTTGCTCTCGCGAAGAGCAGAGCTGTGCGGTGGGCGCCTGCCCCATCGGCTACCAGTGCGCAGATAGCACGGGCCTGTGCGAGCTCCAGACCAGCGGCCCTGCCCTGCAGACCTCGCTATTTGGCGGCATTGCCGCTGTAGGCCGGGGCAACGGCGCACCAGTGGTGGTGGGATTTGCCAAGGATCGTCAAAGTTTGGCCGTAATCGACGGCAACGAAGTCCGCTTCTTGGCCGGGCCCGCCGCCAGCCAAAACCAGCAGCCGGCCGGGCAGACTTCCGCGGCCGTGCGCTCGGAAGACGGCGATCTCCACGTCGCCTGGATTCGCGACGCCGATCGCACCCTGTGGTACGGCCATGGCCGCGCCGGCACATGGCAGGTCCAGCAGGTAGAGGCCGCGGCGGCGGGGACGGTGGTGCGGCCGCTGTCGATCGCCTGGTGGGAGGGCCAGCCCGCGGTGGCCTGGCGCGCAGGTGACGCCGCCGCTGTTCGCGTGGCCAAACGCGGCCCAAACGGCACATGGAAGGCCCAAACCCTGCCCGCGCCGCCGCCGCCGCGCAAAGGCGCCGCCCCAAGCAGTGACATAGGCCGCTCTCTCGCCTTAGCCGCACCGGCGGCAGGGTTGACCGTCGCCGCCTACGACGCCACCCACGGCGATGTGCTCCTCAGTGTCGACAGCGGCGACGGCTGGAGCACCGCGCGCCTCGCCGGCACGGACCCCCTCAGCGGCGCCGATACCGGTGACGTCGGCCTGCCGGTCGCCATGGCCGTCGGCCCGGACGGCGAATTGGTGGTGGCCTACCGCGACGCCAGCCGCAGCGCGGTGATGCTTGCGCGGGCGGCAAAGGGCGTCGTCAGTCACGAATTGGTGGCCAGCGGCGCAGTCCCCGGCCCCGCAGGCACAGAACAGCGCGACTGGATCGGCGCCAGCCTGTCGGTGGCCGTGCGCTCCGATGGCAGCGCGGCAGTCGCCTGGTTCAACGGTTCGCGTTGGAGCGCGGAACTGGCGCTGCAGCGCGCTGCGGGTGGCTTTGCCCGCGTCAGCCCGCCCGCGCAACTCCTGGGCAAAAGCCGGCAGTTGTGGCCGGCAGTCAGCGGCGACAGCGCCATCTGGCTCAGTTGGGTGGCCGTCGACGCGACCCGAGGCCCCACCGGCTCGCGGGTCGTGCAGTGGCCTCTGCCGCCCGAGGTGTGGAAATGAGCCGCCTCTCCGCGGGTTTCTCCGCCGCACTCGCTTTGACCTGCGCGCAATTGCTGGCTGCGTGCAATGCGCCGTGGACGCCGCTGGAGGCGCCGATCGCCGCGACCCACCAGCTTAGCCACGTCATCGCTGCAGCAGTTGCGGATCAAGATCTGCCCCAACTCTCTGAAACTGTGCGCGTATTGACTGGAAAGCAAGTGGAGTTTGCCGCACCGCCTCTCTCGCTTGCCGACAGCGGCCATCAGCGCTCGGCGGTCGCCGGCACGATAGACATAGCCGCGGTTCATGTGGCGTGGACGCCCGCGGGCCACCTGCAGGTGAAGGCAGAGCTCGGCAAGCTGTTGCTGCCCATGTCGATCGGCAAGAGCGGCGCCGCTGCCTGTGCGCTCAAGTGGCTGGCCAGCGGCGGCAGCGCTGTCGTCAGCGTTCGCTTCGCCCCCCTGGCCGGCGGTCAAGCCCAAGCCGAGTTGGTGGATGCCCCGGCGATCAATTGGCAAGGCCCGGGATTCTCTGCGGCTGAGGTCTGCTTGGCACCGCTGGCAGCGAGCGCTGGCCCGTTCCTGGACCAGCAGATCCGCCAAATGCTCGCCGACGCGCTCTTGCCGCGCCTGTCGGCCGCCGCGCTGCACGCGATGCGCGCCTCCTTTGCCCCGCAGCTGGCGCTGGCTGGCCAGACAACCGTCGGCCCGCTGGGTTCGCCGCCGCTCAAACTCAAGGTGCAGAGCGCGTTTGGCGCGGATGGCAGCGGCAACCTGCTGACCCGCGGGGCCAATCTGACCCTTGCCCGCCTCGATGCCGCGGTCGAAGTCGAGCGCCACGCCTGCGCGGTGGACACGCCGCCGCCGCAGATCGCCCCGCACGCCTCGGTCCAGCCCACACAAGTACCCAGTGGCAAAAGCCTATTGCGCCGGGGACTCAATCTGGATGCGGCGCTGATCGCCCATTTGGGCTGGGCGTGGGTGCGCGCGGGCGGTTGGTGTCGCCAGGCGCCGCTGAGCACGGCCGCCCCCATCTCAGTGGAATGGCTGCAGGAAATTGCCCCGGACTTGGCGCAGTGGCTCGACAGCGCCCCGACCGCCGTGCGACTGTGGCCCCATGCCAGCGCCGAATGGTCCGTCGTCGATTGGCAGGAGAATCCGGCGCTGGAATGGACCTTTTCCGATGCGACCCTGGAGATTGTCGCCCCCGTCGGCGGCGCCGAAGCGGTGGTGCTGACCTTGCGCGGACGCCTTCGCGGGGTGCTGAGGCCCTCCGTCACGAGCGCCGGAAAAGTGCAATTGCTCTTCGCTCATGCGGCTATGGACAGCGCCGTGGTCTCCAGCCCCCTGCTCGGGGATGCGGTCACGGCCGGGGCCACAGAGAGGCTGGCCCAACTGGTCAGCGCGGCCATTCAGGGAATCTCAGAACCCGCCGCGGTGTTGCCGCTCGAGGGGCTGCTGCCCAGCGGGACGGTCGTCACCGCCGTGAGTCGCGCGGGGGACAACTTGTGGCTCTGGCTGGACGGCGGCCTGCAAGACGGCAACGGCCTGTAATGCCGGCGCGGAGCAATTCTCTCGGCTCGGTTTGCAGTGAGCGGCGATCCGCTGTAACAATTCGCGCCGCGCGCAGCGCTGCCCCTGTGGCGAACCCCGCGAACTGGAGAGGCAATGTCCAAGGTTTCTAAAGGATTGGCTTGGTCAGGCCGCGTTCAACCGCCCCAGACCTCGGGACTCTTGCGCCGCGCGGCGTCGCTTTTGCTCGGGGCGATGCTGCTTTGGCCAGTCGCAGCCCGCGCCGGAGAGCCGGCCAAGATGCCCGACAAGCGCACGGTCATTAGCTACCAGAGCACCCTGAAGGACGACGACAACAAGCCGGTATCCGGGATTTTCCCGATGCAGTTTGCCCTGCACAAGCCCGGCTCCAAGAAGACGTTTTGGAAAGAAAAGCACTGGGTTGCGGTCGACAACGGCCACTACGTGTTGCATCTGGGCCGCATGAGCAACCTGCCCAAAGACCTGGACCCCAAGAGCGCGGTCCTTGCGGTGAGCATTCCCGGCGTCGGCGTGGTGCTAGAAGAGGCGCTCGCGGGCGGCGGTGCGGCGATCGGCCAGGAAGTGTCGATCGGCGGCGGCGACGGCAAGCGCATCGTCTCTTATGCGGAAAAAGCCGGCTTTGCCTATGAAGCGGAGCGCGCAGAAAGCGCCGGCCGCCTGGGCAATTTTACCGCCAAGCTGCTGCAGGATGCCCTGGACGAGCTGCAAAAGCGCAAGCTCAAGGTCAAGGTCGGGCGCAACCACATCAATCTCACCTCGGTCGGCGGCGTCGGCGGCACGCCATTTGAGTCCGTCTGCCCTCCCAACATGGTGTCCGTGGGCATCCGCGGCGGATCCGGCATCTATATCGACAACTTTCAAGTGGTGTGCGCGCCCTTGGAGTAGCCGCCTCTGGGAGGAGGTGCGAACGGCGGTCCCGCGGCCTTGAGGGTTGAAAAACCAAGCTCTTGCCCAGCCGTTGTTTCGCATCCTTCCTATTTTCGCAGGCTCTGGGCTGGAGGATCTCGTGACCTACGTCGACAAGCCCGGGCCGATTCTCACCGTCGATTGCATCGTCGAACGCGTCTTGGCCGATGGTCGGCGCGGTGTCGTGCTGATTGAGCGGCGCTGGCCGCCTTTTGGCTGGGCGCTGCCGGGCGGCCATGTGGACGCCGGAGAGTCCTGCGAGCAAGCGGCGTTGCGGGAATTGGCGGAAGAGACGGGCCTCCAAGGCAATTTGCTCTACCAAATGCATACCTATTCAGACCCAGCCCGCGATCCGCGCAAGCCAACCGTCAGCGTGGTCTACGCCGTGCAGGCCGACGGAGAGGTGCTGGCTGGGGACGACGCCGCCCGGGTCGAAGTGTTTGCCTGGGACGAATTGCCGGAGTTGTGCTTTGATCACCGGCAGATCCTCGGCGACTTTCGCAGCGGCCTCTACGCCCCTGCGGGCGGGAACTGAGCCGGCCAGATGCACAAGCGAGCCATTGCCCAAGGGAATTATGCCCGACCGCCGGCCCTAGGTGTGGGGCTTGCGGCGGTGTTGGGCCTGCTTGCCTGGAGCGGCTGTGCGGCCGACAACGAGTTTGGCGGGATTTGGCGCGGCACAGCGCCGGCGCAAAGCACAGCGAATCCGCTCCTATACGGCCCGGCAGGCGAGCCCCTGGCGCTGGAATTGGTGCTGGGGGAGTACGGCCCGGACTTGAGCGGCTTGATGCGGTTTTACCGCCAGGGCAGCTACGTGCGCGCCCGGGACGCCGCGCCTCCGGATGGCCAATGCGCCTGTGCGCTGGTGTATGGGGGCCGGTCTGACAGCGGCAAGGCGGCCTTCTCGATGCGCGGCTGCCTGCCCGGCTCCTCGCCGCAAAAGCCCGTGCGCACCCGCGCGACCCTCGCCCGCGATGAGCTGGGGGTGCTGCGGCTGCACCTGCAGGTCGATGACGCCACCTCGGCGCTCAACGGTCAGTCCGCATCGATCGAGCTGCTGGCCCACACAAGTGCCAGCGAAATCAGCAGTTCAGACTTGATCTGCGCGCCAGGTCCCTCTGCCGGCAACCCCGCGAGTGGCCAGTGAGGGTCCGCGGACTTGCGCGTCGGCTCTGGCTGGCCAGCCCCTGGCCAGCCGCTTGGGTCGCCCTCGTGGCCCTGCTGTTGACGATCACGGCGGAGGCCGCCGAGCCCACCGATGCGCGCCGCGACCGCGCCGTAGCCATCCTGCCGTTCAAGAGCCAACTGGCCTCGCCAAGCGATCTTTTTGCCGCAGACAAGGCCCAGGCCGGCGGCGCGGATGCCGAAGCCGTGGAGGCCGAGGTGGCGCGGCTATTGGCCAGCGCGCCGATGGTGCGGACCCTCCCTGTGGCCGAAGTGCGGCGGCTGCTGGGCGATGACCCCGCCGCGACGGCCCAGGCCCAAGCGGCCCAGCAGCTCTACCGCTTGGGGTTGGAGCTGTACCTCTCTCTAGCGGCAGCGAGGTCCGTTGAAAAGCTACAGCAGTCCACCAGATTATACAGAGATGCTCTCCAGGATGTGATTGATCCCAAGCCCTATGCAGACGCCCAATTCATGCTGGGGGTCGCCCTGGTCGACTCCGGCCGCGCCGCGGAAGGTCACATCGCCCTCAAGGACGGCTTTGCCCTGCAGCCGGACCGGCGCTTTCGCCCCAATTTCTTTCCGCCCGCCGTTGCCAGCGCCTTGGCCTCAGCGCTCACAGACCATTTGACCACGGCGGATAGTCTGCGCCCCTACGGCGACCACCAGCGGCTGTTCCAGATCTCGCGGCGCCTGGGGGTGCGCTGGCTGGTCCACGGATCTCTGCGCCGGGGTGCCCAGGAGACCGAGCTGACCGTCGCGGTCTACTCCGCCCAACGCCGCTTGCTTGAAGCGGAATTGCGCGTGCCCTTGAGCCAGGCCTTGGACAAACTGGAGCCCTTCCTGTCGCGCTGGCTGGCCTGTGCGCCCGTGGAGGCCGAGCGACCGAGCGTGGCCGCCGCCGACCGCTGGCGCCTCGACACCTCAGCCGTGTATGCACCTTTCTTGCGCCAGCCGACGCGCAGAGCCTTCCAATCGCTGGGTTTTTCCACGGGCCTGGCCCACGAATTCCGCCCGCACCTGGAGTGGTTCAGCCGCGTCGCCTTGCACACGAGCCTCTCAGACCCCTACCGCGACCTGCTCCGCTCGTTCAATTCCGCGCGGGCCGTGGCGGGTGTGGGCGCGACCGTGCGCTCCGGACCGCTGCGGCTCTTCGCCCAATTGGGCCTAGATGCGCATTTGCTGGGCTCTTTTGCCGCCTCCGTCGATCCCGACTGCAAGCTGTTTGGCACCACCCACCGCCTTTGCGATCCCAAGAGCGTGCTGGACCTCGACCAGCAAGTGCTCTTTGGCATCAACGCCGCCGCGGGTGGCCAGCTGCACTTGGGCGGCGATTTCCTTTTGTCCCTGCGTCTTTCCCTGTCCAATTACTTCTTGCCGCTCGACGGCACCGACCGCCTCAACCTGCCTCTGGCCGCCGAATTCGGCCTGGGCTATCGCTTGTAGCGGCCGCCCGCGGGCCATCTCCGGAGCACCATGACTGAGCTAAAACTTCTGCCCCATGCGCATTTTGCCAAGCCCGCCGGCCCGGTGGTGCTGGCCGTGCTGGACGGTGTCGGCTGGGGTCCGCGCGATGAGGGCGACGCGGTGCACTTGGCCGCCAAGCCGACCCTGCACGACCTGTGGACCTCGCAGCCGACCCGGACCCTGCGCGCCCACGGCACCGCGGTCGGCCTGCCCAGTGACGCGGACATGGGCAACAGCGAAGTCGGCCACAACGCTTTGGGCGCAGGGCGCATTTTTGAACAGGGCGCGGCGCTGGTCAACCAATCGCTGGCCAGCGGCGCGCTGCTGCGCGGTGAGACGTGGCGCTGGCTGGTCGAGCCGTTGGTCGGCGGCAGCGGCACCCTGCACCTGTGCGGGCTGTTGTCCGATGGCAATGTCCACGCCCACATCGCCCATGTCGAAGCGCTCGTCCGCGGGGCCGCCAAGGCCGGCGTTGGGCGCATCCGCCTGCACCCCCTGGCCGATGGCCGCGACGTAGACGACCCGTCGTTTGAGCGCTACGTCGCGCAGATCGAGGCCGTGCTGGGCGAATTGAGCGCCGCGGGGTGTGACGCGCGCATCGCCTCGGGCGGCGGGCGCATGGCCATCACCATGGACCGCTACGAGGCCGACTGGGCCATGGTAGAGCGCGGCTGGGCCATTCACGTTCACGGCCAAGGTGAGCAATTCACTAGTGTCAGTGAGGCTTTGCAGACCCTGCGCCAGCGCACCTCCGGCCGCTCGGACCAGAACCTCGATGGATTCGTCATCGCCGACGCCAACGGCCCCATCGGCCAGGTCCAAGACGGCGACGCCTTTGTGCTGTGGAATTTCCGCGGCGATCGCGCGATTGAGCTGTCGCGCGCCTTCCAAGACGAAGAATTCCGCTACTTTGACCGCGGTCGCCGCCCCCAGGTGCGCTACGCCGGCATGATGCAGTACGACGGAGACCTGCACCTGCCCACGCGTTTTCTGGTCGAACCGCCGGCGATCGACCGGGTCTTGGGCGAGTACCTGGCCGCCGCAGGGCTGCGCTCGTTTGCCTGCTCAGAGACCCAGAAGTTTGGCCATGTCACCTACTTCTGGAACGGCAACCGCTCTGGCCTGCTCGCCCCGGGCCAGGAGCGCTACGTCGAGATCCCGAGCGATCGCATCGCCTTTGACCAAGCGCCGCAGATGAAGGCCAAGGAAATCGCCGACGCCATGTTAGCCGCCCTAGACGACCAGCCGCGCTGGGATTTCCTGCGGTGCAACTTCGCCAACGGCGACATGGTGGGCCACACGGGGCTCTTGGAGGCGACCGTCACCGCTGTGGAGGCCGTCGACACGGCTCTCGGCCGCTTGCGCGAACGCGTCGAGGCCCTGGGAGGCGTGCTGATCGTCACCGCCGATCACGGCAATGCCGACGACATGTGGACCCGCGGCAAAAAGGGCGAGCCGCTGCGCCTGGCCGACGGCTCGCCCCAGCCCAAGACCTCGCATACGCTGGCGCCGGTGCCGCTGACGATCGCCGATTATCGCAAGGACTGCCCTTGGCGGCTGCGCGACGACCTGCCGCGTGCCGGCCTGGCCAATGTCGCTGCCACGGTGTTGGAACTGCTGGGCTACCAAGCCCCGAGCGACTACGAAGCGTCGCTCATCGCGCCGCGCTGACGCTCATTGCGGGGGCTGCGTCCACCGATCGCCCTCGTCTGGCGATCGGTGGACAGCTCCGCCCCGCAAGGGCCGCGCAATCCTGACGCTAGGAACAACCGCCCGACGTCTGGCCGCAGTCGCAGCGGTAGCACTTGCCCGCCGGCGTCATCATGCGGCCGCAGGCCGAGCACAGCGGCGCGTCCATCCGAGCCTGATAGCGCCCCTGGGCGAGCTCTGCACTCGGCGCGGCCTTGCTGGGGGCCTGCACGTCCGTCCCGCCGCCCTGGGCCTGGGCCTTGGCCGGATCGACCACCTTGACCTTGACCGCCACCCCAGTCGACGCAGTGCCCTGCGAAGCGTGCGCCGTCTGGTCGCCCTCCAGCTCCGCCTCGCCCTGGTCCAGGAACTTCAGCGCCAGCCAGCGGAAAATGTAGTCGGTGATCGACTTGGCGATCGGGATATCCTTGTTGCCGGTAAAGCCGCTGGGCTCAAAGCGGGTCGCGGTGAACTTGTCGCACAGCACGTGCAGCGGCACGCCGTACTGCAGCGCCAGCGAGATCGCGGTGGCAAAGGCGTCCAGCAGGCCTGAAAGCGTCGAGCCTTCCTTGGCCATGGTGATAAACACCTCGCCCGGCGTGCCGTCTTCGTACATGCCCACGGTGATGTAGCCCTCGTGGCCGGCGATCGAAAACTTGTGGGTCAGGGCCTGGCGCTCATCGGGCAACTTCTTGCGCAGCGGCTTGAACACCTCGCGCTCGACGATCTTCTCGACCACCTCTGCCGGCGTCGCCACCTGCATGACCCGGTCATCCGCCGCATCCTCGCTGGTCTTTTTGGTCGACAGCGGCTGGACGCGCTTGCAGCCATCGCGGTACACCGCCACCGCCTTGACCCCCATCTTCCAGGCCTGCAGGTAGGTCTCGGTGATGTCCTCCACCGTCGCCTCATGCGGCAGGTTGACGGTCTTGGAGATGGCCCCAGACAGGAACGGCTGCACCGCCGCCATCATCTTGAGGTGCCCCAGGTAGTGGATCGACCGCGTGCCACCCGCCGGCTTGAACGCGCAGTCAAACACAGACAAGTCGCGGTCGCGCAGGTGCGGCGCGCCTTCAATGGTGTCGTTGGCGTCAATATAGCTGGTGATATCGGCAACCTGGGCCTGGTTGTAGCCCAGGCGACCCAAGGCCTCCTGCACCGAGCCGTTGACGATCTTCAGCGTGCCGCCGCCCACCAGCTTCTTGTACTTGACCAGGGCGATGTCCGGCTCAATGCCCGTGGTGTCGCAGTCCATCATAAAGGCGATGGTCCCCGTGGGCGCCAGCACCGTCACCTGGGCGTTGCGGTAGCCGTGCTGCTCGCCCACCGCCACGGCTTCGTCCCACACCGCCTTGGCCCCTTGCATCAGCGACGCCGGCAAGCTGCTGGCCTCGATCCCCGCCAGAGCTGCGCGGTGCTTGCGCATGACCTGCAGCATCGGCTCGCGGTTGGCCACATAGCCGGGAAACGCGCCGATCTGCTCCGCCAGCCGCGCCGACTGCAGGTTGGCCTCGCCGTGCATCAGCGCCGTCACCGCCGCGGCGTAAGCGCGCCCCTCGTCAGAGTCGTACGCCAGCCCGCGGGTCATCAGCAGCGCCCCCAGGTTGGCATAGCCCAGGCCCAGCGGCCGGTAGGCGTGGCTGTTCCGCTCGATCGCCGGCGTGGGGTAGGAAGCAAAGTCCACCAGAATTTCTTGAGCCGTAATCGTCAGATCCACCGCATGGCGAAAGTCAGCGACGTTGAGTTCGCGATCGTCGCCAATGAACTGCAGCAGGTTGAGCGACGCCAAATTGCACGCCGAATCGTCCAGGAACATGTACTCCGAGCACGGGTTGCTCGCGTTGATCCGCCCGCTGTTGGGGCAGGTGTGCCAGTCGTTGATCGTCGTGTCGAACTGCAGGCCCGGGTCGCCGCACCACCAGGTCGCGTCGCTGATAGCGCCCATGACTTCGCGGGCTTTGAAGGTGTCGACCACCCGTCCGTCGCGGATGGCGCGGGTGCTCCACGGCCCGTCTTCGGCCACGGCCTTCATGAACGCGTCGCTGACCCGCACAGAATTGTTGGAGTTCTGAAAGAACACCGAGCCGTAAGCTTCGCCGTCGATGCGCCCATCATAGCCCGCGTCGATCAGCGCCCAGGCCTTCTTCTCTTCCTTCTCTTTGCAGCGGATAAACTCCATGACGTCGGGGTGTTCGACGTTGAGGATCACCATCTTGGCCGCCCGGCGCGTCTTGCCGCCCGACTTGATCACCCCGGCAAAGGCGTCAAAACCCTTCATGAAGGACACGGGGCCAGAGGCCTCTCCGCCGCCCGCCAGCATCTCGCGGCTGGAGCGAATCGGGCTGAGATTACTGCCGGTGCCGGAGCCAAACTTGAACAGCATGCCCTCGGTCTTGGCCAAGCTCAGGATCGACTCCATGGTGTCGTCCACGCTGTTGATGAAGCACGCCGAGCACTGCGGATGGGTCTCCACGCCCAAGTTGAACCAAACCGGCGAGTTAAAGCTCATGCGCTGGTGCAAAAGCAGCCACGTCAGCTCGGCGCCAAACACCTCGTAGTCGTTTTCCGTCGCGAAGTAGCTACCCTGGCGCGCCCACTGCACCAACGTGCTGACCACGCGGCCGATCAACTGCCGCACAGACGACTCGCGCTGCGGCGTGCCCAAGGATCCGCGAAAATACTTGGACACCACCACCGCCGTGGCGGTCTGCGACCAAAACGCAGGAAACTCAACACCTTTTTGCTCAAACACCACTTCGCCGCGGGTGTTGGTGATCGAGGCGGTGCGCCGTTCCCAGGCCACTTCATCAAACGGGTGCACGCTCGCCTTGGTAAAGCGGCGCTTAAAGCTGATCCCGCGGCCGCGGTCCTGGCGCTGCGTCGGAGGCAACTCCTTGCCGCTCATCTGGTTCTGCGCGGTGACCGAGATGCGCTCGGTGACGGCCTGCAGGCCCAGCGCGTCGTCAAACAGAGCCGCCTGGGTCGGCGTCGTCGCGACCGGCATGGGCGACGTCTGGATATCATTTGGCATTTCGTGGCGCAGAACCGTATCCATCGTGGCGTCCATGCATACCTCCGGCGGGTGGGGTCCGGCGGGGCGTAGGGGCACCCGATCCGCATTGCACCGTGGCAGCGCAAGATCTAGGTGTTGTTGGAATTGGGGTGTCCGCGAAGCCCTGCTCGAACGTCCACGACGACCGCCGGCAGCTTGGGTATCGGCTGCCTTGAGATGGTCGCGGCGTTGGCTGCAAGACCTCACGTTACCCCTCCACCGTAGCCCGGTCGGCCATTCGGGTCAACTCAAGTTCAGAGGGTCGCACCACAACCTGTTGTGTCAAAAAAACAGATCGACCGCTACAGGTTGACACTCCCGCGACGCAACCCCTGCACGTGAACCCAATTGCCGCGCTCCGGTGGGGTCAATATTTTGTCGCTCCCGCCCACCGCCCGCGTCGATGAGTACCTCTTCACAATTCGCCCGACACCCCCTTGGCGAGACTCAGCAACCGGGCCTTTTCCCCTCGAGGCCCCGCACCGCCACCGCCGTGATCACCGCAGGGCCATCGACAGTAGCCTTCAAGCACAACCTACTGATCTGCCATTTGATTCTGCCGATTTTCGCCGGTCTGCCGCCCAACCCCGCGAACCTTCACGATAGGGCTTGCCGCCATCCCCTCCGCCCGGCATCCTTACGCCCCCCGCGCCCGCCGCGACATTCCCAGGATCCCACCATGCAGTTCATCGACCACGCCCTCATCGAAGTCAGCTCCGGCGCGGGCGGCAACGGCAGCCGCTCCTTTCGCCGCGAAAAGCACACCCCGCGCGGCGGCCCAGACGGCGGCGACGGCGGCCGCGGAGGCGACGTCGTGCTGCTGGCCGATGCCCGCTCGCGCTCCTTGCTCGACTACCACCAGGGCCGCGAATACCTCGCTGAAGACGGCGCCGCCGGCATGGGGCAGCGCAAGACCGGCCGCGACGGCGCCGACCTCGTGCTCTCCGTGCCGCCCGGCACCCAAGTCAGCGACGCGCGCAGCGGCCGACTCATCGCCGATCTGACCGAAGAGGGCCAAAAAGCGGTGATCGCCCGCGGCGGCAACGGCGGCTGGGGCAATTGCCATTTCGCCTCGTCGACCCAGCAAACGCCGGACCGGGCCAATTCCGGCCAACCGCGGGTTGCTCTCAGCCTGCGCCTAGAGCTCAAGTTGCTCGCGGACATCGCCCTGGTCGGCTTCCCCAATGTGGGCAAATCCAGCCTGATTCGCGCCATTTCCGCCTCGCGCGCCGAAGTCGCCGACTACCCGTTTACCACCTTGGTGCCCAACCTGGGCGTCGTGCGCCACCGCGGCCGCACCTTCACCGTAGCCGACATCCCCGGCCTGATTGAAGGAGCCGCCGACGGCGCCGGTCTGGGCATCCAGTTCCTCCGCCATATCGAGCGCTGTACCGCGCTTTGCTTTCTGCTCGCTGCGGAGTCGGAGCCCGCCCCGGCCGAAGCACTGGCGATCCTGCGCCGCGAGCTGGAGGCCCACGATCCCAGCCTGCTCGAGCGCCCCGCCCTGCTGTGCTTGGCCAAGGCCGACCTCTTGGGCCCCGAAGCCCGCGCAGAAGCCAGCCGTTTGAGCGCCGAACTCGGGCAAAAGGTCATGCCCATCTCGCCGATGACGCGCACCGGCCTGACCGAGCTACTGGACACCATGGCGGGCTTTTTTGCCCCGCCCGCGCCGGTGATTGCCGAAGATTGGAGCCCCCTGGCCTGAACCGCCCCAGCGCTCGCCGCAGGGCCAGGATTTGACGGGCCTTGCCTTGACACTTTATGCTATCGCTTTGGAGCTGACCGTCCGGTCAGGGGCTCCCGGTTGGCCGGGCAGTTCGCGGACGAATCCGCTCTGCGTCGCGGGAACTCGCTTGCGCGGAATTGGGCACGTGCTCAATTGAACCCGCTGAGTCCGCGAAGATGACGAGGCGCAGCTGGCCGGGCTGACCCACCGCAGGGTCCCCCGGTCAAAGGCGCCGTCACCCGAATTGGGTGAAGGAAGAGGACCTCCATGGGAGCAAGCGAAATGCCGCAAGCCGCCACCCGCGCTGATCACCGCCGTTTTTGGGCGACGGCCCGCCTCCTCGCCGGCTGTACCGCGGCGCTCATCGCCCACGGCTCACCCGCCTACGCCCAAGTTGATCCCGCCAAGGCTGCTGCTAAGCCCGCTGATGCTGCCAAGCCCGCTGATGCCGCCAAGCCCGCCGACCCTGCCAAGCCCGCCGACCCTGCTAAGCCTGCTGACCCTGCTAAGCCCGCTGACCCTGCCAAGCCCGACGCCGCCGCCGCAACCCCAGTCCCCCAGGCAGGCGACGCCCAGTACGAAGCGAAATTGCGCCAGATCGAAGAGAGGGTCGTCGGCATCAAAGAGCGGATTTTCCAAACGAAAACTCGGCTCTTGCTGCTCAAAGAGCAGATCCTTGAACAGGTCGTCGCCGAGTCGCGGGCGGTGCTGATCCACAAGAACGAGATGGGCAACTTCTTCTTGCTCAAGGAAGTCACGTACTTCCTGGACGGCAAGAAGATCTACTACCAGGACAACGCCAACGGCCTGCTGAATTCCCGCCGCGAGTTCGAGATTTACAACGGCTCCGTGATCCCCGGCAACCACTCCCTCTCGGTCGAGATGGTCTACCAGGGCAATTCTGACCTGTTCTCTTACCTCAAGGGCTATGTGTTCAAGCTCAAGTCCTCGTACACCTTTTACGCCACCAAGGGCCGGATTACGGAAGTGGCGGTGGTCGGCTACGAGCGCGGCGGCCTGGGCACGGATCTGGAAGACAAGCCGTACATCAAGTACGAGGTCAAGCTGATCCAGAATAAGAAAGACAAGGAAGCCGAGGGGGCAGCCAAGTGATGGACAGCCCAATCTCCGAATCCAACCCAAGCCCGCGGGTGGATCGCCGCGGGATCTGGGCGCGGGTGGGCGCGGCGGTCACAACCTCTCAGCCCGCCAATGCGCCAGATCGCGGCGGCCCAGGTCGCGCCAGCTCATCTCGCCCCGCTGGCGCCCGCGGCAGTTTTGCCCAGGTCACAGCGTCGCTGCTGATCACGGCGCTGGCTTTGCCGCTCCTTCCTGCCACCGCCCAGGCCGAAGATCCGCGAAGCATTGAAAACGACATTGGCAACGTTCGCTCAGGCGTCAGCTTGGTGGACGAAGACCTGCGCCGTTCGCGCGAGAAAGAGCGCCGCTACCCGCTGGATCGCCGCTATCTGGAAGCGCAATTGGCCTATGATCGCGGCAACCTGCAAATGGCTGCTGTGCTATTGATGGATCTTGTGGGCAACAGCGAGTTTCAGCTGACCCGCGACTACGGCGATGCGCTGTTCATGCTCGGCGACTCGCTGTACCGCATGCGCAACTACGCGGGCGCCAAGCGTTATCTTGACAAAGTGCTGTCCACCCCGTCGAGCCGCCACTACCAGAGCGCCCTGGCGGCCCTGGTCGACATTGCGGTGCGCATGTACCGCAAGGACGAAGTCGAGGTCCTGGCCAAGCGCTTGGACACCCTGCCGCCCGGCGATCGCCGCAGTGAGCTGCTGTACCAGTTTGGCCGATCGTTCTTCTTGGGCGACAACCTCGACCGCGCCCTGACCTTCCTCAATCAAATCAACATTGGCGAGCCCCGTTGGCCGGCCGCGCGCTTTTACGTCGGCGCGATGCTCGTCGCCCGGGGCAAGCAAGCCGAGGCCTTGGCAGAGCTGCGCCGCGTCGCCGAAGCTGCCAAAGCCGCGGCCAAGGATCCCAAGCGCAAGTTCGACGCCAACGTGGTCGATTACGTCAACCTCGCCGTGGGTCGCTTGCTCCTGCAGTCCAAGCAATACGACGAAGCCACCCAGTTCTATCTGGAGATTGACCGCAATTCCAAGGTGTTTGAAGAAGCGCTCCTGGAACTCGCCGCCACTTACGTCGCCGGGGCCAAGCCTAAGCGCGCCCTTGAAGTCCTGGACGTCCTGCTGCTGACCGTGAGCGACGACAACGTCGCAGTGCAGGCGGCGGTGTTGCGCGGCCGCATCAACATGCTTGAAAAGCAGTATGAAAAGGCCGACGGCGCCTACAAAGAGGTGGCGGAACGCTATTCGGCGATCGAAGGCGAAATGCGCGCGTTTGCCTCCAGCGACAAGAACCTGGAGCAGTTCTTTGCCTGGCTGCTCGCCCGCGGCTCAGAAGATTACTCCGTGATTCGGCCCGTTTCTGAGCGGGTCGCCAAGTACATTGAGAAGGACGAGGCCATGCTCCGCGTGGTCGCGCTGTTTGATGACATGGCCGCCGAGCGCGCCGATGTCAAAGAATCCGCAAAGTTGGCAGCGACGATCGATGCGGCGCTGCGCGAATCGGCGCGGCTGGACATGTTCCCGGACCTCAAAGACGGCTGGGTGCGCTTGGCGGAGTCGCAAAACCGCACCGTGGTCATCGGCAAGCGCATTGTCGAGGCCCTGCGCGAGCTAGCGGCGCCCAAAATGACCGCGGACGAGAAGGAACGCGCCGATGCGCTGATGGCCCGCCGCCGGCAGTTGGAGGTCGCCTTTGCGAAGATCCCAACCAATGTCGAAGCTTATATCCGCCGCCAGACACGGGTGGCCGGCGAAATGACCAACATGGCCGGCGAAGTGGCGCTGCTCAAGGCCCAGCTCGCCACGATCAAGGACGCCCTGCTCAGCGTCGAAAAGATGCTCAATGAGCGGCTGTTTGGCGGCGAAGGCGTGGTGCTGACCAAGGAGCAGGAGCGCAAGATCCGCGAAGGCCTGCAGGCAGAAAAAGACGAACTGCGGCGCATTTACCGGGAGATCGAGGACCTGTCGCAGGCGGTGGAGATCGCTGCCCAGGGCGTGGGCGCCGGTGACAAAGTCTCCAACGACGAGAACACCATCCGCACAGCGCTGTTGGCAGCCCAGCGCGCCGAGCAGGAGGTCTATGTCGGCTCTCTTGAGCGGCGCGGCGGCAGTGTCGAGATCGGCCGGTATCGCGCGGCGCGCGGGCAATTAGAGTTGCTGGTCAAGGACATCAATACGCTGCTCGGCACGATCCAGGACCGCGCCTTTGAGCGTCTGGCGGGCATCAAGAAGATTCTGGCCACGGAGCAGCGCAATATCGCCGAGTATCAGGCCCAAGTGCGCAACTACGAAGATGATTCCCGCGTGCTGGCCCGCCAAGTGGGCTACACCTTGGTGCGGGCGGCGCAGAACCGCCTGTCGGAGATCATCTTGGAAGCCGACCTGGGTCTGGTGGACGTCGCCTGGCGGCGCAAGCAAGAGAAAGGCACGGCTATTCGCGAGCTTCAGGATGAACGCGCCCAGCGCATCCGCTCGCTCGGCGACGTGCTCAACAACCTGACCGGCGATGCGGCGGAGGAGGAGTGATGGTCCGCGGCATGGCCAATTCATTGGCGCGCTGGGCTGCACGGTCGGTCCTAACGTCGCTCCTGGCGGCGGCCTCGGTCGCGGCTGTCCCTGCTGTGGCTGGGGCGGCGGCGCCGGCGGGCGTGCGGCTGATGCCCAAGTACGACGCCAACAAGGGCGATGCCGTCACCGATTCGGTGCGGGTGTCGAGCGAGCGCAAGCAGTTTCAGGCCGCCTACGAGCAGTTCCGCACGGCAGCCCAGGAATACCAGAAAGAAGTCAAAGACTACATCGCCAGGGAAGTGCAGTCTCGCCAGAAAACCGTGGCCGCCGGCTACCAAAGCCAGATCGACAAGCTCGACCAAGAGCAGTTTGACCTGCGCCGCGAAGCCATCGCCCGGCTGGAGACCTTCATCTTCCGCCACCGCGACCACGACAAGTACACGCCCGACGCGCTTTTCCGCCTCGCCGAGCTGTACTACGAAGACACGATCGCCGGCTACAACCGCTCGTCGGACAACTTTACCCGCGAGATGGACCTGTACAACCGCGGCAAGATCCTGGACATGCCTCAGGAAGCCCGCCGCGACTTCTCGCGCTCGATCGCCATCTACAAGTACCTGCACTGGGTGCCCGATGGCACGCCGATGGAGCCGCTGAGCGGCAAGCTGTCTGGCCTGGTGCTAGAAAAGCGCTGGCCCAATCACACGATCTCCGACGCCGCGATGTACCTGCAGGGCTTCTGCGAGTACGAAATGCGCGAGAGCGATCCGCGCTTTGAGCAGAAGTCGGTGGTTACGCTGTCGGCCCTGGAGGACCACTACCCCAAGAGCAAGTACGTCGCCGAAGCCTGGCTGCGCGTGGGCGAAATTCACTTTGACGACAACGACTACGAGAAAGCCGCTGCGGCGTACGAGCGGGCTGCGCTCAAAGCCAAAGAGTTTGGCGACAACGCCAACTACTCGCTGGCGCTCTACAAACTCGGCTGGTCCAACTTCCAGTTGTATCGCTACAGCGAGGCGGTGAAGTGGTTTCAGCAGCTCATTGAGTTTGAAGACGAAATCGCTGCCGCGGCAGAGAAGCTAAGCAAAGAAGCCAAAGAGGCCAAGGCCAAGAAGAAGGGCTTCGATCTCCGCAAAGAAGCCATTGAATACTTGGCCAAATCTCTTGCTGAGCCGTCCTGGGACGACGACAGCTGCGACGACTTTGGCTCGGACACCACCAAGGGCGAGTGCGCCATCGTCGACCCGCGGGTGCGGCCGATTCTGTATACGGCCAGCGTACTTGAGCCCAAGCTCGACCCGGCCATGCAGGGCTGGGCGGCGCCGTTCAAGGGCGAAGTGCTCGCCAACATGAACAAGAACCTGCAGGCGCGCAATGACGTGCGCAAGAGCCTGATCAACGGCAAGCCGTACGTCTACGACATCCTCAAGATGTATGGCGAAACCCTGTTCAACCAGCGCGAAGACGACTACTACTGGCAGGCCATCCGCGTGATGGGCTACGTGGTCGCCAACTGGCCGATGTCGCGCGACGCCCAGGAGATGGAGCGCAAGATCATCCAGTCCTTGGA
>CAXNCS010000006.1:0-92123 GCA_964201005.1 Myxococcota bacterium
GGCCGGGCTCTTGGCAGTCGCCGGCGGAGCCGCCGGAACGGCGGCCGCAGGGGCCGGCGTCGCCGGCGGAGCCGCCAAGGGAGCCGGCGCAGTCGCCGGCGGTTTGGCGGGTGCGGTCGCCGCAGGCGGCACCACCACGCCGGCCGGCACCGCCGCCTCGCGCACCAGCACCGGCTTGGCCGGCGCCGTCTTGGCGCCCAGCTTGGGCAGGGTGAAATACTCGTCGCGGCTGCTGCCGTTCACCAGGCGCAGAGACACGAGCAACCGCCCGTCCTCCGGGCGCACGATGCGCAGCAAGGCCTGCTGGCCGCTCAGGGCAAAACCGTGGCCGTTCAAGGCCAAAGCGCTTGGCCGCTGCGGCACCTGCCAGCTGGCGGCCTGGCCTGTGCCGCCCTTGCGCACCTCAAAGCCGATGGGCGCAGAGATGGCGCGGCTGCCGTGGACCGTCTCTGCTCGCACCCGCAGCGAATAGCGCTTGCCGGGCTCCAGCTTGCCCAGCACGGACGCGCCGCCGGGCAGGGCAAAGCTCACCCGCCGCGGCAATTCACCTGTGCCCAGCGACTCAAACTCGATATCGCCGCGGCGCGGACCTTGAGACACGCCGCGAATCTCCAGGGCATAGCGGGTAAATCCGCCGGTGCCGTCGGTCCAAACACTCAGCGGTGCGCTTGGATCGAGCACCAACGCCGTCGCCTCGGCCGCCAGACTCATCGGTCGCTCGTTGCTCAGGGCAATGCGCGCCAGGATCCGCCGCACCGGCAGTCGCGCGCCATCCACGGCGATTTCGCCAGTCTTTGCATCGGCTTCGACCAGGGCCACCCCGGGCCCGGCGCCGATCGGCGAGACCTCGTCGGCCGGCGTTACCTCGATCTGCCCTGGCCCCACGGGCTCGAGCGAACAGCGCACCGCAAAGCTGACCGACTGGGTCAAACCGCGGGTCAGCAGCAGGGCTTTCTTGCCGTCGCCGCGCAACTGCGAGCCGGGCGGCACAGTGTCGGCATCGATCTTGAACAGGTGGGTCCCGCCCGGCAGGTTGATGAAGTGGGCGCGGCCATAGGCATCCGTCGCAGAAAACTCGCCGGTGTCCGCGTAGATGCGCGCTCCCGGCAGGCCGTCCTCGCCGTCTTGTTGCACCCCGTCGCCGTTGCTATCGCAAAACACCTTGGCCAGCACGCCGGCGCGGTCAAACAGCGGATCCGCCTGCACCAGCAGCGCCGCGCCCGCCCGATCGGACAGAGCCCCGCCGCCGGTGTCAAAAAGCTGAGCGTAGGTGTTCAATTCGGCGCCTACCGCCGCAGAAGCGCCCACCGCGGCCATCGCCGTAAAGGTGAGCTCGCCGCCCGGGGGCAGCTCCAAGCCCATCGTCTGGCCAGAAGCGGCCGCGAGCCGGCGAATCGCCAAGAGCCCGCCGCTCAAAGGCGCGAGGGGGATGTCCGCCGTCTGGCCACCCGCGCGCTTGAGCGTCATCCGCGCAGAACCCGGTACCAGCGCCAAGCCCATCGGCAGCACTTGGCGCAGCTCCGCGCCGCCGGTGCCGTTGAGCTGATCGGGGGCGATCGCCGCGGTCGAGCCGTTGACGACCTTGACCGTCACTGCAACCAGCTCGCCGATCTGCGCCTGAGCCCTGGACAATTTCATGGACACTTGGATCATCGCGGCGATTTTGTCGACCGGCAAGTGGTTATGCCGAGGCGCCGGCGGCGCCACCTGGCCCTGCAGGGTAAAGCGCGTCAAATAGCGCGGCAGGCCCTGGGCAATGACCGGCACGGCCTGGGCTACCACAAAACCGTCGCCGTCCAGCAGCGCCACGCCCGCCTCGGCCGCCTTGACCGCCGACGGGAAGGCCCGCCCAGCCGCCGCCGCCGCCACGTCGATGCGATAAGCCCGCCCCGGCTTTGGGGTAAACAGGTACGCGCCGCTGGGATCGGTCTTCTGCCCCTGCTGGCCCGCCGGCAGCTGGTCCGCGGCGACGCTCTGCCCCGGGGCGATGGGATCCACTTGATCGTACAGCAAGAACACCCGTACGCCCGCCACCAGCTCGCCGCTGCGCGGATCGTAGGTGCGGCCCGTCGGCTTGATCGCCAGGTCCAGCTGCCCGCCCTGGGCGCCGGGGGCCTGCCAGAGCCCTTCATAGAACACCACGCCATTGGCGTTGAGCACGCGCACGCGCCGCGGCCCCTCGGGCACCTGGGCCAGCTGGAACAGGCCCTTGTCACTGGTCAGCGCGGCGATGACCGGCGCCTCGCCCTCGGGCGGCAGCACCTGTACCTGGTAACCACTGAAAATTGCGTCGATGCCTGGCTGGAACACGCCGTCCTGGGCGCCGATGTCCTCAAACACCGCGCCGCGCACCACGCCTTCGCCCGCGACCGCACCCACCGAGGCGCACGCCGCTTTGGACGACCACTCGGCGCTGCCGCCACTGCCGCTGGCCACCACGCTCGCCGTCGCCACGTTGCAAAGCGCCTGACCCGCTGGGGTTTTCTCCGCCACCTTCACGCGCAGGGTCAGCGTCTCGCTCTCGCCCGGCTGCACCGCGATGCCCTTGACGACCAGGGTCGTCGGCTTGTCGGCCACCGTGCCGGTCCAGGCGATCTGCGCGCCGCTGGGGGCTAGCACATCGCCTGCCCCCGCGCCGTTGTCCGCGGTCGGCTGCAGCCCCACTGGCAGCGGATCGGTCACGGTCAGCGACGTCAGGGGTTGGACGCCCAAATTCTTGACCTGAATGGTGTACCGCAGCACATCGCCGATCTGTACCTGACCGCCGTTTTCGTCCTGCACGTTCTTGAACACCTGGGCCAGCACCGCCTTGTCGCCGATGCCCACCACCGTCGGCTGGTTGCCGTTGGCGTCGTCGCCGTCCGCGTCGCTCAGCTCGGGCGCGAGGCTCTTGGCCTGCACTGTCGCCTGGTTGCTGGCCACGCCGCCGTCTGCCTTGGCGATCCGCGTGCGGAATTCCACTGCCACCGCGCTGCCCGCCGCCAGATCGCCCAGCTTGGCCTGCACCAATCGGTTCTTAACGTCGTAACCTCCCGCGTCCAGGTCCACGGCATCGCTGACCGCGAAATCGCCCACCCGCAGAGAACCGCTGACAAATTGCAGATTGGCCGCCAGCGGATCGCTCAGCGTCACCGCTTCCGCCTTGCCCGCGCCACTGTTGGTCACCGCGACCGTCCAGCGCAGCTCTTCGCCCACATCTGCCAAACCATTGCCATTTTGGTCGATGATCTGCACCGTCTTGGCGGTGGTGCGCAGCGAACCCGAATTGCCCACGGCGATCGACACCGGACCCACCGCGGTCGGCGGTGCGCCATCGGCAATCGCCGTCGCCAAGTTGGTCAGCAGCGAGCCATCGGCGGCGTCGGCGCGCACCCGCGTCTGGAAGGTCACCACCGCGGCATTCTCCGTGCCCGGCAGCAGCACACCGGCCGGCTGTCCCGGCGAATTCACCAGCAATCCAGCGATGAGCGGCAGGTTGCCCCCGGCCAGATCGCTGACCGCCTGGCCGTTGAGCCGCGCTGAACCAGCCACGTAGTCCGCGCCCGCAGGCACGCCGTCGATGATCTTGGCCCCGCTCAGCTGCGAAGCGCTCGTCGCCACCAGGGTCAGGCGCCACGTCACCGTCTCGCCGGTCAGCAAAGCGCCGCCGTTGTCGTCCTTCACCGCCTTGATCGACGCCTGCAGCCCCGACTGGACCCGCACCACCACCTGCGTCGCATCGCCCTGCGCCGGCGTCTTGGGGTCGTCGGACAGCTGTGCTTCCACAAGACCCATAGCCAAGCCATTGGCCTGATTGGGGATCACCGTGCCATCGACCGCCGTGGCCTTGACCCGCGCGTCGAGCTGCAGCTTGACCGTCTGGCCCGGCAGCACCAGCGCCAGGCTCGGCGTGCCCGCGCTATCCCACTGCGCCGTACTGCCATTGCCCGCGCCGCCCTTGACCTGACCGCCACTGCCCACAGCGACCAATTCCATTTGCGAATCGAGCAGGTCTGTGACGACAATGTCTTTGGCCGCGGTTTTGCCCTCCACCCGCACCGTCAGCTCGTAGCGCAGCAGGTCCAGGGGCGCGACCTTGCCGTTGCTGCCCTCGCCCTGGAGGATTTGCACGCTCTTGTCGATGCGCAGCTTGGGCACGGCCTGGATCGGCGCAACCTGCGGCACTGCTTGGTAAACCAGCGAAGTCTCGCCCTCGCGCCCGTTCGCCGTGAACTGCGCCTGGGTGCCGTCCGCCGCCGTCGCCTTGACCTTAAGCGCCGCCAGCAGCACCAGCGGCTTGCCCGGCAGCAGCACCTGCAGACCCTGGTTATCCTCCGGAGCCCAGCGCAAAGTCTGGGTTTTGCTGTCCCACGTCGCGCCCTTGAGCGCCGTCACGTCAAACACGCTCGCGTCGATGTTCGCCAGCACCAGCACGCCCGTCGCGGTATCGGTCTGGCTCTGCACTTTGACCTGCAGCGTCGCCGTGTCGCCGGGTTGCAGCGGCAGCTTGGCCGGCGCCTCTGGCAGCAGCCCCAGCTCCACGGTCAATGTCGGATAAACCACGGGAATCTGCAGCGGATTTGACAGCGCCGCCTCACCCGCATCCGCCTGGGCCTTGGCCTGATTGACCAGCACCGCCCCCGACGGCACGCCCGCGGCGATCGTCCCCAGCAGCGTTACGCTGGCCGTCTGGCCCGGCTGCAGGGTCGGCACGCTCCAGCTCGCCGTCTGCCCCTGGACCTGACCGCCGGCCTCTGCCACCAGCTGGCCGATCGTCACCGGGACATCATCTGTGATCTTGAGGTTTTGCGCCGGGGCATTGCCCAAGTTCGCCACGGTCAGGGTAAAGCGCGCCTGATCGCCCGGGAACAAGTGCTTGCCCGTCACGTCCACAAAGCTCTTGGTCAGCTTGAGGATGGGCTTTTGCACGACCGTCAGCGTCGGACCCTGCACGCTCGCCGGATCTGCGCCGCCGCCCTCAAATTGCGCCGAGAAAGCCAGGGTATCGCCGTCCTTTGCCGTCGCCGCCACCGTCAGCTTGGCCACCAGCAGCAGCTGACCGCCCGCGGGCACATTGGCCACCGGCCACACGACCTTGTTGCCCTGCTGCACGCCACCCGGGGTGACGATCTGCAGCTGGCCGGTCGGCGCGGGAATCGGCAAGCTCACCAGCAGGTTCTGCGCCGCCGCCTTGCCGCTGTTCTTGACCAGAATCTCCGCCCGCAGCACGTGGCCGCTGGCCGTCTGGCCCACTTTGGCGATCCAACCGCTCTCGTCGTCTACCGTCACCACCGAGCTGTCGAGCCGCGGCTTGGCGCTGACGCTGATCTTGGCCAGCGGCGCATCGGCCACGCCGGGCAACTGCGCCTGCACCGTGACGATTTGCCCGTCCTGCAGCCCCGCCGCCAGGGTGCCCTGCAGGGTCACCACCACATCGCCCGAGGGCGTCAGGGACAGCAGCGGCACCGTCCAATTCACCTGACTGCCATTGACCTTTCCGCCGTCAAACGGCTTGAGATCGCTCCACTCCGCCGCCTGCAGCTGCGCCAGCACCGGCACCAGCTGGGCCAGGGCATCGCCGCTGTTGCGCAGGGTCAGCTTGAGCAGCAGCGAGTCGCCCGGCTCAAACAGCCCGCCGTTGAGGTCCTGCACCGTCCACGAACTGCCCGAAAGATCGGCTTTCGCCGTGACTTTCAGCGTCGTCGCCTCGCGCAGCGGCGTGGTCAGGTCGGCGTCGCTCAGCACCGGCACCTGGAAGCCGCTCGCGGCAATCTGGGCCTGCAGAGTCACAAGCGCGCCATCCGCCAAAGGTTTCTTCAGCGTCGCCTTGAGCGTCAGCGTGCCCCCCTGGCCCGGCGCCAGTGTGCCCAGCTTCCACGTCGCCATGCCCGGCGTCACGCTGCCCAGCGCGTCGGTCTGGACATTCTCCAGCTTGCTGTCCAGCGGCAGCACCACGGTCACGTCTTTGCCGGTGCCGTCGCCGTCATTCTGCAATTTCAGCGTATATTCAAGTTGATCGCCCGGGCGCGCATCGCCGCCGTTGACATCGACCACGCTCAGCGTCGCCTTGCTAAAGTCCACGTTCGACTGCACCACCACCAGGGTCGGATCGGCCTCGGCCGGCGTGGTCGGGTCGTCGGAATTGATGGGCGCCGGCGCGCCGCTGTACAGCAACTGCGCTTGATTGCTGATCGAAGCGCCGTTATCCGCCCCAGCTGGCACCGCCGCCTCAAAGCGCACCACCAGCTCGTCATTGGCCCCAAGCCCCAGGCTCGGCAGCACCGGCCAGCTGATCGTCTTGGTCTGGGCGTCCAGGGTGCCGCCGTCCAGCGCCGCCGCGTCCACCAGGCCCTGCGGCACCACATCGCTGACCACCAGGTCTTTGGCCAGCGCCGATCCCACATTGCGCACGCGAATGGTGTAGCGCAGCACCTGCTTGGGCTTGACCGCGCCGCCGTTCCACTGCTTGCCGCTGGCGACGTCAAAAACATCCTTGGTCATCACGAGTTTGGGCGCGCTGTCCACGTCGGCACAGGTCGCTTTGCCCCCCGGCTGCGGCGTCGCTCCCGGCGGATTGGTCGGCGAGGGCGTCTGATTCTCCTGCGACACAATCTGCGCCTGGTTGCAGATCTGCGTGCCCTTATCCAACGGTTTCTTGACCTTGGCTTGGATGGTCAGCACCTTCTGCGCCCCGGCGGCCAGGCTCGGCAGCGTCCACACCGCCTTGCCCTGGGCGTCGATCTGCCCGCCGTCAGACAAGCTCACCTGCTCGACTTCCTTAGGCAAAACGTCGCTCACCACCACGTTGTTGCCGGCCTGGTTGCCTGAATTGACGATCGTCAAGGTCCAGGTCACGTCGCCGCCCGCCGCCAGCACCGCCGCCGACACCGCCTTGGTCGACGCGCCAAAATCCGGCAGGTTCACCACGGCAAAGCTCACCGTGTTGGTCTGGGCGCTCTTGGGCGTCTCGGCAAAGGCCAGCGTCGCCTGGTTGCTCACCTGGGTGCCAGAGGGCGTGGTCTTGTCAACCACAGCAGTCACCAGCAGTTCCAACGGCTTGCCCGGATCCACCGCCGGCACATTCCAGCTGGCCGTGCGCGTCGCCGCGTCAAAGCTGCCGCCCTGCACCACCACCTGGCTCAGCGCCGCCGCCAACACATCGCTGACCACCACCGCGCTGGCCGGAGAATTGCCCGTATTATTCAGGGTGATTTTGAATTGGATCTGGTCGCCGCCCTGCACCAACCCGCCGTTCAGATCGACGTAGCTCTTCTGCGACGTGACCAGGTTGGGCGCTGAAGTCACAGAAAATACCGTGGGATCGCTCTTGCCCGGCTGCGCGGGATCGTCCGACAGCGCCGGCTGCCCCAGGCCATCGCCCGTCAGCTGCGCCTGCGCCGACACCAGCTTGCCCTGGGCAATCGCCGCCGCCAGCTTGCCAGACACCGTGATCGCCAGCGCCGGTTGGCCCTTCTGCAGGGTCCCCAGGTTCCAGGTCACCGTTTGGCCGCTCACCTGCCCGCCATTGGAGGCCGACAAGCCGCTCAGCACCGCGTCAAAACTCAGGCTCAGCTTGGCGTTTTGCACCGCGCCGTTGCCGGTGTTCTGCACCTGCAGCGTGTAGGTCGCCGTATCGCCGGGGGCAAAGGCGCTGCCGCCAGAGCTGATCACCGCCAGGCTGTACACGCTCAGATTGGGCTGGGCCTGCACCTTGACCGTGGTCGAAACGCTCTTGGGCGCCGGCAGTTCGCTGCCCGACACCGTCGCCGTGTTGACGATCGAGGTGCCCGTCGGCACCAGCGCGCCCACCTTGGCCTGGAAGCTCAGCACCGCCTGGCCGCCCGCGGCGATCGCCGGCAAATTCCAGGTGATCTGCTTGCTGCCCGCGTCAAACTGCCCGCCGCCGCTGATCGACCCTACGTCGGTCAGGTTGGCGTCGATGGGGTCGACCACCTGCAGCGCGCCGCTGGCCACCTTGCCGGAGTTGATAAACGTCAAGGTGTACTGCACGGTGTCGCCCGGCTCCAGATCGCCGCCGTTCAAGTCCTGAACAATCTTGCTCGACGTCGCCAGATCCGGCCCGCCTTGCACCGTCTGACTCGGCGTCTGGATGACCACCGGCGCGCCGCCATCGCCCGGAGAGAGCGTCGCCACGTTGACAAAAGTGGCCCCCGGCGGCGTCTGCAGCTTGATCTGCGCGGTAAAGCTCAGGATTTTGGTCTCGCCCGCCGCGACGCTCAGGTTCGCCGCTTGCACGGTGTTGCCCACCAGCACCAGCTCGGGCGACTGGCTGTTGATAAACGTCAACTCACTCGGCAGCGGATCGGTGATGGTCACCGTGCCGGCCACTTGACCGTTGTTGACAATCGTCAAGTCAAAACGCAGCTGATCCCCCGGCAGCAGCGGCGTGGCGGGCGACAGGTCCACCGCACTCTTGCTCGAGGTCACAAAGCTGGTCAGCGCCGCCAAGGTCAGCTTGGTCGGGTCATTGGCCCCCGGCTGGGCCGGATCGTCGCTGGCCACAGCCTTGCCGTCGATGGTCAACTGTGCCTGGCTATTGACGATATGCCCGTTGATCGGGCTGATTCCCTTGGCCGTCAGCTCTGCACCGGACAGCACTTTGGCCTGCCAAGTACAGGTCACCGTCTTGCCCGCGCCGATCTGCACGTTGCTCGCCGTGATCAGCCCGGTGCCGTTGGGCCCGCCGGTCGCATCGACCTTGAGCTGGGTGGTCGGCAGCAGCGCGTCCAGGGTGCAGTCGAGCTTGTTGGCCAGCAGCACCTCTTTGGGCGCCTCCCAGGTCCAACCGGCAAAAGCCGCGCCGCTCGCCACGTTCTGCAGGGTCAGCGCGTAACTCACCGTATCGCCGGGCTTTGCTCCGCTGGGCGTGACCGTCAAGGTCGGCGTGGCCACCTTGGGGGCAATCACCTTGACGGTGGTGGTGTTGCCCACAAACTGGTCGTTGTACACCACGGTCGAGCCCTTGGTGCCCACGTAGCTGTAGTCCAAGGTGGAATAGGCACTGACCTCATTGACCCCAGGGTTCACCTTGATCTTTAGCTTAAACGAGACTTTGCGCGCGCTATTGCCCCCGGCCGGATTGGTGATGCTGCCCAGGTTGAGCCCCGCCTGCAGCGGCGACAGCGCGCCCACGTCGGGCACCGCCTTGCCGTCCAGCACCGTCGAGCCGGCCACGTACTCGGTCCCCGCCGGCGGCCAAGCAGACAGCTTGAGCAGGCTATTGTCCGCGTCCAGCTGGCCGTTGTTCAGCAAATCCACCGTGTAGGTCAGCACTTCGCCCGGCGCCGCCTCGGTGGCATTGACGGTGAGTTTACTGATAATGTTCTTGAAATTCGGAGCTTTGCGGTTGATCTGCAACAGTGTGTAGTTGTAGAAGAACAGCTCGCCCGCGCCCGCTTGAACCACTTGCGGATTGTTGTTGTCCGTCAGCAGGCCGTTGCCAGAAGAAACCAAGAACGTCGCGGTGGTGTCCCCGGTCTTGATGAGCGGCGAAATGTCAAAGGTGTCCAGATCCACGCCGGGCTCGGGCGTAGAATTCATGATGTTATCCGCGTCGTTGTTGCCCGCGCCGCCCGTGAGCTTGGTGCCGTTGAACTGCACAAAGTCAAAGCAGGTCGCGCACGGCGGACTGTCGGCGGTGCCGGGGGGATCCTGGGCCGGGTTGCCCAAGTGCGGGTCGCCTTCCATCGCGTAGAAGCTCAGCTGGGCCTCCGGCGGATCAGCGACAAGGAAGTTCTTGATCGTAAAGAAAATCTGCCCCGTCGAGTTCTGCTTCTCGTCGAGCATCACAAAGCCGTCGTACAAGAACACGTCGCGCTGGGTGGTGTCGCTGAACTTGGTGTCGTAGACCATCACCAGCGACCACGAGGCGTGGCGGCCCTGGCAATAGACATCCGTCGCCTGGCAGCACACTTGGTCTTCTACGCCCGACCAATTCTGCGGGCAGGTTCCCGGCGGATCTGCCGGGCCTTTGACTTTGATCGCCGCGACTTTGGCGTCCACACCGCCCAGCGAATACGTGCCGTTCCACGTCTGCGAGCCGGGGTGGGCGGCGATGAGCGCGGTGACGTCCTTCTTGCACAAAAAGTGCGGCCCGGTGCCGCCGGGATCGGAGCGGGTGTCGCATACGTCTGCGGTGACCTGCGAAGAAAACCCATCGGCCGCGGTGAATTGCGCCGTGTCATCGGGGCCCGCGTTCTGCGCCGAGCCGCCCCAGTACAGGTACGCCGCCACCACCACCGCGTCTTCAGGCAGCTTCTGGGCGATCTTGACCGAGTCCGAGCTCTGCGGCAGCAGCTTGTCGTTAAAGCGATAGTCGGTGAAGTTGGTCACCAGCGATGCGCCCAGCTGCACAGATTTGCCGTATACTTTCCATGCTTTTGGTGTCGTCGGGTAGGTGCCAATCACGGTCGCCGCAGCCGGAGCCGCGCCAAACGGGCCGAACCCCGGGGCCAGGGCCCACAACAGCGCCAGCGCCACCAGCACCGCTAGGCCGGGCGACGACCGCCGGGCGCGCTGCGCTGAATTCCTGATGCCAAAGCCCTGCGGGTGGTGCACGTAAGCCCCCAAAATCGGCGCCCCATTCCGGGCTGCGACAAGCGAGCAAGTATGCCGTGAATCCGCTCCGGATGCGAGCCAATCGCGCGATCAAACCGACGGCGCTTCTGCCGAGAGGTTGTCGGGTGGTTCTGATGAAATTTAGGTAGTTAGAACGGCGACCAAGCGGACATGGCGTTCTGACCCACCAGCCCTTCCTGCCCGGTACCCACGCCGCCCGTCAGCAGCACGTGCCCGGTGTTCAGCGGCGTCAGCGTGCCCAGGGTGCGATTGCCGCCCGGCATGTCATTCTCCACCGGGGCGATCTCGATCGTCGGCACAGGCACGCCGGTGCTCTTGTCGACCTTGACGTAGATCAGCTCGGCGCTCGCCAGGTGAATGCTCTCCGTGGTGCTGCCGCCGGCGATGAGCACTTGGCCCTCATTGGGTCCGCCCTGGACCGCAGCCACCATCGGCGCGCCGCGGGGGAACTGCATCGGGTAGCCCTGCGTGCTCAGGTAAGCTCCTGAATTGACGTCAAACACTTGCACGTTGCCGATCGCCTTGGTGTGCTCTTTGTCGGAGAAGCCGCCCACGATGTAGACGTGCCGGTAGTCCAAGACGGGCGAGTTGCGCGGGACGGCCACGTAGGTCGCCGCAGCCATGGTGCGGGCCTGCGGCAGGGTCTGGGTCAGGGGCCGCCAGAAGAAGGAGCTGTTGCCGCAATCGCCAAAACCCTGGACATTGGGGTCGCATTCGGCGTCGGCGCGCGAGATCATTCCGCCGCCCAAGGTGGTGAACTGCACGACCTCAAAGTCTTGGCGCACCCCCGCTTCGCTCTCACCGCCAATCAGCATGACGTAACCGCCTGCAACCCCTGGCAAACGCACGGCAGCTTGGTTCCAGCGCGGCGCGTTGAGCCGGCCTTGGGCCTTGTTGCCTTCGGTCGGGTGCCACAGTTCCCAGGTGTTGCCCGCGCAATTGAGCTGGCGATTGCAGACCTTGGCCACACAGGTGTCGCCATTGCCGCACTCCGAGTCCGCCTCGCAGGGGGTCTTGGCTTCGATCTGCTCAAAGCACGGCGTCTCGCCCTTACCACCTAAAATCAGGAAGTAATTACTGTTGGCGAACAGCTGCACCACCGTCGCCCCGGCGCGGGCAAAGGCCAGCGGAGCGCCCTCTTTGATCTTGCCTTGGGCGTCGATGTATTCGACAGAGTTGGTCAATTTGACCGCGCCGCCCTCGCTCACGTAGCCGCCGACCACGGCCACTACGCCGTTGCCCACCGCCGAAGAGTGAAAGGCCCGCCCCTTGGTCAAGCGGTATTCCGGCCCCGCGTCGCTGATCATCTGCACGGAGCGGTTGGACGGGCTGTACAGCGCCACGCCATCGGAAAAGAACTCGTAGGACGCCGGGTCATAGGCATTCTTCTTGCCCGCCGTCGGCCGACCACCGCCAATAATCAGCACTTCTCCGGTGTTCTGCGGCAGTGCCACCGAGGTCGATCCCGCCAGGCCCTCCACTTCCGCCACGGTGCTGTCCTCGCCGTACAGCGGAGAGAAGCGGTTGAGCCGCGTCACGTACGGGGTGAGGTTCTTGATCGAACCGCCTTTTTGGTGGTCAAACGGCACGGTCTTGCCGCGCGCCAGCACTGGAGCCGCCGGCCTGCCCGTCGCCGGGTCCACCGACCACAGCTCGACGCGCAATTGCAGCCCCAGCCCGTAGGGGATGCCGGTGCAACCCTCCTGGCCGCACTCCAGAGTCAGCGAGGTGCCGCCGGGCACATACGGCTTGACCACTTGGTAGCTGCCGTCGACTTTGCCCGGCACCTCTGCGGTCACGGCGACAAATTTGTCCCCCGCCAAGGCAAAGGGGTCGTCCGCGGGGCTCAAGGGCCGGCGCACCAGCAAATTCGCGCCTTGGGCCGGCGGGGGGGCCTCACTGCTGCACGCCGCTGTCGCGAGCAACAGGGCCACCAGCAAAAATCGGCTCGGCACCGTAGAACGTCTCACCATCATCGCAACCTACCTCTGTCTCACCCCGCGCCGCTTCAGCCGCAGTCGGCTGGATGGACGCGCGAAGCTGGACCGCATGGTCCAGGGCCCGTTTTCCCTGCGACTACGGCAGGACCACCTTGGCGCCAAATCCCGTCGCTTCCGCCGCAGGGCGCGTGGCCGCATAGGCTCCTGCGCCTGCACCGCCCAGCACCACCACGCCCATCGCCGTCCAGAACCACCACGTCTTGTAGACCGGCTTGGAATCCTTGTCTTTCTGCAGCAGGTTGGCGTAAGGGTCTTCAATGCCGCCCAGGTTGGGATCGGGCACGCGCTTGGGCTCAATCTTGGGCTCGACCTTGGGTTCCACTTTTGGCTCGACCTTGGGCTCCACCTTGGGCTCGATCCGCGGGTCTTCCTCGCGCGGTGTCGGCACGATCTCCGGCGCCTCAGGTTCCTCCGCCGCCTGGGCAGTCGTAAAGATCTCCGGCACTTTGGTGAGGTCGCCGCTGCAGCTCTGGGCCTCGCGGACCTTGCCTTCGGCCTCCAGGGTCTGCATCTGCAGGTTGCCCAGGTTGGCGGCGTAGTCGATGCGCGGCAGGGCGCAGGTGCGGCGCTCCTTGGCGTTGAACATAAACATGTACAGCTCAAGGGTGTTGGCGTTGCGCTTGTTCACCAGACCAAACAGCAAATAGTTGGCCCGCACCTGCTTGGCAAACAGCCCGGCGGAGTTGCGGAAAAGCTTGTCATTGAAGTTGCCCTTATTGGCAAAATCCTTCAGGTCTTCTGGGCCCACCCCGACAGAAATCTCGTGCTCGGGATCCACCTCGACCTGGAGCGCCGCGCGGATCGATGCAGCTTTGCCTTTGGCGACAAATACTTGGCCCCAGGGCGCGGCGTTGCCTTTCTTGACTTGGACATAGTGGGTGCCCTGGAGCAGCTCCTTGGCCACGGCCGGCGGCGGCCCAATGCTCACGCCGTCCACAAACACCACCGCGTCGGCCTCGCGGCACTCGACGGTCAGCTCGGTCGTCGGCTTGCCGGTTAGGCCCTCGCGGGTCTTATCGACCAAAGTCTTCAGCTCTTTGTTGCTCTTGCGCCCGTCGACCACAAAGCTCGGTTGGATCGCGATGGCCTTGCTCACCCAATCGCCGGCGGCCTTGGCGTCGCCCTGCGTCAGCGCGATCTGCGCCAGCGAGGCATAGCAGTCCACAAGCTTGTTGAAATCGACGAGCTCAATAAAATTCTGCTCATAGCGGTCGGCCGCGGCGCGGAGCAGCTTGGCGGCGTCGTCCATAGCCTCGCCCTCGGCGAGAATGTCGCGGGCGGCCAGGAGGAGTTTGTCAGCCTTATCAAGAGCTTTGAGCGCCGGGCTGGCCGCAGTCGGCCGGGCTGCCGCAGGGGTCGCCGCTCCAGCTGACGCCGAGGCCTTGCCGGTCGCCATGGTCTTTTCAGGCAGCACCTTAAAGGAACCGCCCGCGTCCACCATCTGGCGCAAGTACTCTTCAATGCGCGCGACCGCCACGTTGCCCACGTCGCCGCGCTTCACAAAAGGCACAAGGCCCAAGGAGGCTTTGTCTTCCTCGCCAGCGTAAGCTTGCGCACCCATCGGCGATTGCGCCGGCAGGGTCGTCGCCAACCACAGCGTCGGCACCAACAGGGCGATCGCCACGGGGCGCAAACGCCGCCGCAGCGCCGCCAGAGGCGAAGAGGGCGCAGGCTGCAACTGCATCTGCAGGCGCTTTTCCGCCAGCGGAGTTTGGCCCACGGGGGCAGAGTTGATCGCGGTCATTGCCGTAACCTCGTGACTGTCATGGGGCTGATCCCCGGCGCGGCCGCCCCATCCCGGTTGGGATAGCGGACTTCGACCCCATAGTGTGCCTCAACCGCCGCAGAGATCCAAACCTTTGGCCCATGCCCTTGGCGAATTGCTGCTGCTGCGGTGCGCCGGCCACCCCGCTCAGGGCGGTCCAGCAGCTCCCACAGCTCCAGCCGTCGCCGCTGCGCGCCGCACCACGGTCAGACCCACGGGGACACGAATCGCTGTCGTCACTTGGACTTGTACAGGCCCCGCCGCGACATCCAGCATCGCAGAGGAGCCGCCATCCAGGTTGAGCGCATCGGTCAGCGCCGCGCCACCTTGCTCTGGCGGTCGCCCCAAGGTCTGGGCCCACGCCGCCAGCGACAGCACCCCTTCAGACACCGCCAGCACGACCCGCCCCTCGCCATCGCGGCCCAGGGCGACCCGCCGCGCCAGCTCAGAACTGCGAAATTGCTGGACCTTTCCCGCCACCAGCAGCCGCGGGCCGCACTCCACCGCAAACTCCAGATCGGGCGGCGCCTGCCACGCCCTGGCGTGTTCCAGCAGGGCCTGGCCCGCCGCCACTGCAAAAACGCCGTGGTCGACGCGGCGCAGATGCGCCAACTCCCGCCCAGCGCTCACCAAGAGACCCAGGGGCTTGTACATCGGGTCAAAATAGCCGGCGTTGATCGCCGCCACACCGCCGGCGTGTCTGCGAAAATCCTCAGCGGTGGCAAGGGCTTGCCCCAGGTCCGCCGCGCGCGTGACCCGCAGCTCAAATTCCGTTAGGCGCATGCGCAGCAAGTGAAAGGCCGCCGGACGGTGATCCCCAGCGGCGTGCGATAGGCCGCGGGCGTAGTCCAGACCGGGCAGGGCGACCTGCCAGCGCAGCGGAGGCTCCGGTTCCGCACGGCGGCAGCCAGCGATCCCCGCTGCGAGGGTCGCCGCGCCAATCAGCCAGGTGCGCCGCTGCACGGCCTACAGGAGCTTGGCGATGCCGTCGCGCAGCTTCTGCAGCTGCTCTTCGGGCTTAAAGCCGGTGTCGTAGTAGCGAATGACGCCCTGCCGGTCGATGATGAACGTAGCCGGCATAGAGTAGACGTTGAAGCGGCCCATGAGCTCGGATTCCTGGTCGGCGATGATACCCCAGGGCGCCTCGAAGCCCTTGGCAAACTCCAGTGAGCGATCAGCCTCGCGGTCCACGCCGATGCTGACCACCTGGAAGCCCTTGGCCTTGTGCTCTTTGTAGAGGTTCACGAGCTCCGGGAACTCCTTCTTGCACGGACCGCACCAGGAGGCAAAGAAGTTGATGAGCGTGACCTTGCCCTGGAACTGCGCCGTGTCAATGGTCTGGCCGTTGGAGTCCTTGACGCTAAAGGCCGGCACCGGCTTGCCCACGAGATCGGCGTCGCCGCCCTTGAGGTCACTCGCCGCCACCTTGGCTTGGGCGACATCGCTGTCTGCGCAGCAGCGAAAGCCCGTGGTCAGATTGCGGTTGCCCGTGCCAAAGCTGGCCGAGCGCTGATTGCATGCCGCCCGCTCGCCGGAGTTGTTGTGGCCGCCCATCAGGCCCGCCGTCTCTTTGCTCACACCGGACCATTCGCCCATGTTGCCGGCGAGGTCAAAGATGCCTGAAGCGGTGCGGCAGCCGGCCTTGACACCGGTCTTGCCCGCCTTGCCCTTGTACTTGTCCTCTTGATCGACGCAGGTGCCCGCTTCGTAGAAGGTGCCGTATGGGTACATGTTGCCTTCGACGTCGTCGTCCGCAAACTGCGCGTTGTTGTTGTTGTCCACCGGGATGGCGTTGGAGCACGCGGCCACCCACTCTTCTTCTGAGCACAGGCGTTTGCCGGACTTCTTGCACGCCTCATCGGCCTCCACCCAGCTGGCCATGGCCGGCTCGACGTCGGGCAGCGAAACCGCCTTGCCGTCGCGGGTCAGCGCCGCCTCGTACGGGTCGATAAAGAAGGCGCCTTTGCTCGACTTGGCGGCGATCATGTGGCTGCCGTCCGGCTTGGGGGCCAGGGGCGCAGCGGCCTGAGCGGCGGCGGAAGTCGGATTTTCCAAAGCCTTTTGGATGTAGTAGTCCAAGATCGCCGTCGAGGCCGATCCGGTCACCATGCGGCCGTTGATGTAGGTGCGCGGCGCGCCGTAGATACCCGCGGAGTAGGCCGCCTCGATGTCCTTGTTGAACTTGGCCTGGGCCGCTGGGCCAGTCAGGCAGGCGTCGTACTTGGCCAGGTCCAAGCCCAATTCCTCGGCGGCCTTGCGGTTGGCCTCGGGATCGAGCTTGGGCTGATTGGCGTAGAGTTTGTCGTGCATGTCCCAGAACTTGCCCTGCACGCCCGCACAGTAGGACGCCTTGTGGGCATTGCAGGCGTTGGGGTGCTTGTCATAGCCCGCCATGTACTTGTTGCACGCCGGATTCATCGGGAAATGCTTCATCACAAAGCGGACTTTGTCCTTGTACTTGGTCTTGAGCGGCTCCATGGTCAGGGCCAGGTAGCGGCAGTACGGGCACTCAAAGTCGGAGTACTTGACCACCGTGACCTTGGCGTCCTTGGGCCCATAGGCGTCGCGCAGATCCTCTTCATCCAGGCAGGGTTCGTAGATGGTGTAGCCGTCTTCGGTCTTCTTGCCCATCGGCTTGCCGCACTCGCCCGTTGGCCGCGCCGCTGGGGCTGCCGGGGCATTGGCCGCTCCAGCACCTGCCGCAGCTTGGGCCCCACCTTCTGCCGCCGCCGCTGCCCCCGCGCCACCGCCGGCCGCTGCCGCGCCAAATTGCTCTTCGATCTTCTTCTTATAGGCATCTTCCAGCGACGTCTTGGTCGAGTCGTAGCCGATAAACGCCAGGCCGCCGCCGATCAACAGCACCAGCACCGAGGTCACCACCGGCTGCGCGCCGGTCCCCAGCAGCTTAAAGCAGCGCTGGATGGCCACGCCCACCGTCTTGGGGCCCGCGGCAATCGCCAGGGCTGCCACAAAGAAGTTCACAAAATACAGAGAGATGCAGTACAGGCAGTACGCCTCGACCACCGCAGAGCTGTAAAGCCCCAGAAACATCGAATACAAGCTCGCCAGAAGCGCAATGCCCGCGACGATGTCCATGCCGTTGGCTGCCAGCTGGCGCATATCCGCCGCGGCGTTCTTGGCCCTCAGCGCCATCGCCACCAAGTACAGCTGGACCAGATAGGTCGGGATGCCGTACAGGCTGATCGGCAGGCCAAAAATCTCTGAAGCCCCAGAAACATTGACTTTATCGCAGTTGATCGCCCCGCCGATGTTGCAGCTCGATACGTACGTCGGGTCGTTGGTGATGTGCAGCTTGTGGCGCACCAAATACATGGATACGCCCAGGCCAGCGAGCAAAAGCAGCAGCAGGCCATAGAGGTATTGGGGCTTGGGCTCAAAAGCCTCCGCCGGCAATGCTTCTGCTGGACGCGCGGCAGGCGTTTGTGGCGGCGGAGAACTGGCGGGGGATTGCTGCGTGTGCTTGGCCATGGTCAATCGCTCCGTAGGCAGGCTAGCGGCGGTCAGGCTCGACCCAGCCGCGCGGCCGGGAATATAGGATGGCCCCCCAGTAACGCAAGGGCCCACCCGCACAAATCCGGGGCCTCGCCGGGCTATTCCCCGCGGCAGGTCCAATTGGCGGTCCGCGATAGTGCCGCAACGCTGTCGAGCGCCCAAGACCGGCCTGAAGGTCAACCGCGCTTTCGGGACTTGTGCCGGCGATCGCCCTCGCCTACCCTTGCGGCCATGAAGTTGCTCACCCTCGATTATCTCCACGTCTTTTCACCGCCCCTAGCCCAGGTCGACATGGACCCGCTGACCGCCGCCGTGCAGTCCCGCGGCATGGTCTTGCTGGTGCTCGTGACCCTGGTGCTCCTTTCCGTCGCGAGCTGGGTGGTCGTGGGCAGCCGCGCCTGGGCCCTGCGCAACCTGCGGAGAGAGACCGCGGTGTTTCGCACCCAGTTTAGCGAGCTGGTCAAGACCCAAGATCTGGGGATGGTGGCTGAGCAATTGGCCAAGCGTTATCTGAGCTTGCCGCACACTCGCCTGCTCGCCGCCGTGCTCAAAGAGCTCACCCAGCTAGAAGCGGCGGGCTCGCTGCGCGAAGAAGACCTGTCGAGCATTGAGCGGGCTCTCAAGCGCACCGCGGAGCCGTTGGTCGATGATCTGGAGTCGGGGCTGCAGCTTTTGGCGACCACCGCGACCGTCGCGCCGTTCATCGGACTCTTTGGCACGGTGTGGGGCATCATGGGGGCGTTTGGCGGTCTGGCCGACAGCGGCACGATCTTGCAGTCCGTAGCGCCGCACATCGCCCAGGCCTTGATCGCCACCGCGGTCGGTCTGCTCGCGGCCATTCCCGCCTCGGTGGCCTACAACAGCCTGGGCCGGGTGGTTCGGCGCTTGGTGACCGATCTCGACGGTTTTGGCGAAGAGCTGCTGATCCTGGTGCGGCGGAGGCACTTGCGCGCCAAGGACTAGCCGTTGGTGCTCAGCCGCCGGCCAGTTTTGGCCCTGGACGCGGCGAATTTGGCCCTTGCCCCAGGTCGCCATTGGGCGCCCACAGTGTGAATTGAACGGCACGATCTGCGGCCACCGCGGAATTGAGCCATGAGCGAGTGAGGAGGCCGGCGTGGGCATGGGAGCTTCAGGCGGCGGGGGACGCGGGCGCATCGCCAAGGGCACGCTTTCGGACATCAACGTCACGCCGCTGGTCGATGTGATGCTGGTGCTGTTGGTGATCTTCATGGTCGCCAGCGCCGTGGAGACCGCGCGAATCTCCAGAGAGGCCGAGACGCTGCGCCAGACCGTCACTGAAGAGGCCGCGGCGCGCCAGGCCACCGATGAGAACCAGGTGCCGGTCGACCTGCCCAAAGTCAAGGCAGACAAAGTCAATTTGCAGGCCAAGTCCGCCAAACCCGTGGTGACCTTTGACGGCGATCGCAAGATCTTTCTCGACAAGGACCTGCTGATCGACTGCCGGGGCAAGGCCGTCGAGTCTTGCCTGGACGGCTTTGAGGCGGCGCTGTCCAAGAATGCCCGCGGTCAAGGCCTGCGCGACGCCAACCTGCGCGCCGATCGCCGCCTGGACTACGGCTTGGTGCTGGCGCTCATGGCGCGCATGCGCCGTGCCGGGATTGAGCATTTTGGCCTTGTGACCGAAGAGCCGGGAGGTTAGCCCCTTGGCCAGCGCAGCCCATGTAGGCATGACCAGAGGAGATCTGCTGATCGGCGGCGTCGTTGCTGCGGCGGTCCACGTCGCCTTGGGCGCAGGGCTGTGGCTGGCACCGGCGCAAGAGGCCCCGCAGGCAGAGAGCAACGACCCCAACAGCGACGGCTGCGCGGCGGTGGTGAGCCCCGCGTGCGTCGGTTTGGGGGTGGGTCCCACGCCGTCAGAGAGCGTCGAGCGCCACCGCGCGGTGGAGGATCGCCGCTGTCCGGAGCCATTGCGCCGCGGCCTTCGCCGCGATCCCGAGTCGCCGCCAGCGGTTGCGGTCGATCTGCTGCAAGCTGAGCTGGTGGCCGCCCTGGGGGTAGAGACCGGCACGCGCAGTGAGCCCAAGGTGGTGCAAAAGCTCGAGGTGGCCAAGCCCAAGCTGGCAGAAGCCATCGGCGACGACACCAAGCTCGGCGACATGCTGAAGGAAGGCGCGGACTCCGACGCAAAGAAGAAGAAGCTCGGCGATATCCTCGGCCGGCCGGACGGCAAAGTCGGCGGCGAGGGCAAGGTCAACATGCCCGGATCGGCCTACGTGCGCGAAGTCAAAACCGCCGTGACGGCTAACTTTTCTCTGCCCGCGTCCCTGCCTCCGTGGGAAGCCGCGGGGCTGATCGCCAAGGTTCGCGTCACCCGCATGACCGCGAGCGGCGGCGTGTTGGAGTGGCGTCTAGATAAGTCCAGTGGAAATGATGCGTTTGACGGGGCGGTCCGCGCTCTCATGAACGGTTACAAGTCTGGCAGCCGCTCCCTGCCTGAACCGCCGCCGCATATCCTAGAAGAGATCAACTCGCGCGGCTTCGTCATTGAACTGCGCGGAGGCAAAGGGTAACTCCCAGGTTGGCGCTTGCCCCGGCGGCTCGATCAGCTGGCGATTGCCCGCGGAGAGCTGCTGGTGCTAGGCCGCTTATCGGTTCAGCGCCCCGTGGAACAGCGGAACCGCCTGAGGGCGGAAAGGCGGGAGCCAGCGCGGAGCTTCGGCGGCATCTGCCCCGTCCTGAATCTGCAGCAGCGACCCCTGCAGATGGCGGGTCAACCGCAGGCGCCGCGGGGCACTGCCACCCGCCAGCTCTAGCAGACCCGAGCGATCGGCGTCGACATAAGTCCAGCTCTGCAAACTGAATCCGCCGCGCAAGCTGCGTTTGGCGCTGATGGCTCGGCGCAGCTCGGCGACCGACTTCTCAAACGGCTGGTCGGAAATCAGCCACAGCTCCAGGCCGCCATCCGGGCTGCGAAGCACGTGGCGACCTGTGACCGGCGCCAGCAGCTCCTGTGCCGCGGCCTCCAGCTCCGTGCGCGGGGCGAGCGCCGCAGCCGGATCGGCCGAGGCGTTTTGCGGCGCGATCCCTGCCCCAACCGCCATCACAACCGCTGCTGAAGCCATCGCCCTGAACCGTTGCACTGCGCCCATGCTCCCTCCATTTGCCGTCTTTGCAGTGTATCAGCACGGCGTTAGCGACGCCACCGATCGGCCAGCCGGCCAAGGCGCGAAAAGCACGCACATTTATCGCCTTGACGGGTTCTTGCCGCCCGACTATCATGCGGCGCTCGGCGGAGGACGTCCCCCCGCCACGCGCTTTGTTTTGAGTTCCCACGGCAGCTCTGGTTTGTCTGCCGGCAGGTTGACCATGACCCTTCGCCTCTTTGCCTCCCGCACCGCCGCTCGCGTCACCGCCAAAGCCGCCCTTGCTGGCCTGCTCGTCGCCGCAGCGGCACCGCTGGCGGGTTGCGAAAAGGGTGAGAAATCATGCCGCTACTACAGCATGGTCATGGTGGCCAAGGGCGCCAACCTCAAGAAGAAGTCCCAGCAGCTGGAGATCATCAAGAGCCTGCCGATGAAAGAGCAGCTCAAGTGCGATGATCCGGCGGTGTTTGAGCGCTTTGCCCAGACCATGGAGACCAAGGAGCTGCGTCCTCAGGTCGTCGCTACCGTGGAAAACGTCGGCCGCGCGAGCAAGAGTCTGCGGGCCAAGTCAGAGAAATTGCTGGTCAAAGCCCTGGCGACGGAAGACACCGCCGGTCAGGCCGCTCAGACCATTCGCACCTGGCGCATTGAGACCGCGGAGTCCGGCCGCGATCCGTGGTTCCCGTCTGAAGAGACCACCAAGGCCTTGGCCGATTGGCTCAAGAAGTACAAGAAGGAGACCCGCGCGGCCCTGGTGGAAGCGCTGTTTGTCTCGCTGGCCGACAACGCCGCCCGCACCAAGTACGAGGATCTTCTCATTGAGCTGGCGGCGACCGATCCCGGCGAGCAGGGCCTGGAAACCAACCTCAAGGCGCTGGCTTACTTGACGGAGATGTACCGCGCCGAGCCCGGCAAGCCCAAGGTGATCAAGGACGAGGCGTTTGATGCCTTTGTGAAGTCGCTCTACACCCGCGATGCGGTGCGAGCAGAGACCTTCATGGCCGGCCGTCTCGCCCTGGCCAACATCGACCCGGCCAAAGCCGCCAAGAAGCTGCAGGCCATGTACACTCAGAAAGACCCCGAGTTTGAGAAGTGGGCCAAAGAGTACGGCTTGGCCGACTGGGAATGGAAAGAGGGCCCCAAGGCGATCCAGATCCTGTCGGACCTCCACGACCCGTCGACCGCGGCGGATCTGGTGGCGGCGGTGAGCAAGGCTGTTGACGCCGAGACTGCGCCTGCGGATTACGCCATCAAGAACAAGCAGTTGCCCTGGCAGTCCTACATCATGAGCCGGGTGCAGATGACCATGTGGGCGCTGGCCAGCATGGGCGAGGGCCTAGCGCCGGTGGCGGACGCGATCGGCGAGGTGGCCAAGGCCCGCGGCCTGACCGTTGAGCAGCGCACGTTGCCGTTTATCGCGCTGTCGATCGCCGGCCCCAGCAACGGTTGGGCGTCGATGCTCAAGGCCTATGAGGGCATCGTCGACAACGAGAAGCCGGACTTCCTGACGCCGCTGTCGTACATGGTCGAGCCGGAGAATATGGACGAGTGGACCGCCAAGATCGCCGCGTCCAAGGCGGAAGGCGTGCAAAAAGGCCTGGCCGACGCGGTGCTCAAGGCGCGCCTCAACGTGACGATCGAGTGCAAGAAGGGCTACGACGCCGCCACCGACGACGCGGGCAAAACTGCAGCGCTGGTCGCGTGTTACAAGGGCTTCCTGAACACGGGCGACGACACGGCCAAAGAGAAAGCGGCGGTCGGCCTCTACCACCTCGGCGTGCGCAAGGGCGCGGAAGTGCTGCCGCTGCTGGCTGAAGCGCTCAATAAGGCTCCGGCGACATCGACGACTCTGCGGCAGATCATCGTCTCGGCCTTTAAGGGCCTGGCCAAGCCGCAGCACAGTCAGCTGGTGTACAACCTCAAGGAAGCTCAGGTCGCCGTGCCCAACGCTCAGAGCTGGATCTGGGACCTGGAAGTCCTGACTTCGCAGCTGCTGCAGAAGGCCGGCGCTGTGGCAGTGGGCAATATTCCCGCGGTCGGATCGCAGGTTGCGCCAGACAAGGCTGCGGACAAAGCCGCCGCCCCTGCCGCTCCGGCTGCAGCCCCTGCCGCTCCGGCAGCGGCTCCGGCCGCCCCGGCCGCGGCCCCCTGAAAATAAGTTCGGCTTTTTTCATCGGCCGCCGCGGTTTTTTCCGGCAGCCGGCGATAACTCTCTTGGCCCCCATCTCGGGGTCCGCGGGGCGCAAGCCCGGGAGAGAAGCTGTGCAAAGCTACCCAAAAATCGGACAATGCTTAGCGATGATCGGGGTTTTGGCGCTGGTTGGCTGCGGCCTAGAGGCGCCGCCGCGGCGAACCCTCCACCCAGACAACGCGGTCCAGGCGATCACAAGCGATCCTAAGGCGGCGGCGGCGATCAACGGCGGGGCCGGTGATCTGCCGCCGTGCCTGCCCGTGCTCAGCGGCGAGCTGGTGATCAATGAACTGCTGGCGCGACCGGCGGGCCTGGACATCGACGGCGACGGCCAATCCAACCTGCGCGACGAGGCCATCGAGATCCGCTTGCTGGCCGCCGAGCCGCGGCACCTGGACGGCGTGGCCCTGGCGGTCGGCGGCCAGCCGCGCGGGGCCATCGCCGACCCGCGCTGCCACGCGCCGGGCACGCTGTTCCTGCTGGTGGGGGCCACAGCGGCCTCCCCTGCGCTCCAGAGCGGTGCGGAGGTGGTACACCTGAGCGGGCAGCTGTCCCTGCGCGATGACGGTGCCCAGCTGCGCCTGACGGGCAGGGCGGAGTCCGTGATCGACCAGCTCAGCTACCCCGCGGCCCCCGCCGGTCGCTCGCAAGTGCGGGCGCACGACAGTGACCCCTGGGCGCCCTTGGAGGCCCACCCCGACACCCCCGGCGGCGCGCCGCACTCGCTGGGGCAGTGTCCGGACGGCGCCGCAGCCCCCAGCTGCTGGCCCAGCGCAGAGCCGGGCTGACCCACCGCTGCTAGGCCGGGGAAGGCTCGGCAGTGCGATGGACGGGGCAAAGCCCTTCCTGCCAGCGCCTGGCTGGCCGGACCTTGCGCTGCCGGCCTTCCTGCGGTACATCAGCCGCGGAGGTCCGCCAATGACAAACGCGCAATCCGGGGCGATGGCTGAGCAGCTGCAGCAGGCAGAGCGACGCCTCCGCGAAACGACTCAAGCGATCACCCAGCTGCTCACCGCGGACCTGTTCGGCTATGCCGAGCGAGAACTGCGCCGGCGGTTTGTCGACAGTGAGAGCGCCGATCTGCTCAGCGACAGCGATCTTCTGCAGTTGCGCGACGCTGCGCGGTCCGTGGGCAAGCAGATGGCCCAGAGGGTGGAGCGCGAACTCGCGTGGCCTGGGCCGTGGACTTTGTCCGTCGCGGACAGCGCAGGCGATCCCGGTGAGGCTCGCCGGACGCTGCGCGACCTGCCGCTGGTGTGGGCCGCGGTCGCCGCAGTGGACCCGCTGGTGGAGCAGTTGGCCGCCCAGTACCACCTGCCCGCAGATGAGCGGCAGCCCGCGGGATATGCCCCGCCCGCGCGGTTCATCGACCGGGCCCATCTTCCGGCCTTGACGGATCAGCTGTTTCGGCAGATGCGCGAACTGGAGCAGGTCCGCGGCAAGGTGGACGCCGAGTCGGCGGAGTCGCGGCGCCGTCGCCGGGCAGAGCGCTGGGCTGCGCCGCAAGAGTAGCCGCAGCAAGGGACCCCATGGCCAAAGCCCCTTCAACCTGGCAGGAATTCCAGGTGTTCTGGCTCGACGACGCCGCCAAGCGCCGCCAGTTGCTGCTTTTGTGGCTGGCGATCGCCGCAGCTCTGGCGGGTACCCAGTGGTTCCGTCTTGAAAAAGACCTTGCCTCTGCCGATCAGCGCGTGGCACCCGCCGCGGAGGTGGCCTATGTCGCCCCGGTAGCGGTGATGCGCATCGCGAGCCTGGGCAACCAGGGTTTCCTCGCCGACCTGATCTTCTTGCGCGCCGCCCACTATTTTGTCGACCACTTGATCAGCGACAGCCGCTTGCCGTGGCTCGATCTCTACCTAGAAGCGCTGTGGGGCCTGGACGCCCACAACCGCCAGAGCTATCGCTGGGGCAGCCAGGTCGTCAAGTTTGGCCAGCGCATTGACGACTCCGTAGCCCGCCGCGCCAACCACTTTGCCCGCTTGGGCGTCGAGTATTTTCCCTCGGACGCCTGGCTCTACCACGAAATCGCCTTTAACCTTCGCTACGACGTCGTTGGCAAGGACGCGGCCGAGCAAAAGCACCTGCGCGAACTGGCCCTCAAGTACCTGGAGTTGGCCTACTCGTTCCCGGGGTTCACCTTTGATCCCGCGTATTTGGTGATGCAGTACAGCCGATCAGGTTTTGGCGATGACAGCGTCCGCGCCGCGCTGGCGACCTACTCGCAGGCGACCCAGGAGCAGCGCCTGACCCTGCGCGCCCTGCTGGTGGAGCGCGACAAAGCCTCTCTGGCAGGGCAGTTGTCGTGGCTAGAACTGGTGCGCCAGCGCGACTGGCCGTACGCCGGTGCGACTTTGCCGCTGTGGCTCGGGCCGCGCACCCTGGCGGCTCCGCCCCTGCAGGCCCACCGCCCAGAGGGCTATCTGCGCCCCATGCCCACGCCCGCAGAGCTCGCCAATCAGTACGACACCGCGACCATTCAGCCCCTGGGCGACGACGGTTGGCGCGCCGATGAGCTGGCCGGCCGCGATCTGCCGTAAGCCCCTGTGCGGCCGCCCGACGGCCCGGCTTTGATCCGCCAGCTTCGCAATTGCAGCCGGCCGCGCCTGGGGTAGCCGCCATAGACAAGCGCTATTGGCGTCAGCACCGCGGGGCGCTGATGTCAATAGCGCTTGTCAATTAGGTGATTCGGGTCGGGGAGACAGGATTTGAACCTGCGACATTCTGCTCCCAAAGCAGATGCGCTACCAGACTGCGCTACTCCCCGAAACGGTCTGCCGCCGAAGATGGGCGGACCTTCGGCGGCGACCGGGGCGTAGATTGGCGGTTTTGCGCCCGCCAGTCAAGACCCCGAAGAGCTCAAGGGTTGCGGCGCTGCAGGTCCAGAGGCGGATCCTTGACCTGAATCCTCACGCCGAACCCAAGCGCCCCTTCCGCCATCCCGATCGTCCTGGGAGCGGCGGAAGGAGCGGGCAAGCTAGGGCTTGTAGCCGTTGCCAGTGCCGGGCTGACCGTACAGGCCGTTGCTGAACTCGAGCTTGTACTTGCCGCACACCGTGGGCGGGGCATTGCGGTACACCTTTACGTAGAACCACGCCGAGTTGTCCTGGCACTGCGTGTAGTAGAAGCCCGACGGGATGCACACGCCGCCGGAGTTGAAGTTCATGCAGTACGGTCCGCCGTTGCCTGGGCTCATGTTCCAGCTGTAGTTGCTCTGGTCAAAGTAGTTGCCGGTCTGGCATGGGCACTCGCCCCATTCGGACCAGTAGTCGGAGTACGGGCCAGGGCCAGCCGATCCCTTAAAGTTAGTGAACCAGTTAAAGTCCGTGCTGTTGCAGCAGACCGCATTGGTGCCACCCGCCGGGCAGCTGCCGCGCCAGACGTCAAAGGCCACGCCGCCGGGATTCTTGGTCATCAGCACGCGCATGTTGAACTTGTCGCACGCGCCTGAGCCGCCGTCGCCCGTGTCCGCGGCATAGACAGAGAACCAGTCGACGTCCGTGCCCATCACGATGCCTTCGATACCCGCGGTCTTGCCGCTGTCATACAGGGCGGTGTCCATCACCGTGGCCTGGCTGCACGCGTCATTGGGCTCGTTGTTGTCATTGCCGTTGCACTCGCAGCCGTCGCTCCACGATCCGTTGATGTCGTAGAAGCCCGTCGCGCAACCCGTGACCTTGCAGGAACCCGCGACGCACTTGTACAGGGCGTTGGTGTTGGTCGGGCAGTTCTCGCTCGAATTCTCATCCGTGACACTGTTGCAGTTGTCGTCGACGTTGTTGCACGACTCCAGCCCGCCCGGCTTGACGCTGGCATTGACGTCATTGCAGTCGCCGCCGCCCTTGCTGCAGGTCGGAGCGGTGCCCACGGTCACCAAGCCGGCATCGCAGTAGTCGTCGTTGTCGTCGTCACAGCCTTCGTCAATGCTACTGTTGCAGTTGTTGTCGTTGCCGTCGCAGAGCTCGGGCTTGCCGGGGGTGCAGGTCGCGCAGGCGTCGTTGCAGTCGCCGGTGGTCTTGGCGGTGAACAGCGAGTTGGTGCGCGCGCAGACGTAGGCAGCGGTGGTGGATGGAGTAACGTCCGCCCACTTGGCGTTGCCCTTCATCAGCACGTAGTCCTCGTCATTGGCCACGCCGCCCGCGGTGCCGTCTTTGTAGAACACTTCGACTTCATTGAGCTGCCAGCCGCTGTACTGACTCGCCAAGTACGACTGGCAGGCCCCCGTGCCGCACGAGCCGACCGGGCACGAGTAGCTGTAGCCAAAGTACGTGTAGCCAGTCTTCATGCTCGAGTCGACGTAGAGGTCGTGGCCGCCGCCCCACGTCGGGCCGTAGCTCGGGTGGTTGTAGGTGCCGTAGCTCTGGCCGGCGCACTGACCGCCCCAGTTGGCCTTGTAGTTGTTCTTGAACGTGTACAACCAGGTGCCGCCCGGGCTGTAGTAGCTGCCGCCGCCGGCCCAGGTGGCGCTGTTGTAGCCGCCAAAGACGTTGCCATTGGTCTCGCGCAGCACCACCAGCGTCTGGCTCTTGGAGTCGCACTTGTTGTGGAACGTATTGGAGTTAAACCCATCCTGCGTGCCGCGGTAGCACAGCGTCCACTTCTGGTTGGCGGTGCCGGCCCAAGTATTGAGCTGCTGCTGCTTGGCTTGGTCCAACACGGTCGTGCCGGTGAAGAACTCGCCCGCCGGTTCGCCCGTGTCCCAGTTGCTGTAGCTCATGCTGGCGCCATCGGCCCACACATACGTGTTCTCGACCGCTGCGTCGGACAAACCGAGCCAGACATTGCCCGTTACGCCCGCGGCGTTGGCCGTGTCGCGCACAAAGGTGTTGACGCCGCTGCTCTCAATGGTGGTCAGGTTGCCGCCCCAGCCCTTGCAATCCGCCTGCGCCTGCGCCCAGGTCGCCGGTGTCGACACCACCTTGTACTGCTTGGCCGACTCGCACAGGCACTGGCTAGAGCTGCTGCCCACGCCGTCCTGGTCGCCGTCGTAATAGAAGGTCGAGCAACCCTGCGAACCGGCTTCGTCGGTCTGGGCGTTGCAGTTGTTGTCCTGCCCGTCGCACACCTCGGTGCCGCCCGGATTGACCGTGGCCGCCGTGTCCTTGCAGTCGCCGCCGCCCTTGGGGCAACCGCCGGTCTCAATGGTGTAGCAGTACACCTGGTTGTTGTTGGCCGAGACGCAGTAGTCCTTGCCGTTGTACGCCATGTTGTTGATCTGCGGCGCGGTCTTGAACTGGCCCACGTAATTGCCGTTGGTCTTGTCGTAGTAGTACACGTTGCCGTCATAGCGCCCGACAAACAGGTACTTGGATGTCACCGCCAAGCCGCCGTACAGCGTGGTGTTGCCGCCGCCGTTCAGGTTGATGGTCTTGATCTGCGCGCCGGTGGCCTTGTCGAGCACCCACACCGTCATGCCGTCGACGCGCATGGCGTAGACATACTGGTTGTCTGCCGCCACGCCGCCCGCAGTGGTGCCGATGTTGAACGACCACAGCTGGGTGCTGCCCATGTCCGACCACTTGCGAATGGTGCTGTAGCCCCAGTTCGCCGTGTAGTAGGTGCCGTCGGTGTCGCCCCACAGCTGCATGATCTCGCCCAGGCCGCTGCCAAACGAGCCCACCTGCTGGAAGTTCTTGTTGAAGCGGTAGATGGTGCCGCCGGCCCACTGCGGGTACCAGTACTCCTGGTACTTGGGCGAGTAGCCGCCGCCGTGCGAGTACGTCTCCATGGTGATGACATTGCCGATGTACGTGCCCGGATCCACCGCCGGCGAGCCCACCACGATCATGTCCTTGTCGCAGTAGCCGTCGCCGTCGTCGTCGCAGCCCTCGTCCGCCGACTTGTCGCAGTTGTTGTCCTTGCTGTCGCACATCTCGGACGCGCCGGGGTTGACCGTCTTGTCCTTGTCGTCGCAGTCGTCACCAAAATTGCACTTGTCGGCCAACATATTGTAGCAATACACGTTGCTGTCATTGGCAGAGATGCAGTACTCCTTGCCGTTAAACGCCATGTTGTAGATGTTGGTCGCGACGCTGAACTGGTCCAACAGCTGGCCGTTGGTGATGTCGTAGCGGTACACCACGCCTGTGTAGATGCCCATGTACAGCGAGCCGTTGATCGCAGCCAAGCCGCCGTACAGCGTCGGGTTGCTGCCGCCGTTGAGGTTGAAGGTCTTGACCAGCGCGCCATTGGTCTTGTTCAGCACGTACACCGTCATGCTCGCGTACGGCATGGCGTAGACGTAAGTGCTGTCGGCGGTGACGCCGCCCATGGTCGTGGGCCCATTCCAGGTCCACAGGGTGGTCGAGCCCATGTCGGACTTCTTGGTGATGGTGGCGTAGCCCCAGTTGGCGGTGTAGTAGGTGCCGTCCGTGTCGCCCCACAGTTGCATCATCTGGTTCTGGCCGCTGTTAAAGGCGCCGATGTACTGATAACTGCTGTTGTAGCGGTAAATCGTCGTGCCCGACCACTCTGGGTACCAGTACTCGTTGTACTTGGGCGAGTAACCGCCGCCGTGCGAGCGCGTGTTCATGCTGACGATGCTGCCCTTGTAGGTGGGCGGGTTCTGCAGCGCCAGGCAATTGGTGCTCTTGATCACCGACTTGGGGCAGCCGGCGGTGTTGGTGACCTTGAGGTTGGCGTCGCAGTAGCCGTCCTTGTCGACGTCACAGGTCTCGTCGGTCACGCCGTTGCAGTTGTTGTCCTTGCCGTCGCAGCTCTCGGTCGGCAGGGTATTGCCCACGATCTTGTAGCAGTACACCGTCGAGCTGTTGGCCGAGATGCAGTACTCGGTGCCGTTGAACGCCATGTTGTAGATGTTGGTCGCCGTCTGGAACTGGTCGATCAACAGGCCGCTGCTGCTGTCGTACATGTAGACCCAGCCGCTGTCGCGACCGACAAACAGCACGTTGCCGTAGACCGCCATGCTGCCGTACACGGTGCCGTCGCTGCCGCCGCTGAGGTTGAGGGTCTTAACCTGCTGGCCAGTGGCCTTGTCGAGCACCCACACCGTCATGCCAGACGAGCGCATGGCGTAGACGTAGTTGGCGTCCACGGTGACACCGCCGGCCGTCGAGCCAATGTTGAACGACCACGCGACATTGCTGCCCATGCCCGTGTACTTGCGGATGACCTGATAGCCCCAGTTGGCGGTGTAGTAGCTGCCGTCCTTGTCGCCCCACAGCTGCATCATCTCGCCCAAGCCGCTGCCAAAGCTGCCGACCTGCTGGAAATTGCTGTTGAAGCGATAGACCGTGCCGCCGGCCCACTGCGGGTACCAGTACTCGTTGGACGCGGAGCTGAAGCCGCCGCCGTGCGAATAGGTCTCCATGCTGATGGGCGAGCCGCGGTAGACGCCCTTCTGCGCCTTCTCCACGCCGGTGCCGGAGTTGATCGCCGCGTCGTTGTCATTGCAGTCGCCGCTGGCCAGCGCCGCAAACTTGCCGTTGGGGCTGCAGCGGCACTCAAAGGACGTGGTGCCCTGGCCGTCGCCGTCGTTGTCGTAGTAGAAGTTGGTGCAGCCCAAGGCGCCCAACTGGTCGGTGGCGCCGTCGCAGTTGTCGTCCAGGGCGGTGCCGCAGTTCTCCTTGGTGCTGGGCGCCGGATTCATCGACGAGCTGGTGTCATTGCAGTCGCCGCCGCCCGCCGTGCAGGTCGGTGGAGTGCCTACGACGCTCATGTCCTTGTCGCAGTAATTGTCGTTGTCGTCGTCGCAGCCGTCGTCGATCAGCGAGTCGCAGTTGTTGTCCTTGCCGTCGCACAGCTCGTTGAGGCCCGGCTTGACCGACGCCTGGGTGTCGTCGCAGTCATTGCCCTTCTTGCAGACCTCGCCCGTCGCCGTGTAGCAGTACACCGTCGAGCTATTGGCAGAGATGCAGTACTGCGTGCCGTTGAACGCCATATTGTAGATGTTAGTGGCGGTCTGGAACTGGTCGATCAGCTTGGCGGTCTTGCCCTTGAGCTGGTAGCACCACACCGTGCTGCCGTTGTTGGAGATGCAGTACTCTTCGCCGTTGAACGCCATGTTGTAGATGTTGGTCGCGGTGTTGAACTGACCGTCCAGCTGCTTGGTGACCAGGTCGTAGCGGTAGACCACGGCGTTTTCGCGGCCCGCGTACAGCTTGCCATCGACGACCGCCAGACCGCCGTCCAGGCCGCTAAAGTAGCCGCCGCTCAGGTTGAACGAATCGATGATGGCGCCCGTCGACTTGTTCAGCCGCCACACCGTCGCACCGGAATTGGCCATGGCGTAGACATAGTTGTCGTCCGCAGTGACGCCGCCCATCGTCTGGCCGATGTTGGTCTTCCACAGCTGGGTGGCGTTCATGTCGCCCCACTTGTAGATGGCGCCCTGACCCCAGTTGGCGGTGTAGTAGGTGCCGTCGGCGTCGCCCCACAGCTGCATGATTTCGCCAGTGCCACTGTTGAACGAGCCAACTTGCTGGAACTGCGCGTTAAACCGGTAGATGGTGCTGCCGGCCCAGTTGGGGTACCAGTATTCCTTGTACTTGGGGGAGTAGCCGCCGCCGTGCGAGTACGTGTTCATGCTCCGCGTGCCGGTGTAGACGGCCGGCCACACCGGGCCATCGGCGGCCTTGCTCACGTCATAGCGATAGACCATGCCGCTGCTCCGCCCGACCAGCAGCTGGTTGTTGGCGATCGCCAAGCCGCCGTTGATGGACTCGCTTCCGCCGCCGCTGAGCACAATCGACTCGACGAACTGACCGTTGGCCTTGTTGAGCTTGACCACCTTCATGGCGTCGGCGCCCATGGCGTACACAAAGTTGGCGTCCGCTGTCACGCCGCCCGCAGTGGTGCCCAGGTTGTAGGACCACAGCGTGGCGGAGCCCATGTCGGACTTCTTGGTGATGGTGTTCTCGCCCCAGTTGGCGGTGAAGTAGGTGCCGTCGGTGTCGCCCCACACCTGCATCATGTTGTTCTGCCCGCTATTGAACGAGCCGATCTGCTGATAGGTGCTGTTAAAGCGGTAGATCGTGCTGCCGTTCCAGGACGGGTACCAGTATTCCTTGTACTTGGGCGAGTAGCCGCCGCCGTGCGAGTAGGTCTGCATGTTGACCACAGAGGCCGTCTTGGGCGGCCACATCAGGCCGTTGGTGCACACCTGTTCGCAGACCTTGCCGTACATGGTAAAGCAGCTGACCTGGCTGCTGTTGGGCGACACGCACATGGTGTTGCCGTCAAAAGTGGCGTTGTAGATGTTCACGCCGGTGGAGTACGTGCCGATTTGGGCCTTGGTGCTCATGTCAAAGGCGTGAATCGTGCCGTCGCCGCGGCCAACGTAGGCGTAGTTGCCCACCACAGCCAGGGAGCCGTAGACCCAGTTGCCATTGCTGGCGCCCGTCAGGCTGATGTTCTCGATCAACTGGCCCGTGGTCTTGTTGAGCTTGGTAATCGTGAACGTATCGGCGCGCATGGCGTAGACAAAGTTGTCATCCGCGTACACGGCGCCGGCGTAGTAGCCCAGGCTGTACGACCACTTGGTGCTCGCCCCAGAGCGGCGGGTGACCGTGTAGTAGCCCCAGTTGGCGGTGAAATAGTCCGCGCTCTGAGTGTCGCCGTGCAGGCCCATCATTTCGCCCTGACCTGCGTTCAGCGTGCCGATGTATTGGCGCTGCGCGTTGTAGCGATAGATGGTGCCGCCGGCCCACTGCGGGTACCAGTATTCCTTGTAGTACGGGTGGTAGCCGCCGCCGTGGGAGTAGGTCTCCATCGTCAGCACCGGCAGCTTGAGCGGCGGCCACTGCAGGCCAGTCTTGCAGGTCTGCAAGCTGCCCGTGCACAGCGCCGTGTCCTTCATGGGCATGTTGGCGTCGCAGAAAGTGTCGCCGTCGTCGTCGCAGCCGTTGTCGGTGCCCGACTTACAGTCGTTGTCCAGGCCGTCGCACAGCTCGGGCTGGCCGGGGCCGACGGTGTTGTCGTCGTCCTTGCAGTCGCCGCCCTGGGCCGCCGGGAATTCGCTGGTCTGATAGCACTGGCACTTGCCAGTGCCGCCGCCGTAACCGTCCAGGTCCGCGTCGGCGTACCAGTTGCTGCAGCCGCTGGCGCCTACCGCGTTGACGACGCCGTCGCAGTTGTCGTCGCCCGGGGTCGAGCAGATTTCAGCCGCGCCGGGGTTGATCGCCGGGTTGGAGTCGTTGCAGTCGCCGCCGCCCTTGGGGCAACCGGACGAGATGGCCGAGCCGAGGCCGTCCTTGCTGCCCGCACTGTAGGTCGGCGAGGTGGTGCCAGCGCTGACCAAGTTGTTGGCGTCGATGCGGACGCGGCCTGTGGCACCCGCGCCGCCGATAGTGCCGCAATTGTTGCCATCCTGCAAAACGCCGCCCGCGCCGCCCGTGGCTGCCAGCGTGCCACCGGTCACGTTGACGCTGTTGCCGCGCACCCAGATCGCTCCGCCCGCGCCGCCGCCGCCCGCGCCGCCGTCGCAGTTGTTGTACTGGCCGCCGCCCTGGCCGCCCTTGGCGGAGATGGTGCCGGAGATCACTACGTCGGGGGAGTCGATGCGCACCGCGCCGCCGCCGCCGCCGCCGCCCGCGCCCGTGGCGTTGTACGCCGATCCGTAGCCGCCCGCGCCGCCGCCGGAACCGCCGATCAGCTTGTCCAGATCGATGGTCGCGTAGGCCACGCCGCCCATACCTTGGGTGCCATTGGCCGCGCTGCCGTTGCTGCCTGTGGCCGCGTGACCGCCGCCGCCGCCGCCTGAACCGCAGCCGCCGCTGAAGTTGTAGATGCCGCGCTTGCCGCCGCCGGCCCCTTGGCCGTCGTAGACCGCATTGGCATCGCTGTAGACGCCATAGCCGCCGATGGAGCCAAAGGCATACGACTGTCCCGGCGTGCTCTGGCCGCCCAAGCAGCCGTTGGCGCTGTTGGTGACATCGGAGCCCGCGCCGCCGTCCAGGATCAGCGCGCCCTTGATCTCGACCTTGCCGCTGGCGCGAATCGCCAAAGGCTCGCTGTTGCCGGTCACGGTGACGGTCACGCCGGCGTTGATGATGAAGTTCTTGAAGTTGTACGCCTTGGCCGGCAGGGTGGTGTTGCTCGCCGCGATGTAGTCGCCGTCCACGCCGTTGCCGCAGGTGGCGCATCCCACATTGCCGTTGCAGTAGCCGTCTTTGTCGGCGTCGTTGCAGCTCTCATCCGCGCCGCCCGCGCAGTTGTTGTCCTTGCCGTCGCAAGCCTCAACCACGCCCGGGTTAATGGCCGGGTCGCTGTCCGCGCAGTCGTTGCCGCCCTTGGGGCAGATCGCCGGGGCGCCCAACGTGGCCATGGCCGAGGTGCAGTAGTCGTCGTTGTCCGCGTCGCAACCTTCGTCGGTGCTGCCGTTGCAGTTGTTGTCGGCGTCGTCGCAGAACTCGGATTTGCCCGGGTAGACGTTCTTGTTGCCGTCGTCGCAGTCGTTCTTGCCCGCCGAGCAGATCGCCGGCGTGCCGACCACCGTCTTAGCCGCGCTGCACCAGCCGTCCAGGTCGGCGTCGCACTCTTCGTCGGTCTTGCCGTTGCAGTTGTTGTCCAGGTTGTCGCAGACCTCAACGGCGTCCTTGTTCACCGCCGCGCTCGCGTCATTGCAGTCGCCGCCGCCCTTGGCGCAGGTGGCCGGGGCTGGGGTCGCGGTGTCCATGTTGGCGTCGCAGTAGCTGTCGCCGTCGTCGTTGCAGCCCTCGTCCACGCTGGCGCCCGTGGTCACCAGGTACGCGGTAAAGGTCACGTCGGTGGTGCCGGCGACATTGGTTCCGCCGCCGCTGCCCAGGCCCGTCCAGGTAAACGGCGAGGTGGCCGCGTAGAAGGCGCCGCCCTTGGTGTAGACGTTGCCTGCGCTTTCCTGAATGGTCGTGCCGGTGCTGCTGGCCTTCCAGATAAACACCCACTGCTCGCCCGCGGCGATGCTGGGCTTGGTCACAGAAGTGAAGGTGTACTTGCTGTACGTACCCGTGGCGGACACCGCGACCGGACCGATGGTCTCCACCTGGCCCGTCAGCGACGCCGGGCGGTTGCCCTTGAACACATAGAGCGTCACGTTCTGGGCATTTGGCGCGTTGATGTACACCTCGAGCCGCGCCAAAGCGCCGCCCTGGGCAAAGGTCACCTCTTGGGCGATGTAGTTGGTCAGGCTGTTGTTGGTCCCGGTGTTGGTGTTGGACTCGACCGCAGCCGCGCCGCTGGCGTTGCAGTTGTTGTCCTTGCCGTCGCAGATCTCGGTCTTGCCGGGGTTGATGTTGCCGTCGGCGTCATTGCAGTCGCCAGCCACAGTGGCGATGAGGTTGCCCGACGCCACGCACTTGCACACCGCGCTGCCGCTGCCGTAACCGTCCTTGTCGACGTCGGCGTAGAAGTTCGAGCAGTTGATCGCGCCCGCGTCGGCGATGTCGCCGTTGCAGTTGTCGTCATACGGCGTGGCGCAGTTTTCCTGCACGCCGGGCTTGACCGCGGACTTGGTGTCGTCGCAGTCGCCGCCGATGTTGGCGGTGTAGGGCGCCTTGGCCGAACACATGCACTGCTTGACGCTGGCGCCCACGCCGTCGCCGTCGCCGTCGTAGAAGAAGTCGATGCAGCCCGCGCCGCCGGTGCTGTTCAGGTCGCCGTCGCAGTTGGTGTCGACGCCGTCGCTGCAGCTCTCCGTCGCGCCGGGGTTGACCGCGCTCTTGGTGTCGTCGCAGTCGCCGCCGCCAAACGGGCACAGCGGCGGGGTGCCAACCGTGATCATGTTCAGGTCGCAGTAGCCGTCGCTGTCGTTGTCGCAGCCCTCGTCGACCACGCCGCTGCAGTTGTTGTCGATGCCGTCGCACAGCTCGGTTGCGCCGGCAAACACGTTGAGATTCGCGTCGTTGCAGTCGCCGGGCGTGGTGACCTTGTAGGTGCTGTCGGGGCTGCAGAGGCACTGGCTGTTGCCGCCCAGAGAGGTGGTGCGCAGCCACTGCACAAAAGTGCTGTTGGTGCCGCCGTTTGGCTGGCCGACGCTGGCCGTGCCGTTGACCTGGTAGTTGGACGGCTGGTTCAAGCCGCCGATATCGCTGGTAAAGGCCACCACGCCGGTGGTGCCGTTGGCCGGCAGCGACGCCAGGGCGACCTTGGCCGCCGCGCCCAACGTGCCGGTCGCGCCGCCCCAGCGGATCGCGTCGATCGAGGTGGTGCCGGTGTTGCTGTTGTCGACCCACACCACGTCATCCGCGGCAAAGTCGCCGCCTGCGGTGGTGACGGTGACGTTGGCGCTGCCCAGGAGCAACGTCAAATTCCAATCGCCGCCCGCGGGGTTGTACGTCAGGTCTTCTGTCAGCGTGCTGCCGCCGATGGTGATGAGCGTACCCGCCTTGATTTGGGTCAGGCCCAACGCCGCCAGCTTGGTGCGGTAAGCGCTGAATTTGGCCGCGCCCGTGCTGCTCGAGTCGCCAAAGTACAGGGCGTCTACGTCGCTCGCCAGCAGATCGGTCGTGACCAGCAGCTCGATGTACTCGTCGTTGGTGAAGTTGCCCGAGCGGCGGAACTCGTTGATCAGCACCTTCTGGAACGCCGTGCCGCCCTTGCCGTAGCCGTCGCCGTCAAAGTCGACGTAGTAGGTCTTGCAACCCAAGGCGTTGGGGTCATTGGTGCTGCCCGAGCAGTTCTCGTCCACGGTGTTGCTGCACACCTCTTTGGCGCCCGGGTTGATCGCCGCGTCGGTGTCGTTGCAGTCGGCCGCGCCCTTGGGGCAGGTCGCCGGGTAGTCCGAAGCCACGGTCACGAGCACGTTGTCCACGCCCCAGCTCTCGTCGTCCGGGGCCTGGTCCAGGGTCGTGGTGAATTCGATCTTCGCCGTCGCGGCGGTGTGCGGCACCGTCAGCTTGATGTGATCGCTCAGTTCGTTCCAGCCGCCGGCCGAGCCGCACACTTGCGTGCCCGTGCTGTAGGTATACGCCTTGCTCCACACCAAATTGCCGTCGAGCCACAGTTGGCCGCTCTCTCCGTCCCAGCTGTCGATCTTGATGAAGTCGAATTCGATGGTGATGAGCTTGTGGCTGTTCACGCTGACGGTCTTGGAGGTCTTGGCCCCCGCGCCAAAGGTGTTGACGCCGCCGAGGATCTTGCCGATGGTCCCGCAGCTGGTGGTGGTCGAAACGCTCCAACCGCTGGCGCCGGCCTCAAACTTGTCGTCGATCGCCGTCTGGGTGTTGTTGGCGACCGTGGTCATGTTGGAATCGCAGTAGCCGTCGCCGTCGTTGTCGCAGCCCTCGTCGGTGCTGCCGTTGCAGTTGTCGTCCTTGTCGTTGCAGACCTCATTGGCCGACGGGTTGATCGCGGTCACGGTGTCATTGCAGTCGCCGCCGCCGAGCGGACACACCGCGGGCAGGCCCACCACCGTCTTGCTGGCGGCGCAGTACTTGTCGCCGTCGGCGTTGCAGTTTTCGTCGACCTGGGTGTTGCAGTTGTTGTCCAGGTTGTCGCAACTCTCGGTCTTGCCCGGGGTCATCTGGGCGTTGGTGTCGTTGCAGTCGCCCGCCTGGCTGGCGGTAAACGGCGAGCCCGCGGCGCACAAGCACTTGGTCAAGCTCAGGCCGTAACCGTCCTTGTCTTCGTCGTAGTAGTACGTGCTGCAGCCCGTCGCGCCCGCTTCGTCCAGCTCGCCGTCGCAGTCGTTGTCGATGCCGTCGCACTTTTCACCCACGCCGGGGGCGACGGCGTTGGTGGTGTCGTCGCAGTCGCCGTTCTGCTTGGCGGTGAATTTGCCCGTGGCCGTGCAGAAGCACTTGGAGATGTCGAGGCCGTACAAATCCCCGTCGCCATCGTAATACAGCGTGCTGCAGCCGATCGAGTTCTCGTCATTCTGCGAGCCGTTGCAGTTGTCGTCCTTGCTGTTGCCGCACACTTCCTTGGCGCCCGGCATCACCGTGTTGTCAAAGTCGTCGCAGTCGCCCGAGCCCTTGGCGCAGATCGCCGGCGCCGGGTTGGCCACCGCCATGCCCGCATCGCAGTAACCGTCCTTGTCATCGTCGCAGCCGTTGTCGGTGCTGCCGTTGCAGTCGTCGTCTTTGCCGTCGCAGGTCTCTGCGGTCTTGCCTTTGTAGACCGTGGCGCTGTTGTCGTCGCAGTCGCCGCCGCCGTTGGGGCAGATCGAGGGCGAACCGACCAAGCTCAGCGCCGCGTCGCAGTAGCCGTCCTTGTCGTCGTCGCAGCCGTCGTCGATCACGCCGTTGCAGTTGTTGTCTTTGCCGTCGCACTTCTCGGCCACTGCGGGGTTGACGCTGGCGTCCGTGTCGGCGCAGTCGGCGTTATTGGTCGCGGAGATGGCGCCGGAGGCCTGGCACAGACAGGTCTTGGTGCCGGTGCCGTAGGTGTCGCCGTCCTGGTCGGTGTAGAACTGCGAACAGCCGATGGCCCCAATGTCATTGGAGTTTCCGTTGCAGTTGTTGTCCTTGCCGTCGCCGCACACTTCGGCCTTGCCGGGGTTGACCTGGGCGTCAGCGTCGTTGCAGTCGCCGTTGCCGTTGACGCACACCGCTGGCGTGCCGATCAAGGTCACGCCGGTGTCGCAGAAGCCGTCGCCGTCGTCGTCGCAGCCGTTGTCGACCACTTTGTCGCAGTCGTTGTCGATGTCGTCGCACAGTTCGGTCGCTGCGGGGTTGATGCTCTTGTTGTCGTCGTTGCAGTCGCCGGGGTTGATGGCGTTGTACTGGCCAATTGCGCCGCAGAGGCACTTGGACGCGTTGGTGCCCCACTTGTCGAGGTCGCCGTCAAAGAACAGCGGCGTGCAGCCTAGAGCATTCAGATCGTTGAATGCCCCGTTGCAGTTTTCGTCCACCGACGGCGTGGCGCAGTCTTCCGTCGCGCCAGGGTTGATCTTGGGGTCGGTGTCGGCGCAGTCGCCGCCGCCCGAAGGACAGGTGGTCGGCTTGCCCAGCGTGAACATGCCGGCGTCGCAGAAGCCGTCCTTGTCGTCGTCGCAGCCCTCGTCGAGCTGGCCGTTGGAATTGTTGTCCTTTCCGTCACAGATCTCGGCGCCAGCCGGGTTGATCGAAGGATCGGTGTCATCGCTGTCGCCCGCGCCCTTGGGGCACACGGCGAGCGGTCCGCTGCCCGACACGGAGCAGGTGGCGACGACGCCCATGATCTTGGGCACACCGCCGCACGGATCGCCCAGCGAGAGGTGCCAGCTGCTGGTGTTGCAGACGGCCTTGCCCAGGCATTGGGCGGACATGTAGGCGATTTCATTGGCCGCGTCGCAGCCGCCTTTGGTAAACGACGGACACGAGCCCGTCACGGTGCCGTATTCAGCGTACTTGATCGCGCTGATCACGCCGCCCGGCGGGCAAGCGAGGGTCAACACCCCGCCGTCCCCGGCCTTGTTGCAGATATCCGTGGTGCTGGCTTGGGGCGAGTACGTGATGTTGGCGTCGCAGTAGCCGTCGCCGTCGTCGTCACAGGTCTCGTCCGAAGTGCCGTTGCAGTTGTCGTCCAGGCCGTTGCAGATCTCGGCGACCGACGGGTTGATGCCGGCGTTGGTGTCGACGCAATCGCCCGGTTTGGTCGCCGAGACGACGCCCGAGGCCACGCACTGGCACTTGAACGGCGAGGTGCCAAACAGGTCGCCATCCAGATCGGTGTAGAAGTTCTTGCAGCCCGCCGCGTCGACGTCGTTGGTGTTGCCGTTGCAGTTGTCGTCGTCCGAGGTCGCGCAATTCTCCGGCACCTGCGGATTGACCAGGGCCTTGGCGTCGTTGCAGTCGCCGGCCTTGGTGGCCTTGAAGGAACCCGAAGGCGCGCACAGGCACTTGGAGCCGCCAGCGCCAAAGGCGTCGCCGTCCAGGTCGGTAAAGTAGTTGCTGCAACCGCTGGCGTTCTCTTCATTCTGCGCGCCGGAGCAGTTGTCGTCCTTGCTGTTGCCGCACAGCTCCGCTTGGCCGGGGCTGATGGTGCCGTCGGCGTCATTGCAGTCGCCGGTGCCGCTGGGGCACACGGGGGGCTTGCCCACGGTGTTCATGGCGTTGTCGCACCAGCCGTCGCCGTCGTCGTCGCAGCCCTCGTCAATGGTGCCGTCGCAATTGTCGTCGATGCCGTTGCAGGTCTCGCCCAAGCAGGCGCTGTCGCCGCAGCAAGAGGTCTTGTCGGCACAGTCGATCTTGCCGTTGCCGTTGTCGTCCAAGCCGTTCTTGCAGTCTTCGCCAGCGGCGCAGGCGATTGCCAGGTCAAACTGGGCGGAGTCGGTGGCGCCCGGTACGTCGATCACGATGAAGTACTGGACATTGGCCGTGGCGGCAAACGTCACGGTGGCGCCGCCCGCGCTGACCGCGGTTTGGGCAATGCAGCCGGTCGGATCGCAGCCCTTGGCGCTCGCCTTGAGCACAAACAGCTTGGCCTTGGGGTTGGTGACATTGGCCAAGGTCAAGGTGACCGGCTTGGAGGTCGAAGAGACGTAGCTGTACGCCACCTCTTTGCCCAGGAAGGTATTGGCGCTGTCGCAAGAGTAGTTGGCGGTGGCCTGGGTGGCGCCGCCGCCATTGGTCACGAGCTTGGTAAAGCTGTCGCCGCACTTGGCGTCGCTCTGGGCGCTGCAGAGGCAGGCGTTGGCGTAGCCGCACGCGCCCGCGGTGCACGTATCGGTGGTGCAAGCGTTGTCGTCGTTGCAGTCGGCGTCCTTGGTGCAGTCGGCAAAGCCGTTGGCCCAGAAGGACAAAACCCGATCCATGAACAGATCTTGGGTGCCGCCGCCCAGGGCCTCGATGCCAGAGAACAGCACAGACGAGCCGATGGTGCGGTACTTGGCGGTCGGGTTGTCGTGGCCCACCGCGACCCAGTACTTCTCTACGCCGTCATTGCGCAGGATGTTTTTGGTCTTTGCAACGCCGATCTGCCCTTCGATCTGGTCGTTGAGGTTGTTAAAGGTCCAATCCTGGCTGTAGCCAAAGGCGTACGAGGTCGCCGGGGTGGTGCTCGGATCGGCAAAGACATGCGAACCCTTGAGCGGGCCCGTCACGCCGGCCGGCGAGCTCTCCAGAATACCCTTGATCTTGAAGAATGGGTGCAAAGTCGTGGGCTTATCAAACATGAAGGTGTCGCCACCTTCCAGGTATAGCTTGCCGCCACCGGACAGGTAGGCCTTGAGCCCGCTGATCTCGCCCTCTAGCAGCACGTGGTTGTCCGGGTACACGCCCAACAGCACAAAGATGCCGTAGAACTTGGACAAATCGGTGTACAGCGACAGATCGGTGGTGATCTGGCCAAACTGGCCCTTCTTGGCCAGGGCGTTCTTGAGCGTCTGCGCCTGGGCCGCCGGCACTTCGGTCGGCTTGTAGATCAGGTAGCCGCCGGAATAGGTGACCGTGACCTTGAAGGTGCAGGTGCCAAACAGGAAGCCGTCGGTGTAGCGGATGACCACCTCGTGATCGCCCACGTCGTCCAGAGACAGGGGCTCCATGGTCACGTTGGTGTTCCAGGTGCCGTCCAGCCAGTAATACAGCGCAGACGAGGCCTTGACGAAGGAGGGCGCCTGCAACACCTGGAAGCTGACGATGTCGCCCACGTCGGGGTCCGTGACCTTGATCGGCACGCTGATCTTGGCGCCGACGCCCACCGTCTGATTGGGCGGGCACTTGGCGGCGCTGGGCGCGGTGCCCTTGGCGATGCACACGTTGTCCACGGCAAACTGGTCGATGTTCAAGGTGCTGGTAGAGGCGACGCAGAAGGCCAAGCGCAGGCCGTTGGAGCCGGACAGCTCTGGCGGCAGCTTGATCGACAGCGTGTCTGGGCCCAGCTGCGACGCGGCGGTCAGCGGGCCGTCGATGATCACCGACTTGCTCCAGTCGACCACTTCGCCGTCCAGCGAGCCGCGGATCGTCAAGGTGGCGTCGCCGAGCGCCGGGGTGAACTCGCGGTCAAACTGCACGGTGATCGCTTGGGCGCCCGCGGCCTGAATGACCGGAGACTGCAAGCAGGTGTGGAAGTTGTTCTTGGTCGGCGTCCAGGTCAGCCGGGCGAACTTGTCGGGCCCCAGGCCGCCGTCGGTCGAGATGCCCCAGTTGGTCGAGGCGCTGCCGTTGAGGTCGGTCGGGTTCCAACCCAGCTGCTTGACGGTGCCTGTGCCCTCAAAGTCCTGGCAATAAGAGAGGTTGACCGTGCAGACCGGCTTCTCCACCGCCTGGCACTTCTTGGCGCCGTCGGGCTGGTCGACACACTGGCCCGTCGCGCAGGGGCTGCTCAAGTAGCCGCAGTCCGTCGCTTCCGTTTCTTTGGAGCAGCACAAGGTTGCGCCGCCTTCGCTGTTCTGGTGCACGCATTCGTTGAAAATACAGTAGTCGTAGGTGCACGGCAGGCTGTCATTGCAGTCGAATTTGTCGATGCAGCAGCTGGGGATCGGCGTGTGCGAGACCTTGTAGGTGCCGTTGACCAGCACGCACTGGTCGACCGTACACACGTTGCCGTCGCTCAGCTTGTCCGCGCTCCAACCCGGATCACAGCCCGCGGTGCAGCCGGAAATCGCCGCATATTGGCAGGCGCCCTTGCCGCTGACGATGTTGGCGCACGTGTCGTTGGTGCAGGTGTCGGCGTCGTTGCAGTCGGCGTTGCTGGCGCAGCAACCGTTCTTGGGCACGGTGTTGCGGCACTGGTTGCCCACGCAATACTCGATGGTGCAAGCGTTGTTGTCGTTGCAGGCCGTCTGAGCGTCCACGTCGTCTTTGCAGCAGTTGCTGACCGTGCCGTGGGAGCATTTGCCGGTGTTTACGTCGCAAGTGTCTGTGGTGCAGGGATTATTGTCGTTGCAGCCGTAGTCGGCCTGGCAGCACTGCGCCGCGGGCACTTCGGCGTGTTCGCACGAGCCGCAGCCGTTGACCACCGTGCACTTGTCCGCGCTGCACGGGTTGCCGTCGTCGCAGTCGATGTCGGCCTTGCACTTGTCCGGCGCCGGACCGTGCTTGCACTTGTTGAAACCGTCGCAGTAATCCACGGTTGTGCAGTCGTTGTCGTCGCAGTCCTCTGGGCCGTTGCAGCAGGTCGGGTCGCCGTTGCTCGCGTACATGCACTGGTGCGACGCCGTCTCGCAGGTGTCGATCGTGCAGGCCTTGCCGTCATTGCAGTCGGCATTGCTGTCGCAGCAGCCCGGCTTGAACTTATCGGGGCCAAAGAGGCACTGGTGGTTCACGCACACTTTGACGGTGCAGAACTTGCCGTCGTTGCACTCTTCGTCGGTGTCGCAGCAGGACGGGTCCGGCTTGTCATTCTTGCAGCTAAAAGCTGAGTAATTACATGAGTCAATTGTGCAGAACTTGTTGTCCTGGCAGTCCGCGACGGAGATGCAGCAGCCGTCGACCTTGGTCTTGGAGCAGGTGCCGGCCTTGTCGCCAGAGAGGATGGTGCACTTGTCTGCGGTGCAGGGGTTGTTGTCGTCGCAATCGAGCGTGGTCTCGCAGCATTCCGCGGTCTTGATGTTGACGCACTTGTATTCGTTGCAATAGTCCCACGTGCAGGGCTGGCCGTCGTCGCACTGGTCATTGGCGGCGCCGTTGCCGATGTTGCAGCAGCCGGGCTTGCTTTCGTCCTGCTTGTGCGAGCACGATTTCCAGCCGCCCGATTGGATCACGTCACATGCGTCGATCGTGCAATAGTTCTTGTCGTCGCAGTCGGGCATGAACGTGTCCGAGCAGCACTCCGGCTTGAACTTGTCCGGGCCCGTGCGGCACTCGTTGTCCACGCAAGAGGCCACCAAGCACGGATCGGTCAACACGCAGTCGCTGTCGCTGCAGCAGACGCCGTCGGGCTTGACGTGGGTGCACTGCCCCTTGGCGGTATCGCATTTGTCCACCGTGCAGGCCTTGCCGTCGTCGCACAGATCGCCGGCCTTGCTGCAGCACTCTTTGTCGGACTTGGTGTTGCTGCACACGCCCTTGGCGCCCGTGAGGTCGCACTTGTCGGTGGTGCAGGACTCGTTGTCGTTGCAGTCTGCGTTGCCGGTGCAGGCGGTGCACTGCGAATTGGCGGTGTTGGGATTCAGGCAGGTCTCGCCCGCGCTGCAATCAAACTTGGAACCGCAGCAGTTGGGCACCGCGGCAAACACGCACTGGCCGTCCACGCAGGCGTCCTGCGAACAGGCGTTGCTGTCATTGCAATCCCCAGCATTGGTGCAGGGTTCCAGAACCTTGACCTGCAGCACCAGGCGCGCGCTGGCGGCGGTCTCTTCTGTACCGGTGTTGGCGGCGAGCACGCAGCTCAGGGTGTGCAGGCCCTTGCCCAGATTGATGAATTTGTACGTCGTGGCGGTGCCAAGCCCCACAAACGTGCCGTCGGTGTAGCAGCGCACTTGGCCGAGTGCGTAGTTGGCAACCGTGTAGGTGACATCGACGCTAGTTTTGGCTCCTGCGGCCCCCACCGGCAGCGCGGTGCCCGGAACCGGCGTGACCAGGGTCAGCGTCGGCGTGGTGAGCGCAAAGGCCTGTACGCCAAATTCCGCATCCACTCCGGCGGCATCCAGCACATCGCTGCGCGGATCGGCGGCTGTGGGCTCCTGCTGCGGCGCGCAAGCGCTCACCATCAGGGCGGCAAGGAGAGGCAGCCACGCCCAAAGGTGAAGCCCGCGGCGCCCCAATAGACCCCGCGGGGGCCCCATCAGGCTGGACCGAAGCGCGTGCTCGTGACGGAGAGCACACCACACAGTTCGGGCAAGATGCTGGTTGTGCATCATCATCCTCTCAACGACGGGCCCTGGGGGCGATCTCTTGGCCGAACCGGTAGACGGTGCCGGAAAAGGCGCTGGGGTCAGCGCTGCTTCTGGCAGCCGGGTGGCGTTCGGTTGGGCAAGGGTCGGTCCCAGGGGAGCTCCTTCGTATCGGCCTTGTTGCCTCGGGCCTCAGCCAGACTCCGCCTAGATCCCCGCTCGACGCGCGCGGTGGCCAAGCCACGCGATCGGAGGGAGGCGGTTGCTGGGTCCGAGGCCTGCGGGAGAATTCAGGCCTCGGGATACAGGGTGCGTCGCAGGGGGTCGCGACCGACGCTTGGACGGCAGTTGGGGCGGGAATCGCGGCCGACCTGGGGAAGGACAGCTGGATTGGCGGCCTTGGGGGAGGCTCGCAACCCGTTGATTCCCGTCGATCCTGCCCATTGCGGAGCAGAATCACCAACACGACCGGTGGATCAGACCGGCCAAAAAGGCCGCCCCGTCCGCTTGGAACGAGTCGGGCCCTCCATACTGCACCCTAACAAAGCAAGGTTGGGAAGGCAAGAATCGCTTGAGCGACCGACGCGAAACTGCGCAGCGCTGGGCGACGGCGCATGCGGTGGCGGCGCTCAGGGCGTCTGGCGGGTCAGGAGCTGCAGGAACAGCTGAGCGGCAAATTCGCTGAGCTGTGGCGGGCGCTCGCAGTCCGGGGGGCAAACGCTGGCGGTGTGGGCGTCGCGGTGGCCGCAGAGGGTCAAGCCGCTGCTGAGGCGCGTGTCGATCGCCGCATTCAGGGCGAGGCCGTGGCCGGCCACCCCGTGCTGGTGAGACAGGCCGATCGAGGCGAGCTTAGCTCCCTGGCTCCAAACGCCCACGTCGTCGCTGCAGTCGATCTGGCAGATGCAGCCGCGGTCGCGAGCCGTAGCCGCCGCAGCCTCAAGCAATTCCGCGACCAAAGGCCTCAGCGATGTCGCCGCCAGCCGCACGGCCAGCAGGATCACCAGTTGGCCGGGCAGGTGCAGGGTCGCCAGGCCGCCGCGCTCGACGTCCAGCGTCGGCCAGCCGCGCAGCGCCGCCAAGGCCAAGGTGGGCGCCAGCTCTTCGCGGCCCGCTGGCGTGCGCGCGCGCTTGCCCAGGGTCACGGCGGGGGCCAGCGGCTCAAAGGCCAAGGCGCGCGACGGAGCTCCGGCCTGCACGGCGGAGATGTCTATAAGATTCTGGGCAATTGCCTGGTCCATCGCCATGCGCCCTTGCCAGCGCCAGTGGACCTCAGACCACGCTACCACGAGCCGTTGCCGCTCCAAACGAGGTATGCGAGCAGGATGGGGCCGGCAAAAAGCACGCCATCGACGCGATCGAGCAGGCCTCCATGGCCGGGGAGCAGGTTGCCGCTGTCCTTGGTGCCGGTGGCGCGCTTGAAGAGACTTTCTGCAAAATCGCCGACTTGGCCAAAAACGCCGCAGGCGGCGCCCAAGATGAGGCCGTGGACCAGGGGTACGCTGGGGAGCAACCAAGTCGAGAGGATCGCGCCGCCGCCGATCGACGCCAGCAGGCCGCCGACGCCGCCTTCGACAGTTTTCTTAGGGCTGACAAGCGCATAGAGCTTGTGGCGGCCCAGAGCGCGGCCGGCAAAGTAGGCGCCGGTGTCGCCCATGAAGACCATGACAAAGAGGCCGAGCAGACCGCCGCGGCCGCTGTCAAACGGCGCCCCCGGTGCTTGGGCTGGCAGCTGGAACAGCGCGACGAGCATGGCAATTAGCAGCGCTACGTAGGCCAGAGCCAAGGCGCCAAGCGCGCCGCGTTGCGCGGCCTTTTCTACGCTGCCGGGATCGACCAAGCAGGCGAGCAGCCAGGTGCACATCGCCACGGCCAAGGTCAGCGCCAAGGCCGCGGGGCCGATCAGGGGCGCTGCGGCAATCGCCGCCGCCAGGAGCGCGACCAAGCCGCGATCGCGCGGGCGGATATCGGGAAACATCCGCACGAGTTCATCGGCGGCGATGGCTGCGGCGGCGACCAACACCGCCAGCATCGCCGGCTTGGGGCCCCAGAGCACCAGCGCCACGAGCAACGGCGCAAGTACCAGTCCGGTCAGGATGCGCTGTAGCACGGTCTCTCCCTTCGGCGCGGTCAAGGTGCCCGAGATGGTCGCGGGCGAGTTTGACAAGGCGAGGCAGGGCTGGCAAGCGCCACAGGGCAGGATGGGCGCAGTTCCAACTGCGGGATCGGGAGAAAGGCGGCTGCAAAGCCCAGGCCAAGTCCTGGAGGCAAGCTGCGCTTGGTGGGCCAATCGCTACGGCGCGGCGGACGCGGCGACCCCGCCAAAACGCCGATCGCGCTTGGCGTAGTCCAGAAGGCACGCGGTCAACTCGGCCTCGGCAAAATCGGGCCAGTCGCGGTCGCTGAAGATGAGTTCGGCGTAAGCTGCGTCCCACAAGAGGAAATTGCTGAGTCGCTGCTCGCCGGAGGTGCGGATGACCAGGTCCGGTGGCTGGCGCAGCGGAGCGGTCCACAGGGCGGCAGAAACGGCCGCTTCGTCAATGGCATCGGCGCGCAGCTTGCCCGCGGCGACTTGGGTGGCCAGGTGCTGTGCGGCCTGGATGAGGTCCTCGCGGCCGCCGTAAGAGAGGCAGAGCGCCAAGGTCATCCCGCGGTAATTGCGGGTGGCGTCTACAACTTTTTGCAGGGCCATGCGCACCGGCAGGGGCATGCGCGCCACGTTGCCCACCGCGACAAGGCGGATCTGCGAGCTGTGCAGCTCTGACAGCTCCGACGCCAGGTATTCCACCAGTAGCGTCAGCAGGGCCTGGACCTCGCTGGCGGGCCGGCTCCAGTTCTGCTCAGAAAACGCATACAGCGTAAGGGTTTCTATGCCCAGGCGCCGGGCCATGCGCGTCATCACCCGCACGGTCGCGGCCCCGGCGCGGTGACCTTCGCTGCGGGGCAGACCGCGGCGCTGGGCCCAGCGGCCATTGCCGTCCATGATCATCGCCAGGTGGCGCGGCAGCTTGCCTTGGCGGGCCAAAGTCCAGGCGGCCTCCGGGATCGGCTCGGCGGGATCGGCTTGGGGAGAGAGGGAGGCATCGGACATGGGCAACCTTTGGCGCGCTAGCCGCGGCAAGGCGGCGCGATAGGGCGGACGGGACGGCTGGCAACGCTACGCGGCGGGGCCTACAGGCGCTTTGGCCGTCAACGCGGGCCACGGTCGGCGGCGCGCCAGCACCCATCCGGCCCAGAGCAGCAACGGAAGGCTGATGAGCTGTGAGGTGGACAGCAGGCCGCCCAGCCACAGGCCGCGATCGTCGGCGCGCAAGTATTCCACGGCGAAGCGAAAGGCCGCGTAGAGGAACATAAAGTGAAAGAAGTTCTGGCCGTCATAGGCGAGCCCGCGGCGGTAGCGCTGCCAGGTCCACAGGCAGATGAGCCCGGCTGCGACCGCCTCGTAGAGTTGCGTGGCGTGCACGGGGAGCGAGGCGCCGGCCAGCTCGCTGATGCGGTGTTCGGCGAGGTGCTTGTCCCAAGCCGGGGAGTGGCGCGGAAAGCTGAGGCCTAGGGGCGATTCGGTCGGGGCGCCGTAGCAACAACCGGCCAGGAGGCAGCCGGCCCGGCCAAAGACCAGGCCCAGAGAAATGCCAAATGCCGCGAGATCCGCGACCTTCCACACTGACATACGCCGGCGGTGGAGAAACCAGATGCCGGTGGGCACCGCCAGGAGAAAGCCGCCGTAATAGGCATAGCCGCCGTACCAGATCTTGAACACCCGCAGGCAGTCCTGGCTCTGCCGGCACAGGCCGCTGCTCAGCTCGCAGGTGTCGCCCAGGCCGGCTTGCAGGCATTGGGCATCGGCGGCGCACTTGAGCCCCCGGCCCAGGGACAGCGCAGGCACTTGAGCGGGATCGGTGCAAAGGTGGACGTAGTCCCAGAATTGGCCGTCGGCGACGATGTGCAGGGCCCGCGATCCCAGGAGGCCGCAGGCGAGCATCAATAGACCTAGATCCAGTAAAGTATTGCCATCCATGCCCCGGCGCTCGCCTTCTTTATGGACCCACAGGATCGCCAGCGTGAACCCCACCATCAAGAAGGTGAAGTACGCGGGCAAGGTGGTCAGGCCCAGATCAAAGGAAGGATGCATGGTGGGCTTCGGGCTCCTTGGCGGCGGGGGCAGGTGGATTCAGGCCGCGGCGTCGGGGTTGGGGGCGCTGGCGGCGGTCTGCGAGCCCTTGGAGGGTTGGCCGCGCAGGGAATCCAGGGCGATCAGCACCACGCCGACCGAGATGCCGATGTCGGCCACATTGTAGACCGGCCAGCCGTGGGTCTTGCCGTCGATGACCACGTACATGTAGATGAAATCGATGACGACAGAATAGTGGAGGCGATCGACCAAGTTGCCCAGCGCGCCGCCTAGAATCGCCGCGACCGCCCAGGCCATCAGCGCCGAAGTCGACAGACCGCGCCAGAGCCAGAAGATCATCGCCAAGGAGGCCAGGCTCGAGATGGTGGCGAACAGGGCGACGCGCACCGCTGTGGGAGCACTCTCTAGAAAACTCCAGGCCGCTCCTTTGTTTTCGGCATAGACAAAGCGCAGATTGTCCTGGATGAGCGGGATGTCGCGGTCGAGCAGGGCGACCCCGGCGTCTTCCGCCTGCCAGGGCTCGCTGGGGTCAAAGGGCCGAAAGCTCGCTTGCCAGCCTGCCGTGCTGAGCAGTTGCGCGACCTGGGCCCGGTCGGTGCGCCACCAGCTGTCGCTCACCACCTGCGCCAACGGCTTGCCCAGATGGTCGCGGCTCAGGCGCAACCGGCGCGGCGCGGGCATGCCGATACCGCTCGTCAGCACGATGTCTTGGCCCACATGCTCTGGGGCGATGATCTGGTCTGGCAGAAGGGTCAGCTTGCGCAGGCGCGCCAGCGCGCCGTGGTTCTCGGCGCCGGCCAAGGCTGCATCGTCCACGCCCGCTGCGCGCAGGGCTGCTGCCGGGGTGGTGTGCTGATCGCGCAGCGCTACGATCGGATGCGTCGGGCTGGCCAGATTCTTCTCTGCCCAGGCCTTGGACCACAGATCGCCGATCAGGACGAGCGCAGCCAGGCCCAAGACCAGCCAGCGCGAAGGTCCTTTAGAGGCAGGGGAATTCACGTCTGCGGTCATGGTTCATTCCTGGGCCCCGGCAAACTGGGGGCGCTTGGAGCGCGGCAGCATAGCGGTCAAGGGCGCTTGCGGCAACGCGGCTGCCGCTTAGATCAACCTCGACGACGCGGCGGATCCGCGAGGGCCGTGTTGAATGTCCACACGCCGGGCGGTTATTCGGCCTGGGCCAAAGAATCGGCTTTGAGTCTGCAAAGATTGTTTGGACTTGAGAGGGCAGCTGTTGAAAAGACGAGTTTTGTCGACCATCGATGGTCGTGATCCGCCGTTCCTTACATCCTCTCTGCACTTGAGGAGGGAGCGCCAGATTCTGCGGCTCAAAAAGCACTCAGCCGGGCCTGCTGCAGATCGCTGATCCGCAGCAGGCCCGGCTGAGACGGAGCGCCTAGCCAGAGTCGGTGCTCTCTGGCCGCGCCGCTTCGCTTGCCGGAGGACCGATTGAGCCTGGGCTCTCCGCTCCCCTGGTCAAAGCAGGGTCACAGGCTTACGGCAGGGTCGCCTTGACGTCGATCTTGATGGCGACGTCGTCGCGGATCAGATCGTCGGCTTTGCCGGCGTAGACGATGCCGAAATCCTTGCGGTTGATCTTGAACTCGCTCTTGGCGGTGACATCCTTGCCGGCGACCGCGATCGTGGCGGCAAAGGTCACTTCCTTGGTCGCGCCGCGCAGGGTCAGGTTGCCCTTGATGGTGTGGGTCGAGCCGGCCACCGCAGCGTCGCCGCCGGCCTTGATCTCGCTGGCCACAAAGGTCGCAGTGGCGAACTTGGCGACATCAAAGAAATCCTCGCTCTTCATATGGCCTTCGAACTTGTCGACCCACTCCGAGCGCTTCTCCACCACTTCTTCCAGCGAGCCGACCTGGATCTCAAACTCGAGCTTGCCGCCTTCCGGCTTGCCGTCCTTGAGTTCGACCGCACCCTTCCACTCTTTGAAGTTCAGGGTGTGGGCGCCGGTGACCTTGGAGCCGACCGCCTGGATGCTGCCGGTGAGGGCCACACCCGGGAAAGTCAGGGCCGCAGCGGCGGGCTTGGCGGCCTCAGGGGCAGCCACCGGCGAAGCGGCGGCGGGGGCGGCGACCGGCGAAGCGGCCTCGGGAGCCGCGACGGGCTCGGCCTTGGGCTCTTCTTTCTTGGGCTCTTCGACCTTGGCCGCGGGGACGTCCTTGGTGGGGTCCTTGGAGCAGCCGGCAGCGCCGACGGCAAGGGACAGGGCCAAGGTGATCAAGGTCGTGCGAGAGTACAGTTTCATGGGTTCGAAATCCCTCCAGGTGCGTCTAAAATGGGCGAGGCGCTGGCGCCCGGGCGAGTTGCGCGCTGCGCGAATGGCAGCGGCGGGGATCGCTATCGTTACACAAACTCGTGACAATCGCCAACCGCCCGCCGCCGAACAACACTGTTTCTCTGGACATACTAATCTGCTGGGCCGACGCGGAGCGGCCCGTGCGTCTCGGCGCGGCCAAGACGCTGGGCCCGCTGCGGTTCGCTTATGGCGATCAGCGGCAATAGCGGATTCACCTCCGCCGCTGCGGTGAGTCGGCCCCTAAGGCCGCGAACTCGCAATCCACCCAGCAAGCAAAGCGACAAGCGGAAATCTATTTCCGCTGATTGCCTATTGCGTTGGACTACTTGCCGAGCGCGGTCTCGACCGCCTGGACCGCCGCCTGAATCTCAGCGTCCGAGGTGATCTGCCACTCGATCTTTTGGCAGGCGTGGATGGCAGTGGAGTGATCGCGCCCGCCAAAAGCCCGGCCAATATCGGGGAAGGAAAGAGAAGTGTGCTTGCGGGTCAGGAACATAGCGATCATTCGCGGCACCACTACGGACCGGTGGCGCTTTTGGCCCTTCAGATCGGTGAGCTTGAGGCCAAAATGCTGCGCTGTGACGCGCTGGATCACTTCCGTCGTCAAATTGCGGCTGGGTAGCTCGATCACGGGCCCCAGCACCGATCGGGCCAGCTGCAGGTCGATGCCGCGCTTGCCGATGCGGGCGTGGGCCGACAGCTTGGTGAGTGCCCCTTCTAGTTCGCGGACATTATTGCGTAAGTGATCTGCCAGGTACAGCGCGGTGTCGTGCGGCAGCGCCATGCCCATCTCTTGGGCCTTGCGGTGCAAAATCCCCAGGCGCAGCTCGCGGTCCGGCGGGGTCAGCTCGGCGACCAAGCCCCACTCAAAGCGCGATCGCAGGCGGTCGTGAAATTCCTGGAGCTCACTGGGAAAGCGATCGCACGAGAGCACGATCTGCTTGCCGGCTTGATGAAGACCGTTGAAAAGGTGAAAGAACTCGTCTTGGATCTGCGGCTTGCCCTGAAGGAACTGCACGTCATCGACCAACAGCAGATCGACGTTGTGGCGATACAGCGCCTTGACTTCCGCGCGGGCTGAACCGTCGCGCGAACGCCAAGCGCTCATCGTGTCGTCGATATACGTCTCAGCCGCGGCATAGCGCACCTTGAGCTGGCCGTTGCGCATGCGGGCGTGGTGGCCGATCGCGTGCAGCAGGTGGGTCTTGCCCAAGCCGACGCCGCCGTGAATAAACAGGGGGTTGTAGATGCGGCCCGGATTGTCCGCCACCGCCAACGCAGCTGAAGCCGCCAGCTCATTGGCTGTGCCGATGACGAACGAGTCAAAGGTCAGGCGCGGCGTCAGATCCTGCCAGGTGCGGTCATCTGCATCGGCGAATTCGTCAAAGGCCAAAGCAGCCTGGCCTTGGACAGACAGATAAGCACCTGAGATGCGCTGACTTTGCCGCAGCTGTGGCGGCTCATAAGTCAGCAGGTCCGTTTGCTGCGGCGCCGCCAGTTGCGGCCGGGCGGCGGAAGCATTGGGCAGGCCGGTGAGGTTGGTGTGGTTGTGGTGCGCGGTGTTGAGGCGGGTCGGCTCTACGCGCAGTTCGACCTGCACTTCTCGGCCCAGACTCTGGCGCAGGGCTTCGCCAATCGCCTGGCGATAGTGGCTGTTGACGAACTCGGCGAGTTGTTCGTCGGGTACGCCAAGCACGACGCAGTCAGGTTGAATTGCCGAGATGTACACGGGATCAAGCCAGGCATCGACGACGGCGCGGCTGGTGCCCTGGCGCAAGGTGCGAAGCACTTGTTGCCACAGGTCCGCGCTCGGTGCCTCGCCAGCCTCAGGCGCCACGGGGGCCGTTGGGGCGCGACGATCCCCCAGATGCGGCCCGTCTGGGCGCGGCATTTCGGCGAAAAAATCCACAGTTTGCCCAGGGAGCTCGGCTTGCGGAAACGGCGCGATCGTGGGCAGGGCAGGCGTCATGGCATCCAGGCGGCGGTCAACCGCTTCGGCAAAGCTGGTCCAAGCCAGCAAAAGAGTGGACCTGCGCTGCGGTCCGGAGGCGCTGCCTGGAGCGCTGCCGCTGCATGGAGGCCTGGAGAGGGGAGTTGGCGCCCGCGGAGGACCGCTTGAGCCGTTGCGAAGTCAGAGGTACAGCGGCGCCAAGCAGGGCACAAGGGGGGAAGGTGATTTGTTGGCTTCAACATGAGATTCCAGCTGGTTGCGCGAGTGTGTGCACAGGGCGGGACCTGGTCAAAAGTGAATTGGAGGCGCCAGGGCGACACAACACCACGCGTCTGCGTCGGAAACTGCGGAGGGCTGTGCGCCAACCTTCACCTGTCGCGGAGCGGACTCTGTCGGCCAGACTAGCAACCCCGCGAGTTTGGTAAGAGTATGCTTAACCATTTGTAAATAAGAATGAATAGTCGGTGTGGTCTGGGCCGCTGGGCTGCGGCGGTCATGCAGGTACCCAGGATTGGACAGTTTTTGTCCGCTCCTGTCGGCGAGCCCAGGGCGCAGCGGCCTGTCGATCGCACGGGCGCTGTTGTAGAAGTTGTTGAGATCCATGCGATTATTGTCAACTTGCCGATTGTCTTGCTCTTGGCTCGTCTGGAGATTGCGCCGCCGCTTGCTCTCCGCCGCGGCCGGCGCGGCTCCAATCCCGGGGTCGGGAGGCAATACCTGGCGGCCTGGACCGCGCTGCTGCGAAGGACGTGCTGGAGAATCAGCCGAGGCGAATCCGCGAAGGGGTACACCGCAAGCGCACCGGCTCCGCGCGCTGTGGCCCTCTCAGCGCAGTCACTGGGCCAAGAACCTAGCCTCCACCGCCGCCGGAAGGGATACCTGGGCTGTGGATTCTCGCCCTGGACCCGCTCTGCTGCTTGATCTTTAGCCGAAGTGTCTCTACACTCTTGGGCCCCGCGCTGGCCCCCTGCCCGCCCTATTTTTGAGGAACTCGCCGTGAAGAAAGGACTCAGCAACCACAGCACCGTCTCCCGCTTGCGCACCCACGGCTTTCGGGCCCGCATGGCCACCAAGAACGGCCGCGCCGTCATCAACCGCCGCCGCGCCAAAGGCCGGGCGAAACTGAGCGTTTCCAGCCGCTAAGGCTGCCGGGCGGGCATTGGCTTTCGCCGAACGCAACGGCCCAAGGGGTCGCCCAGCAGCGGCCTGCACGCCAACGCGGCGCAGCACGGGCCATGGCGGGTCAGTTGCGCGATTCTGCCGCTCGCATTCGATGACCCAGGCCGCTGCTCCAGGACCACCCAGGGCTCGCCGCCGAGCGCTGGCCCTTTGCCAACCGGTGGTTCGCACTGGGCTACCATCGCGGCGCAGCTCGGGTCTCTCCCCAGCCCCAGGCATCGCTGGTCTCCGGAACCGCCACAGCGAAGGCCGGCATTCGCCCATTGCGGCCCTTGTGGGAGTTCCGGAAAAAGGTTGCGCCGTTGTCTGAACTTTCGGCCAGTGCCGCTCGCCAGACTGCGCCCGCCGCGGCCCCGCCGGCTATCGGTCGGTTTGGCGGCGCTCATCGCTTGGTTGCCAAACGCGAATTCACTGCCGCATTGCGCGCGGGCAGGCGTTTGCGCGGCGACCACGTGCAGTTGATCGCCTCACCTCGCCGCGTTCCAGCAGGGCCGCAGTCGGGAGGGACGCCTGTTCTGCCGAGTCGCTTGGGGCTCTCCGTCAGCAAAGGGGTAGGCAATTCGCCTCAGCGGGCGAGGCTCCGCCGCTTGCTGCGCGAAGCTTTTCGCGGCTTGCGCGGTCGGCTCAAGGGCGGCTGCGATGTGGTCGTGATCGCCAAGTTGCCCTGGCCCGGCGCTGTGCTGGCCGACGTTTCTGGCGAAATGGCTGAGCTTTTGAGTCGGATGCGCTTGACGGCCCCCGTCGCAAGGACCGCAGGGGAGGCCCCATGATCGAGTCGGCGCTTCCTTCGCCTGCGGCTCCCTTGGGCCCGAGCCAACGCCTCGCCCGCGCAAGAGGCTGTATCGAGGCCGAGCATGGCCTGCAGCGCCTTCCAGGGCCCCTGCAGAGGCCGATCGCTTGGCTGCTGCTGCTGCCCGTGCTGGCCTACCGCCGCTTTGTGTCGCGTTGGCTGCCGCCTGCGTGCCGCTTTCATCCGAGTTGCTCGCATTACGCGGTGTTGGCGCTGGCCCAGCACCGGCCGCCGGTGGCCCTGGCCCTGACGACCTGGCGCTTGCTGCGCTGCCAGCCGCTGAGCCGGGGAGGCCTGGATTGGCCGCGCCCCGGACCCCATGCCCGCCTTGAGCCCGCCGCAGAGGCGGTTGCGGCTGCGTCCCAGGAGATTGAGAAATCATGATGGTAAATGCACATCTGGCCGTCAAGCAAGCGCTGTCGCGGGCCGTGCGATCGGCCAAGACTCCGCTGGCCGGGGGCCTCGCGCTGGCCCTGGCTGCCCCGGCGGCCGCCCTGGCGATCGACGCGGCCCCGACGCCTGCTGGCGACGCCGCAGCCGCCACTCCGGTGGCCGCAGCACCGGCTGCTCCAGCCACCCCGGCTGTTGCTCCGGTGGCGCCAACGGACGCTGCGGCAAAAGCGCCAGCACCCGCGGCGATCCCAGCGCGGTGCCGCCCCGGGACGGACAACGCCACCCTTGCTTCGGCCAAGGTCGAGTGGCACGTCTCGCCGTGCTTTGGCGGTATTGCCAAAATCCGATTGCTGGACAAGCAGTTCTCCATGCCGGCGGCCACCCCACCTGCGGGGATGCCGGATTGGGCAGCGGGCAAATTTGCCGCCGGGCCGCTGGATCTGGTGGGCACCTGGGACGCCCAGTGGGACCCCTTCCGCGAGTTTTTTGACCGCATCGACACCGGCGATCAGCCCGTCACCGAGCGGACCAGCGGTCAGATCGCGGCGGCCCGCCTGGGCGATCTGGCCAAGCGCGAGACCCGCTGGGGCGTGGTCGAAAAAAACCCCGCCGCCGTGGTGCTGGCCTGGCCAGATCCGCAGCGCTACGCCAGCCCGCTGTACCTCATCAAGCGCTACTCGCTGGGCCCGGCCGATCAGCCCTATCTCATCAAGCTCCAGGTGAGCGCGGTCAATGTCGGCAATGCCCCGGCGGTGGTCGGGCTCACTCATGATATCACCGCCTTTCAGCCGCCCGGGACCGAAAGCGGTGGCCTGCTGTCCATGTTCGCTGCCCCGCCGGACCTCAAGGGCGCGGCGATGCACACGGGCGAAGAGACCATCCGTTTTGACGCCAACGCTCTGGCCACGACCGAAAAAGCTGAGCGATCGCGCCTGGCTCTGCCGGAGTGGCTGGGGGTTGAGTCGCGCTACTTTCTCATGGCGTCCGCTCCCGTGGAGGGCTTTGCCAAGGAAAACGACGCCACCCTGATGTCCCTGCCCAACGGCGTGGTGATGGCGCGGCTGGCTTTGGCCCGCGAGACGCTGCCGATGGCCCCAGGCGGCTGCGTGCCGGCCGAGTTGGCCAGCGTTCTCCAACGCCCCGCGTGCTCAGAAAAGGACAAGCCCGCCCACATGCACACTTGGCTGTGGGAGCTCTACACCGGCCCCAAAGATGTCGAGCAGCTCAAGCCCGCCGGCCGCGGCCTGGTAGAAAGTATTGATTTTGGCTGGTTTGGCTCGATTGCCTTGCCGATGCTGTGGGTGCTGCGCAAGGGCCACGACGTCTCCGGCAGCTGGCCCGTGGCGATCCTGTTGCTGACCCTGCTCGTCAAGGCCCTGCTGTGGCCGGTGACGATGAAGTCGATGCGCTCGATGAAGAAGATGAGCCAGCTCAAGCCAGAGCTCGACAAACTCCGCGCAGACATGGAGGAAAAGGCCAAGAAGCTCGGCAAGGCCGTCGATCCGCAGGAGATCAACAAGGCGACCTTTGACCTGTACCGCCAGCACAACGTCAATCCGGTGGGCGGTTGCCTGCCGCTGTTGTTGCAGATGCCGGTGTATATTGCGCTTTATCGGGCGATCAACGCCTCCGTCTCGCTGTACAATCAGCCGCTCTTTGGCTGGATCGGCGACATGACCCAGAAAGACCCGTACTATGTCCTGCCGCTGGTGCTGGGCGTGGTGATGTTCCTGCAGCAGAAGCTCACGCCTCAGGCGGCGGGCGCCGATCCGGCCCAGCAAAAGATGATGCTCTACTTCATGCCGGTGCTGTTCACGCTGATGATGCTGGGCTTGCCTTCAGGCCTGACCCTCTACATCCTGGCCAACACGGCGCTGTCGGTGCTACAGACCGTGGTGATGCAGCGCTCGGACGTGCCCGCGGGCAAGCCGGCTTAACGCCTGAATTTTATAGGCCCCTTCGGCCTCGCGCCGACCGTGACTTTGGAGTGCGCCATGACCGCTGAACCCCAGGCCCCAGAGATGGACACCGCCAGCGCCGCGGACGGCGATGATGAGGACGGAGGCGGACTTCGCCTGCACGTCTCGCTGGAAGAAAAAATCGACATCGCCCGCACCACCGCCCAGCAGATCTTTGAACTGCTCGGCGCCGGCGTGCCGCAGATCGAGGTCGGCGTAGAAGAGGACCAGATCGTCGTGCGCCTGCAGAATGTCAGCCCTCTGCTGCAGCCCGCTGGCGACACGCGGGTGCTGGAGTCGACGCAGTTCATCCTCAACAAGGCCGTCAACAAGCTCGCTCTCAAGCGCACCCGGCTTTCCCTGGACGCGGAGGGATTTCGCCGCCGTCGACCGGAAGGGCTCGACAAGGTCGCCGCCGAGCTGGTGCGCAAGGCCCTGCAGTTGGGCAAAGCCATCAGCGTTGGTCCGATTGGCCAAGGGGATTTGCGCTTCCTGACCCACCAAATCGGCCGCAGCGCTGGCGTTGTGGCCCAGGCCGTGGGGCCGCAGGAGCGGCGCAAGCTGCTGATCGCCCCAGAGCAGCCGGTGGATGGCGCTGTTGAAGGCGAGGAAGGCGACGACACGGGCGATGCGGCTGGCAGCGCGGGCAATCGCCGCCGCCGCCGCCGCCGCCGCTAGGCGCTCAGCTCTGCACGTCCGTTGATCCCGATAGCCAATTGCAGCAGCTCAGACTGCTGTCGGTTTGCCGTGCCGTGACCACCGCGGAAGTCATTGGCGCGCGAGCCGGCAGGGGCCTCGCCTGCGTGATCAGCACAGCCGGCAATTGGACCCGAGAAAAATCGACTCGGTTTGACAAGGCCCTTAGGAGCGCACCAATTTGTCCAGGTAGGCGTTGAGGTCGCTCACGACCTGGGTCATGCGGTCGCCAAACTCCTTGTCCTTTGCGCCCCATTCGAGGATGGCCCGCTCAAGCTCAGCGGCCAACTTCTTCTCGTCGTTGCCATTTTTCTTGGCCGCTTTGATGCGATCGACCAGCGCGTTGGTGGCCTTGGTGTAGTCGTCCATCGCCGTGCGCAGCTCGCCGTGGATCTCGCCCAGTTTGCCTTCGGGCGTCTTCTGAGCTTCGACATTGTCGTGCAGCCGCTGGACCACTGGCAGCAGGCCGGCTTGAAAGAGCCCCAGCATGGCATCGACGTCATCCGCCGCAACCAGTTGTTCGCGCACGCGGTTCATGGTGCGCAGCTCTGGTTCCGTGGTTTTGAGAAAGTCGCGATAGCCGCGAACCTGGTCGAACTCGGCGTTGCCGCAGCCGGCAAGGCTGCTCAGGACCAGCCACGCGCTGGCCAGCCACACCGCAAAAAGCTGCCCACGCCGGCGAAGTTGCGCGGGGGCAGCGGTCATGGGATCAACGCCAGGGACTTGGTTCATTGCGGCTTCCATGGGCGAGGGATTCCGTTGACCCCTTTGGGGGCTCGACGCGAACAGTGGCCAAGCCTAGCCTGACCCATGCGGCGACGCAACCGCCGCCCACTGACCGGGTTGCGCCCCCAGCGGCGAATTCGCCGGCGCGGCCGACTTGACCCCAAGCGCGGCCTCCGGGATAACCGCCCTCGCGCCCGTCCTGCGATCGGCGCTGTGGAGCAATTATGGCCGTTCCGGCAATCGCCCCCTTTGGCATTCACCACCTGGCTATCCAATGCCGCGACCTGCCGACGATGGCGCGGTTCTATGAAAAAGTCCTGCGCTTGCGCGTGGAGCGCCGCTGGCCGGCCGAGGATGGGCGCACCGACCGATCGGTGTGGCTGCGCCTGGGAGCGAGCGTCTTGGCGCTGGAGACCTGTGGCGGCGAACCTGTGCCCGCCGAGTGGCGCTCGCCGCAGCCCGGCCTCCACCTTTTGGCGCTGGAAATCCCCTGGGCCAATCGGGCGGTGTGGTTGGCTCACTTGGCCCACCACGGCGTTGACGTCGTGTATGAGAGTCCGTGGACGATCTATGTGCGCGATCCCGAAGGCAATCGCATCGGGCTTTCGCACTTTCCCTTTGATGTCAACGGACAACGCACCGCTTGAGCCGATCGCCGCACCCGAGCCTGCAGCTGTGAAAGTGTGTGTGCGGAGGGGCGCCAGCGCTGCCCTGGCGATGCTCGCTTGCTCGCCCCACCGGCAGCTCTCTTGACCGATGAGCCTGTTAATTCTCTGGTTTGCAGAGGCCAGCAGGAAATTGGCGCGACCGCCGCGGCCGGTCGGTGCGGGGGCGCTGCGGAACCTGCGGTCATTCGTCCCCGTCGTTTGAGCTTTTCCTCACGGCGTGCTTGCCCCGCTGAACGAACCCGGCCTATGATCAATGGTCGCGCGGGTACCCCGCCTGCCCAGGAAAACGATCGATGAGCGGTCGCATCGCCGAACGGTTCACACAAATTGTCGCCCTCGAGACGGGCAAGCTCGGCACGTTGTCGCGCGCCGTCGACGAGCAGTTGGGGGCCCCCGCCCTGATCCTGCAGCTCGCCGACCACGCTGTACGCGACCCCGCCGCGCTCGACGCACTGATCGCGGATAACCGCCGCCTCAGCGGCTGCGCTCACGCCTTGATCAGCTACGCCTGGGGCGAGTCCGACGGCCAAACCTGGATCGCCAGCGAAGCCAGCGACGGCGTGCTCGTCGAAGAGGTACTCAAGCGCCGCGACAAGCTCGAAATGCCGCAGTTGCTTCGCGTCGCCCGCGCACTGGCCGAGGCGGCGCAAGCGTCGGCGGCTGCCGGAGTCGAGCACCTGGACTTGGGGCCGCACCGGCTGATCGCGGACGGCGAAGGTCTGCAAGGGGCGATTCGCGCGTTTGGCTTTGGCTGGTGGCGGTTATTGCCAGCTGTGGGGCCGACACCGGGAGAGCTGTTTTACGGCGCCCCGGAGTACCTGGCTGCAGAAATCTGCAAGGGCCACGCGGGTACGGCGGCCTCCGACATCTATTCTGCGGCCACTGCGGTGTGGACCCTGGCGGCGGCCAAGCCGCCCTTCCAGTCGAGCCAGCCGCTGATGACCCTCAAGCGCCAAGCGGTGGAAAAGCCGTTGCGCCTGGACTTGGTCAAGCCGGGTCTCAAGGGTGTCAAGGAATTGCAGGGCTTGGTCGTCGAGGCGCTCGACAAGGACCCGGCCAAACGTCCCACGGCGACCGCTTGGCTGGCGGCGATTGACGCGCTTGCGGCGACCTGGAGTCCCGGCCTCGGCACCTGCGATCTGCCTGCGCAGCGCGCGGCGGCGTTGGCGGCCCCGGTGGCTCCTACTGCTCCTGCGGTGGCGGTCGCGCCAGAGCCCGTGCCTGCTCCCGCACCCGAGCCTGCCCCCGCATCCGAGCCTGCCCCCGCATCCGAGCCGACAGCGGCGCCTGCGGCTGCTGCGGCCCCAGAGGCCACACCGGCTCCAGAGCCCGCGCCGGCCCCAGAGCCTGCCGCTGCGCCTGAGCCCACCTCTGCCCCTGAGCCCACGCCGGCCGCCGCACCAGCTCCGGCCGCAGCGCCGGCTCCAGAGGCTCTGACGGCAGCTGAAGTCAGCGACGAAGAGGACGACGAAGGCGAAGCCGAAGCGGCTCCGGGCACCGTTCAGGCGGGGCGCTCGGGCAAGAAGGGTAAGAAAGGTAAGAAAGACAAGCAGATGCCTGCGGCCGCTCAGACCTCCAAGGTCGAGGCTCGTCCGGCGGCGGTCCCTGCCAAGATCGAGATCGCCAAGACGGAGCCGGCCAAAGTCGAGCCGGCCAAAGTGGAACCGGCCAAGACCGAATCGACAAAAGTCGAGCCCGCCAAGGCGGACCTAGCCAAAACCCAGCAGGCCAAGCCTGACCCCGCAAAGGTCGAGCCCCCCAAGTCGGCGCCGCCTCAGGCCTCGGCCAAAGTGGACACCTCCAAGGCGGCGAGTGGCGGACTGCGCGAGGTCAAGACCACCGATCGCGTGCGGGTCGAGGCGATGCACGAGTCGGCGTTCTTTGAGGCCGATCACGAGCCGCCCAAGGATCTGCACCTGCAAGGCCCGCCGGTGCCGCCGCCGACCAAGGTCAGCAAGCCGCTTCTGGCGCTGCTGGGGCTTTTTGCCTTGGCGATGGTGGTTACGGCTGGTGTCATGATGATGCAGGAGCCGCCTCAGGAAGCTGTGGCCGCCAAGGTGGAAGAACCTGCGGAGCCCGCGGCGCCGATCGCCGAGCCCGCTCCGCCTCCGGCCCCAGTTGAGCCCACGCCGGCCGCGGCAGTCGCCCCAGTGGCGCCGCCCGCGCCGAGCGAAGCCGATGCGTCGGCCGAAGGGGCCGCTGCGGTGGCTCCGGACGTTGCCGCCGCGGTTGCGCCGCCCCCAGCCCCGGTAGAGGATCCGGCCGTCAAGGCCAAAGCCCTGGTGGACGAAGGAGAAGGGCTGCTGCGCGACAAGAACGCCGAGGCCGCGCTGGCCAAGGCCAAAGACGCCCTGACGGCCAATCCAGGCTTTGCTCCGGCGGCGGCGCTACAGGCGCGGGCTGAGGCGGCGGTTGCGGAAGCGGCCAAAGCTGCGGCTGCCCAGGACGAGCAGGCCAAGGCTGCCCAGGCCAAGCAAGCTGCGGTTGACGAAGCCAAGCGCAAGGCCGACGAAGCCGCCGCTCAGAAGGCCGAAGCCGAGCGGCAAAAGACCGCCGAAGCGGACGCAAAGAAAGCCGCGGCGCAAGAGGCAAAGAAGGCCATGGCCGAGGCAGCTGCGGCTAAGGCGGCTCAGGCCAAGGCGGCGGCTGAAGAAGCTGCAGCGGCACGCAAAGCCGCGGAAGCCAAGAAAGCCGCAGAGTCCAAGCCGGTTCCCGCAGTCAAGAAGGATCCGCCGCCGGTCAAGAAGGATCCGCCCGTCGTTGCGGCCAAGGATCCGGCGCCCGCCAAGCCTGCCGCTGCGGAGCCGAGCGATGATCAAAAGGAAGCCGCCAAGTTCGCAGCGCTGGGCCAGAAGGCCCCGAGCCCCAAGCTCAAAGTGCTCTACCTGCGCAAGGCGACGGAGAAGGACCCGGGCAACGGCAAGTACAAGTCGATGCTCAAGCAGGCCGAAGACGAGTTGGCCAAGCAACAGCCGTAGCCGGCGGAGGGCGGTGCGCGGGAGATGGCTGACAGCCGTGTCATGCTGACGCGATTCCCGGGCCCCCTTGCTCATTGGCGCGAGCTGACACAATGCATTGGCATGCCTTGAAAAAACTCGAAAGCGCCCTGGGCCCGCCGCAGGTTGGCACGCTTCTCGCTACACAAGCGGGGCAGCGACGGTTCCGGGGTTGGCGGCAGGTGCTGGCAGCCCGGATGGGACGGTCGCTGGTCTACCTGGGGTGCCTGGGTTCGCTGCTGCTGGCGGGCTGCATCGTACCCGCCCCGGTGGACGACGGAGTCCAAGCCGTGCCGCCTATCGTCTTGATCAAGAAAGAGAAACTTGACCCCAAGCTGCTCGAGCCCGTGCTGATCTCGCGGGCGTCGGAGGATGGCCGGGGCTTCAGCGCGCGCTCTGCGGTGGTGACTGCGGGAGGCGTAGCGTCGCTGAATTACTACTGGTATTACGACTTTGACCCGACGGATGGCGGCAACCTCGACAAGTACTCGATCTGCGGCAACCAGGACCAGTGCACAGTGTTCCCGTGCCAGCTGGTCAGCTATAGCCAGGACCAGCACGAGCTGATGCTGGTGGTGTCCAACAAGCCCCGCAATGACAAGCCTACGAATCCACATGATTTTCCTGAAGGAACGGCCCTGGACATGGCAGTGTGGACCCTGCAGTTGGAGGACGCATGCAAGTGATCCGAAGATCACAGCTGTTCCTGACGGCTTGGGCCCTGGCGGTGATGTCAGGTAGTGGCGCGTGCGGGGTGCTCAGCGTGGAAGAGCCGACCGCCAGCGGCATGTGCGCCCAGGACAGCGATTGTGCAGAAGGTCTGAGGTGTTACGATCAGCGCCTCTGTGTGGTGCGCCAGAGCCCGGCTTTTGCGGTGCAGGCACGGCTGACTCCGCCGAGCGGTTCGGGCAAGATCGTCGAGCAGTTTGCCCTTCAGTTGGACGCGACACTGCGCGGCGACACCGCGGCCCTGATGCTGGGGGAGCCGGCGCTGGTGCGGGGCACGGTCAAGCGGGCCGGTTCGTCGACCCTGGCGGCCTCGATCCCCGGGACGCTTGTGGCGAGTGCCCAGAGCCAGGACGGCACGGCGCTGAACTTTCAGGTGGCGTCGTTTGCCACGCTGCAGTCTTTTGCCGGCTCGCCGACCAAGCAGGGCTTTGAGTTGCGCGTTCAGCCCGGCTACACCTACACCGTGGTATTCCGGCCGGAGGCTGCCGAGCTGATTCCGCCGCACACCTCCAACATCACCGTGGGCGGCTCGATAGACAACTGGAAGATCGAATTGCCAAGTGAAGATAAGCTATTGCGCGTTCGCGGACGGCTGCTGGCGGGCGGAGTGCCGCTGGTGGGGCTGCGGGCCTTTCTGATCGATGACGAGGGCAAGCTCGATTCCACCCGGGCCCTGGTCGATGGCAAAGGCGAGTTTGCCCTGTGGGTTGACCCGGCGGCCAAGCCAGGGCGGCTGCGCTTTGAGCCGGTGGACCTGGGGTCAGCGCTGCCTCAGGGCGAAACTCTTGGAGAAATCGATATCCACAAGGCGGCGCTCAAGGGAGAGCCGCTGGACCTGGGCGACCTGGACCTGGGGGCGATTGGCCCAGCGAGCGCGGTGACGCTGACGGCCACGGTGGACGGCCAGCCCGAAAGCGGTGCGCTGGTGAGGGTGCAGCGCTTGCTCAAGCCGGAGACGCAGGGAATCAAAGCGTGGATCGAGGCGCACGGCCACACCGACGATGAAGGCCGCTGGAGCGCCGAGCTGCCGCCGGGGCCGATGGTGGTGTCCGTGATTCCGGAAGTGTACTCGGCGGCGGCGCGCTGGTCGGCCAAGGTCAAGGCGGAGTCGGGGCAATTGGCCATTGAGCTGGGCAAAAGGCCGGTGGTGATGGGTCAGGTGTTGGACTATCGGCAGCGGCCGGTGGCCCAAGCTACACTGCGGATGCGCCGCGTGACGACCGGGACCGGCGAGATCATGGCGGGGAGCACCACCTTGGGCGAGGCGGAGATTCAGGGTACCACCGACGCCGAAGGGCGCTTTGCCATGCCCGCGGACCTGGGCGGCTGGTGGCTGTGGGTGGCGCCGCGGCCTCAGGACGGCCTGCCGCGGGTGTTGGCAGCCCAAGTGGATCTGACGGCTGGCTCTGTGCCGCCCGAGTTGGCCGTGGTGGTGCCGGCGCCGGTACTGTTGGTCGGGCGCACGCTGACGGCCAAGGGCGTGGGCCTCGCCGGTGTCGCGGTGGACATCTTGGCCCAGCAGGCCCTGCATCCGCTGATCGGCTCGGCGGGGGCCAAGCGCGCGGGCATGCCGCTGCCGGGCGCCGACATCGCCTCTTCGCAGAACCGCCTCATTGGCAGTGCGACCAGCGGCAACGGCGGCGTGTTTGAGGTGCTGTTGGCGCCGCCGCAACCTCAGCCGTAAGCGCCACTGGCCTGAATCCGTCCGCGCCGCGCGGGCTCCCATGGGCAGCCGTGGACGTCGCCGGTGGGGAATGCCAAACTGCGCGCCCGTGCCGTGGGCTGCAGGTGCCGACGGCGACAGTTCGCTTTGCTGTCGCGGTGTAGCCGCAGATCGGCATCGGTGACCAGCGCGACCCACCTGCGGACGAGGGAAGCCGGCGAGTCCTTCTCGCTGGTGACTTAGAACGGTGGCCCAACAGCTCCATCAGCGAGGAAAACATGCACAAAGTCGTCATTATCGGCTCCGGCCCGGCAGGTCAGACTGCCGCCATCTACACCGCCCGCGCGCGCCTGGATCCCATCCTGTTTGAGGGCGGCTTTCTGTCCTCCGGTGACCTGATGTCGAGCGGCGGACAGCTGATGATCACCACTGAAGTGGAGAATTTTCCGGGCTTTCCTGAAGGGGTGACCGGCCCTGAGCTGGTGGAGCGGGTGCGCGCCCAGGCCAAGAAGTTTGGCACCGAGCACCGCGAAGACGTGATTGACGAAGTGGATTTCTCTGGCTTTCCCCTCAAGCTCAAGACCGGCGCGGGCGAGTGGATCGAGACGGCCACGGTGATCATCGCTACGGGGGCCAACGCCCGCTGGCTCGGCATCCCCAGCGAGCAGACCTACATGAACCGCGGCGTGTCCGCCTGTGCGACCTGTGATGGGGCATTCTTTAAGGATGTTCATGTCTTGGTCGTCGGCGGCGGCGACACGGCCATGGAAGAGGCGCAGTTCCTGACGCGCTACGCCAGCCATGTCACCCTGGTTCACCGCCGCGATAGTTTTCGCGCCAGCAAGATCATGACCGATCGCGCCCTGAAAAACCCCAAGATCTCAGTTGAATGGAACGCGGTCATCGACGAAGTGCTGGGCGACGGCAAGCGCGTGACGGGGGCGCGGCTGCGTTCGACCGTCGACGGGACGACCAAAGACCTGACGTGCGAAGGGATCTTTATGGCCATCGGCCACAGCCCCAACACGGCGGTGTTCAAGGGCCACATCGACCTGCGCGACGACGGCTACATCCAGCTGAACGGCTTTACCAACACCTCTGCCAGGGGCGTGTTTGCCGCGGGCGACGTGGCGGATTCGCGCTACCGCCAAGCGATTTCGGCCGCGGGCATGGGCTGTATGGCGGCGATCGACGCGGAGAAGCTGGTGGAAGAGTACGAGGCGAACGGCCTGATCAAGCACTGATCGCCCGCGAGACGCCACAGCAAAACGCGAACGGCCCCCTGCAGAAGGTGAACTCTGCAGGGGGCCGTTTTCTTTGGTCTATGTGCGGCTAGTTAAACAGCCAGGTGATGCCGATGCCGCCGCGGATCTTCTGGTTCAGGCCGCCAGTAAAGGCGTTGTCATCGTAAATCTTGCGCGCGCCCGGGTTAAAGAAGTCCATCTCAAGCTTGCCCCAGGCGTTGAGCCGCGGCGTCACCATGAACTCGCCCTGCAGGCCAATGGGCAGTTCCCAGCCGGTGTCGCGGTCCTTGGGCTTGCCCTTGACGTCCGGATCGCCGTTGTAGCGGTCGGACCAGAAGCGGAACTGCCCGTAGATCGAGAAGGACGAGGTGTCGCCCAGCAGCAAGGAGGCCACGGGCTTGACGTGCATCGTGAAGGAGTTGCGGTCGCTCGGCCCCAAGCCGCCGCCCAGACCGCCCTGGACGCCAAAGGCAAAGGCGTTGGTGCCGACCACGCGGTAGGCGCCGGTCAGGACAAACTCGTTGATCACCCCGGAGATCGACACGTCCATTCCCGCAGCGACGTCATCGACCACGCCGGCCGAGATGGCAATCTGTATCGGCGCCGGCATCCCCACGCCCACTTGGACGGTGCCCTTGCCGACATCGTTGACATGGGCCGACATCGGGTTGCTGCGGCGCACGATCCGCGGCGGCGGCGGAGGGATCATCTTGGCGGCGACCTTGGCGGTCTGACCGGCGAGCACCGGCACGTCGTATTCTTCTACCGCTCCGCCGGGGCCATCCTCAATGATCTTAACCTTGTGCGCGCCTTCGGCGACGTCGAGCGTCAGCGGCGTGCTGCCCTTGACCGCGCCGTCCAGGTAGACTTGGCCCTTCTTGCCCAGCGGCGCGCTGACTTCGATCTTGCCCATGGCCTGGAGCTTGGCGCTGACTTCGGTGGAGCGCTGGGCCTCGACCGTCACCGTGTCGGAGAAGTTGGCGTAGCCGTCCGCGCGAACGGTGACCAGGTACTTGCCCGGAGGCAAATCGTCAAACATCGCCGGGGTCTTCTTCCACTCGCCGTCGCCAATGCGCGCCTGGGCGGCGGGGATGCTGGCGACCACGCTGATGCTGCCGCGGCTGGCGGCGACGGCCTGGCGCGGGCTGAGCTGGGCGGTCTTGACCTCGCCGGCCTTGACCGTGACGACTTGGCTCGCCGGCGGGTAATTGGGCGCGCGGCACTCGACCACGTGGTCGCCGGCCTTGAGGCCGCTGATCCGCGCGGGCGGCGCGCCTTTGTCCTCGCCATCGACGAAGATGACCGCCTTGGGGGCATCGCACAGCACCGTCAGCTCGCCGGTGGGGCCGGTGGAGGCTTCGAGCACGCCGCTGACGGTCTCGCGCTGGCCCTCGCGGACTTGCACGGTCTGGCGGAACGACTTGTGGCCTTCGAGCGAGAGGTCGACCTCGTAGTTGCCGGCGTCGAGATTCTCAATCACCTGCGGAGCTTTGCCCTTGGGCGCGCCGTTGAGCCGCACCTCTGCTCCCGCGGGCGCCGACGAAACGAGCAGCGATCCCTTGGGCTTCTCCTGGGCTTTGAGCACCACTTCAAACGTCGCGGTCTGGTTCTCGGTCACCTCCGCCCACTTCTCCCAGTTCACAAAACCGGCCTTGCGCACCACGATCTGGTGGCGACCCGGCGTGACGCTGACTTTGATCGGCAGCTTGCCTTTGACTTCGCCGTCGACGGCCACTTCAGCGCCCAGCGCCGCCGCGTCACCGCCCAGGTCCAAGGTAGCGGGCATGATCTTGCGCACGAGCTGGAAGTTGAAGGTGGTCAGCTTGGCCGCGACAGTCACGGTTTCTACCTTGTCTTCATAACCAGCTAGCTTAATAGAGATCTTGACCGGTCCCTGGGGCACGGCCACTTTCTTGAGCGGCGTCAGGCCGAGCAACCGCGACGGCGCGGGTTCCAGCAGCGTGACCTCCGCGCCCGGCGGCTGCGTGTCCAAGTTGATGGGCGAAGTCTTGATTTTTGCAGCCCAAGCCGGCGCGGCCATGGCGATCAGGGCCAAGACGGTGCAGAAAAAAGCCAGGGCGCGCGGGAGGGCCAAAGGCAGGCGCCCGCGGCGAAAGCTGAGTCGGTCGGTCATCGCCGGTCCTCGAGGTGCAGGTGCGGCGAAGGGGGCACAGCGCGCGAGAGACGTCTCATTTGCCCGCTTTTTGCCGTTTGCCGCAGCAGTTGGCGCAGATCGTAGCCTGGACCGGCGGAGGTGGCAAATCCGCGCGCCCAACGGCTCCTATTGCGACGCGACCTTGCGGACCTTGGCGGCGACAGGGCCCGGCTGTTGGCGGCTAAAGCGCAGCGGTGAGGCCACCCCTTGCCAGCGACCGCGCCAGCGCGCTACAAGCCCACGGCAATCGCGGCCAAAGCCGCACGAGCTACGCCCATGGCAATCCAATTCTCCCCAGCGGCTGGCGACGAGATGGCTGAATTTGAAGCCTTGCTCGCCGAGTCCGGCCGCAGCTCCCGCGCTCACTACAAGCCCGGCGACAAAGTGCGCGGCAAGGTCACGTTTATCGGCGAAAAGACCGCGACGCTCGACCTGAACGACGGCCAAGAAGGCCTGCTGGACCTCTCTGGCATGCGCGGCAAAGACGGCGAATTGCTGTTCAAGCTGGGCGACTTTGTCGATGCCTACGTGCTGCGGATTCGCGATCGCGTGGTGGAAGTGGCGCGGCAGATCTCCAAGAGCTCGATCAACATGGACGTGTTGCACGAAGCGGCGGCGTCGCACGTGCCGGTCGATGGCATGGTCACCGCCACCAACAAAGGCGGCTACGTGGTGGATCTGGGCGGCGGCGCTCAGGGTTTTTGCCCGCACGCGATGATCGATATCCGCCGGGTTGAAGACGGCAACGCCTTTGTGGGCCAGAAGCTGCGCTTTCGCGTCATGGAAGTGCGGAACAACAAAGACGTCTTGGTGTCGCGCCGCGCGTACCTGGAAGAAGAGCAGCAGCGCAAGGCGGAAGAGACCCGTCGGTTGCTCAAGCCGGGAGCTCGGCTCGAGGGGACCATCGTCAATGTCCGCGATTTTGGGGCGTTTGTCGATCTAGGCGGCGTGGAGGGCATGATCCCGGCCAGCGAGCTCGCTTACGGCAAGGTCAAAGTGCAGGAAGTGGTGCAGGTCGGCGAGAAGGTCTCGGTCGAGGTCATGCGCATTGAGGCGGGTGTCGACGGCAAGGGCCGGCCGCAGGAGCGCATTTCGCTTTCTATGCGCGCGCTTGCCCAGGATCCCTTTGAGCTGCTGGCCGCGCTGCTGCAGCCAGGGGTGGTGCTGGAAGGGCGGGTGCGCCGCGTCGAGCCCTTTGGCGCTTTTGTGGAAATCGTCCCCGGTGTGGAGGGCTTGATTCACGTCAGCGCCTTTGGCAAGCGGATCAACAAGCCCGGCGACGTGGTGCTGCCCGAGCAGAAGGCGCTGGTGCGGGTGCTCGCGGTCGATCCCGCGGCGCGGCGGCTGTCGCTGGCATATGTGGCGGCGGACCAGCTTGAGAAAATTCTGGACCCTGCGGCGGCGGTGCCCGAGGCTGCGGGTGGCGCCAAAGTGGTCGGCGTGGCCCTGCCGCAAGAGAACCGCGGTGCGGGCGAAGGCCTGGCGTCGGCGCCCAGCAATGCCCGGCCAGAGAGGGCGCGCGTGCCGTCGATCGGCGAGCTGCTGAGCGTGACCGTGGATAAGCACGAGACCTTTGGCATTTACGTTACCTGGGGTGTCCCCGGTGCTTTGGGCCGCGGCCTGTTGCCGATCTCCGAAATGGCCCTGGCCAAGGGCGGCGATCCTCGCCGAAGCCTGCCCGTGGGTTCGACTTTGGACGCCGTGGTCATCGACGCGCGCCCAGACGGTCGGGTGCGGCTGTCGCAGATCGCCGCGGCGCAGGCCCGGGAGCAGGCCCAGGCGGCCAATTGGCTGTCTGAGCAGACGACGCGCTCTTCTTCTGCCGGCGTGGGCTCGTTTGGCGAGGCCTTGATGGCCAGCCTGGGCAAAGGCAAGCGCTGATCGCAGCGGCAATTGGGCAAGGGTGGCGGCGTGAGCGGAGTGCTGGGCACGCTGACGGAGGAGCAACAGCAGGTCTGCCGGCTGCTGCCGTACCCGCTCGCGTCGGCTTGGCTCGAGGTGCTGTCTGCCGCCACCCCAGCGCAGCTGCAAGCCCGCCTGCACATTGAGATTGAGGTGATCGCCCGGCTCTTGGCGGTGGTGGCGCTCTGCGATTACCTGCGCGGCCCGGTGGTGGACGCTGTGGAGGCGCAGATCCGCAGGCTGGACCGACCTGAGCCCGAGGACTGGCTGGCGCTGCTTCAAGCGGCCCTGGACGCCCTAGCGGCGCGGCGCGACCCACCGGTGCTGATGGCCGAATTGCTCGGTTGGCGCGATCGCTTCACGCCTGCGGGCCCCCAGGGTCTCGCTCTTCTGGGCGAGTTGGTGCAGCGGCGCCGCGAGGCGATCACCAATGTCAGCGTCGATGCCCCGCACGCGCCCCAGGCCGAGGCGCTGCTGGTGGCTACTGCGGCGCTGCTGACCTCGTTGCGCTGGTTGGGGGCATGGCGGCTGCTGCGGGTCGTCGATCTGACCACGCTGCGCCACCGCGGCTTTGCCGGGCACCTGCAGCTCTTTCAAGGGGCGGACGACTCGCCCGAGCCGCTCGCAGCCGCTTGGACGGCGCACCTGGTGACAGACGCCCTCTACCTGACGGATCCTGCGGGCAGTCAGTTCCTTGAAGTCTCGCCATTCCTCAGGATTTTGCCGCACCCGCGCACCCGCCGGCCGCTGTGTTTTCTGTTTGACAGCTCGCCGCTTCACCATCAGCTGGTGCTGGCCCATCACGCAAGTGGCGTGCGCGTGGAGACCAGCATCGCCGGCCCCGACGGCCCCATGGCCCTGGGCGACTGGCTGGGGCGGCGCAACGAGCACGCCTCGTGGATGGGCAACAGCGATTTGGACCAGACGCTGGGCGTCGATCCCACCGGCGCGGCCTTTGCCAGCCCGGCGAGAATCCCAGCGCCCAGGCCGATTTCGGACCTGTCTTCGGCGGCGTTTCGCCCCGAGGAGGTGGCGGTGGGCGGCCTGCGCTCTCGCGCCGGTTTGGCCCTCCAGCTCGCGGTGGTTGCGGTGCTTGCCGTGATCACGGTGATGACTGTCGCACCGCGATTCCGCAAAGTCAGCGCGGACATTTCCGACGAAGCGGCGCGTCCGCGGCGTCAAGCTCGGCTCGCCGAGATGGCCGACGCCCGGCCTCTGCCGCGCTCGGCCGCGGCCCCCGCGCCGGCTCCCGCGCCGGCTCCTGCGCCGGCTCCTGCGCCGGCCCCCGCGCGGGCTCTGGCCGCGGCCTCTGCGCCGCAGAAGGCGGCCGCTGCCGCGGTCGCTGCCGCTCCTCCAGCAAGGCCTCTGCTCGCGGCCCAAGCGGGCGGCAAGGCCGACCTCGGGCGGTTTGCCGCCCACGCATCGCTGCGCCCCACCTACGCCGTGCTGAGCCTGCTGGCGGCCAAGCACGCGGGACACCCCCAGGCGGACGCGGCCCTGGCACAGGTCTACGCCAAGCTAGGTCAGCACGACAAATGCCGGCACCATCTGCTCCTCGCCCTGCGGCGCACCCCTGCGGACCCTGCGCTGTTGGCGCTGGCCCAGCCCTGCAAGGCCGATCCGGCAGCGGCTGCCCGCGAGCCCGACCCGCGCATGCAGCCGCCAGAGCTGGCCCAGAAGCTGTATGCCGAGGCCTATGCGCTGATTTACGGCGGTACGCTGTCGCCGTCGCAGCGCCGCGAGTTTGCCAAGCACTTGTACGGTGAGGCCGCTGCGCTGGGGCTGGCGCGGGCTCACACCGGGCTGGCGGCGATCTACCTGTACGGAGAGTCCAACCGCGCCCGCTGCCGTGAACATGCCCAGGCGGCGGTCGATGCGGGTGAGAAAGGCCAAGCGGTCAAGTTGCTAGCGCAGTGTAAGCTCTAGAAAATCAGAACCCTTTCTGCGATCAACAGCCCGCCGTTCCCGCAGCGCAGTGCTTGCCAGCGCCGCGGCCCGACTTGACTGCGCCCCGAGCCGCCGCGCCCTTCTGGACCAAGGTCGCCTGCTGATCAATGGCCTTTTGCATCGCGCCCATGAGGTTCTCTGGCCGCGACGGCTGAAAATAGTACGGAAAGTTGCCGTTGCCGCTGGTGATCTGCTCCATCGGCGTGCCGTCCGGCTGCAGAAACACGATCTTGGGGACATAGCTGCCAAAGCGGGCAAAGCGCTGCATCAGGCTCATGGGCGCCAGACCGCCGTCCACGTGCACCATGATCATGCCCTTGGCCATCTTCTGAACATCTTTGTTATTGTTGAACACATGGCCGAGCAGGGTGCACTTGGGGCACGCGTCGGTGTGCATCAGCATCAAGATAGGCTTCTTTTTGGCGGCGGCCTGCTTGAGGCCTGCATCCCAATCGTGCCACTGGATGGGCCCTTTGAACTCAATGGCGGCTTGCGCGCTGCCCACAGCCGGCGGCGACAGGGCGATGCCGCTGAGAATCACCAAAGAAAGAGCGAGCTTAGTCCAGGTCTGGCCAAAAGCGCGCCTGGTCAGGGCGGCGGCACGATGCGCCAAAGGCCGGGCGGCGATCACAGGCTGGGAGGTGGGCATCGGGGTCTCCTTGTCGCTGAACCGCCGCAGGAATCGCGCACACAGGTGCGGCCAGGCGGCAAGGGGGCACAGGCAGTGTACGGGCGCCGCAGCATTTCGCCAAGGCGGTTGTTTGGGAGAGCCGCAATCTGGCAAAATGGTTCGCCGCCCTCTCAAGGAGTCCGCCCATGTCGTCTGCTTCCCCTCGTCTGGCCGCTGTGTCTGCGCGCCGCTGGTGCTCGCCGCCGTTATGGGCCGGTTCGGTCGCAGCCGCGATCATCGCTGTGGGCTTAGGTATTTGGCCGGGCGGAGTGGTCGCGTCTGCAGAGGCCAAGCCCAAGGCCGTGCCCAAAGCGCCCGACAAGCCCGGCGACAGCGACACGGCGAGTGAAGACGCCGACGGCAAGTGCCCCGCGGGAACCTCCCTGCACCGCACCAAGACCGAGCGCTACTGCTACCACACTAATTACAATAAGGAAGGTACCTGGGCATTCTGGTACGAGTCGGGCCAAAAGAAGGCCGAGACGCAGTTCAAGAACGGCAAGCGCGAGGGCAAGCGCCAGGCGTGGTTTGAGAACGGCCAGAAGAAAGAAGAGTGCAATTTCAAGGATGACAGGGAAGAGGGCCGCTGCGCCGTTTGGTACAAAGACGGCAAGAAAGCGGAGGAAATTGACTACAAGGCCGGCAAGAAGCACGGCGTGGCCAGTTACTGGGATGAAAAGGGCAATAAGTCCGAAGAGAGCCACTTCAAGGACGGCGGCCGCCACGGGGTGACCACCTGGTACTTTGCCTCCGGGACCAAGAAAGAAGAGTGCGACCACAAGGACGGCAAGCGCGAGGGCAGCCGGGTTTTCTACTACGAGAGCGGCAAAAAGAAGATGGAAGAGAAGTACTTGGCCAACCGGCTAGAGGGCCTGCACACGGAATGGACACCGACGGGCAAGTTCCAGTCCGCCGTGTGCTTTCGCGACAACAACGCCAAGTGGCGCACGGACGACGAAGCCGAGCTCAAGACCAAGAACTGCGACTAGCCGAGGAAATTCAGCCGTTAGGGTGAGTCTGAGCTGGCCGGCTCCGGCGCCACGGGATAGCTGCCGCGCAGGGCTTGGCTGCAGATTTCTTTGAGGTCGCTGGAAAAATCCCCGCCGACGATCCAGCGCAAGTAGCCCGGCTCCTGCGCCGCCATCTCGCGCAGGCTGCGGCCGCGGTGCTTGCCAAAGCCGACGATCGCTTCGCCGTTGCGCCACACCAGCCGGCCATTGGCGTCGACCCAGCTGGGATCGCGCGGGTGGCTGGCCTCGTGGAGCCCGGCGACATCGGTGGGCAGGTCCGGATAGCGCAGCAGTTGCCCTTCTAGCACCTCAACGGTCGCCAAAATATCGGCCTCTGCGCTGTGGGCCCCCACCAGCTCTTTGCCGCAATAGAAACGCAGAGCGCTTTTGAGATCGCGGCCTTCGCGCTGGGCAAAGATGCGATACGCGTCAATGACCTGGGTGCCCTCGGCCGGAAAATCCAGCTGCACCCGGCGGAATTCGGCGGCGAGCAGCGGCAGGTCAAAGCGCTCGACGTTGTAGCCGCCCAGATCGCAGCCGTGCAGCCAAGTGTGCAGATCCTTGGCGATGCGAGAAAACGGCGGGCAATCAGCGACATCGGCATCGCTAATGTGGTGGACCGCGGTCGCCTCGGGCGGGATCGCCATGCCGGGGTGGATGCGCCGGGCGCGGGTCAGGCGCTCGCCGTCGGGCATCAGCTTGACCAGCCCCAGCTCGACGATGCGGTCGCGCTCGATGTCCAGGCCGGTGGTCTCCAGATCGAAAAACACAAGCGGGCGCTGCAGTTGCAGCTTGCGCGGCCCTTGGGCTACGGGCAGATCGTCGCTCATCAGCCGCCTTTGCCGCTCTCGCCGACAAACCAGTCCTCGCGGTCGCGGAACAGGTAGTTGAACGAGGTCAGCGAGCCGTAGCAGCTCGAGACGTACTGCTGCATCTGGACTTTGTCGGCCGTGTCTAGCTTTTCATGCGTGTTAATGCGCTGTTCCAGCACGCGCAGCTTGTCGCGGATCGAGATGACTTTGCGGAAAAGCACGTCGATCTCCAAGTCCTTGGTCGCCAGCTCGGGATTGCCCGGGTGGACCACCACTTTGCCGCCGCGATAGCGCGGGTGCAGCTCGGCGTCGGAGAGGCCTAGGGCTTCATCAATGACTTCAGCCAGGATTTCTTTGAGTTGCTCTCTTTGCATGGTCGTTCCCTCTTCGCCTAGCGGGATTTCGCGCAGCCGCGGCGGCCGGACAAACTCTGGCTCAGCGGCGGTGTGGCGCGGCCCTGGGCCACTGGCTGGTGCGCGCGACCTCTCCGCCGCGTGGCGGCTCGCCGCAATTGAAATTCGCACGGACTCATTGCGTTTGGCCGACTCGCGCTGGTAGGGCGACAAGTCTGCGTCCTCCGGCACCGGTGCGCCTGGCATCAGGTGGCTGCGGTCCAGGTGGTACTCTGGGCAGCCAAAATCGCTAGACGACACCTCCGGATGGGTGGGCTTGCCGCGGCACTCGCCCATCCCCCGGCCCATGCGATCGGTAAAGGACAGGCGAAAGTGCCTGCACGAACCGCAGCGGTTGTAGACTTCGGTGATCTCTGCCATCAGGCCTCCGCAGCTCCCTATCGCAGAGCCCGCGCACTCGGTCAAGGTCCAGGGGTGACCGACGGTTTGGGCAGCTGCCGATCCGCCGCAGAGGAGCCGGGGGCTGGCGGACGATCGGCGGCGCAGCGGCGCTCCGCTTCGGCCTGTTCTGCGGTCAGGCGGGCCTTTTGCGCGGCCTCGACCGCTTCGCACCAGGCTTCCGCGCGCTCTGCGGCAGAGGTGCCGCGTTCTGCAGCCAAGCGGTAGGGCGCCAGGGCCATCGCCGGCTTGCCCGCCGCAACCGCTGCCCGCGCTTCAAACAGAGCGGCTTGACGCCCCGCAGGGTGGCGCTCTTCAAGCCATTGCCAGGCGCGCTGCAGGTCTGCCGCCGCGGAGGCCTGCGCCGCTGGCTTTTCGCGCCACGCCCACCACGCCGCCCGGCCCAGCAGCTCTGGACCGGCGCTGTAGTGCTCTTGGAGCTGGGCCCACCCCGCGATCAAGGCGCGAAACTGGCTTTCGCCTTGAGGAGCAAGGGCCCGGAGCCAGGTCGCCGCAGGCTCTAAGCCCGGTTGGGCCAGCGCCGCAATCGCCAAGGCCGCCAATTCCAGGGCTTGCGCCGCCGCCGCGGTCGATCGGCCGTCGATCGCCAGCATGCCGCGCAGGTGATCGGCGGCCTCGGCGGGCTGCTTTTCGGCCTGGGCCAGGGCGCTCAGCACCGCCCGCTGGCGCACGCCGTCGCAGCGGCCGCCTTCAGCCTTGACCAGGGCCTGGGCGTACTTCTTGGCCCCGGCCTTGTCTCCTCCCATCACAGAGAGCTCTAGCAGCAGGCTCTGGGCGGCGCAGACCTCCCACCACGCGTCCGGCGGCGCCTTGGCTTCGGCGATCGCGGTCAGCGCGGTCTTGGCGGTCCGGGCCTGACCGCGCCGCAGCGCCTTGGCCGCCCGCGCCAGCGACTCGCGCAGGCCAGCGGTTGTCGCTTCGCCCTTGGCAGCTGCAGGGGGCGGAGGGGGCGCTTGGCCGCTCTCTGCCTGGGGATCTTCCGCTTCCGCCGCGTCCGGCGCATCGCTGCCCGAGTTGGCTGGATCTGGCTTGGAGGCTGGATCGGCCTTGGCCGCCGGATCGGGCTTGGCCGCCAGTGATGCCAGCCGCGCCTCGACGGCCTGGGCCGATGGCCTAAAATCCTTGGCGAATCGCCCCAGCTTGACCCCCAGCCACGCGGCGAATTCGCGGTCCAGCTCTTCTGGCGTCTTGGCATACACCTGCTCGATCAGTTGGTTGGTGCGCTTGCCGGGCTGGTGGGCCAGGGCCAGCTGGCGGACCTTGTCTCGTCCGTACACCTCGGCCAGAAATTCCACCGTGCGCATCGCTTGATCGTAGGCGTCCAAGATGTCCTGCATGGAGCGGGCCTGAGAAAACGCCAGGTTGAACTGGGCGATCTTGGCGAGCTTGCCCTCTTGCAGGCGGTCCCAGGCGCGGCGCTCATCGCTGGGTCGCCAGCGCGGCTCGGCCCAGGCGCTCTCCATCATCGCCAGGCCCTCGGTGAGCCAGCGCGGCACCCGCCCACCGGTGGCCTGAATGTGCACCACATGCGAAAGCTCATGGTACAAGACCATTTTCCAGTTGAACGGCTCGGCCATCGGCGAACGCGAGGTCACCAACTGGCCAAAACACACCGCGTGGGCGCCCAGCTGCGGCAGACCGACGGTGCGCACAGAAAACTGCTGGCGATCCGCAAAGATCTCCACCTGTAGCGGCCGCTGAGTGGTGAACTTGTACAGTCCGTCGAGCTGGTCCATCGCCTCTTGGACAAACGGCACCACCGCGCGCTCCAGGGCCTTGCGCTCGCGTTTGTGCAGGCGCACGTCGGCGCGGCTCCCCGGCAGCAGCACCATGTGCTTGAGGCCGTCGTCGTAGAGGATGCTGAGCTGGTTGGCGGTGCGCACGTCATAGGGATCGCCGGCATACGCCGCTTCCAGGGCCCGCTGAGCCCCCGCGTCATCGGCCTGCCGCGCCAGTGCCATCCCCAGGGCGGCGTGGGCCTGCCAAAGCTCCGGCTGGCGCTCAATCGCCGTGTCGAGCAGCAGCTTGACCTCGCGATAGCGGTGGGCCATCTCCAGATAGCCGGCGGTGACCAGGTACAACTCGCCGTCGTCCTTGTTGATCTTGCGCACGGCCTGCTCAGTACGCGTCCAGCAAGCGGCGTCATCGCTCAGCTTGCACCAGGCGCCGCGCACCCGCAGGACCCCCAGATCGTCGGGCCGCTGGCTCTGGGCGATCTGGATCAGCCGATCCGCCTCCTGCAGATCCTCGTCAAACAGCGCGATCTCGGCGCGCAATTGCAGGGCCGCCAAGCAGCGCGGGTTGTCCGCCAGCACCTCGCCGAGCCGCTTGCGCGCCCGCGCCACATCGTGATCGCTCAGCAGGTCGATGCGCCCCAGCGCCACCCGCGCCTCCAGGTGCTTGGGCTGCAGAGCCAGCACCTGCCTCAAGCTGCGATCCGCGTCGCGGTAGTTGTATTTTTCCAGGTAGAGCAGGCCAAAAGCCAAGGCGACATCGGCCTTTTCGCCATCGCTCTCTGCGCCTTCTTCCGCGGCCCCCAGCACCGCCAGCGCGTCTTTGGGGTAGCCGTTGAGCTGCAAGGATCGCCCGGCGGCCACCAGTTCTGCCGTGGTCTTGAGCCCGCCGGCCTGATAGACATCGGCAATCGGATCAAGGAGCTTGCGCGCCTCCACCGCTTTGCCCAGCTGGTAGAGCTGTTCGCCCAAGGCCACGCGCAGGCCGATGTGCTTGGGGTGCAGCTGGCAGGCGCGCAGCAACAGCTTGTGGCGATCTGCGTGGTTGCCGATCTGCGCTTCGACTTCAGCCAGGGTCAGCAGCAGCTCCGCCGGCGGCAGCTTGGCCTGGGCCAAGGGCTGCAGGAGGCTGCGGGCTGCCTGGTAGTCGCCTTTATCGGTCCATAGTTGAGCGAGCAGGTCGGCTTCCGCTGGGTGCCATGGGCATTGGCCGAGCTGTTCGCGCGCCGCGCCGCGCTGGCCACAGGTGTCGGCAAAGAGCGCCAGCGCCAGTTCGCTCTTGCCCTGGCGGCGGTAGTCGCTGGCCTCGCGCAGGAGCGGTTCAGAGGGTTGCGCTGGCGCCTGAGGCGCTTCTGCTTTTGCTGGCGCGGCTGCGGCCGAGGTCGCGGTGGCGCCAGCAACGGCAAAGCCGAGGAGCGCGGCCAGGGAGAACAGCGCGATTGCACCTAGCCGTTGGGCAAAGCGCTGCCGCTGGGCCAAGAGCGGCCTCCAGGGCAGCGTCGCGGCTACAAACCGCCGATGAACAGCCACTTGCCGCCTTCTTTGGCGAGGCGCATGCGCGCAAAGTTGTCCCAGCTGCGATACGCGTCCACCGCGCCCTCCGACAGCAAGGTGCGGCCGCGGAATTCGCAGTCGACCACCGCTTCATCGCCGGTGACGTTGATGTCGACCAAGCGGATCTTCAGCTCGACGCGCTTGACGTTCTTGGTCAGCATGTCGAGGCGCTGCACCAGGCGATCATAGCCGTAGTCGTCGCTGGGATCGTCGGTCGTGCCGCCATTCTCATGGTAGCGGGTCGAGATGAGCTTGCGCAGCGCTTCAATGTCGCGATTCTCTACCGCGTCGTGGTAGGTCTTGACGACCTCAAACACCTGGCGATTTTCATCGGTGGCGGGGATTTTCTGGCCCGCGTCGAGGTAGCCGGGGCCACAGCCCGTCAGGGTCGCTGCGCTCGCGCTCAGGGCGCCGATCAACAGCCACGCAGGCCAGCGGCGCGGGGCAGCAGCGGAGGTAGAACGAAAGGGCTTCCAGGACATCGACATGGTTCTACCGGGCCGGCCGCCTGGCCGTGCGGACGCGCAGGGTAAGCTGCCCGCGCCAGACCGTCAAACCCTGGGGTCCGCGAAGCTATTCCTGAGGCCAGAGGCGACTTGCAATCGCCGGATCCTTGCCGCATCTTGAGCTTCTGTGCGGCGCTCCCCCTGCCCGGCGTCAGCCCTTGTTCCGGCGCATGACCCTGCGCCCAAGCCGCCGCCAGACCCCGTGCCGCCGCCTCTGCGAAAGGAACCGATGAGCGCCAATCTCCGCCTTGCCCTTGGGATGCTTGGATCTTTGGCCGTGGGCGCCGCGGGCACCTACCTGCTGGTGCGCGCGCCTGCGGCTGGCGATGCGCCGACGGCGGCGACGGCGCCTGTGGCTGCAGCGGCCCCCGCGGTGGCTGCGGCGCAAGCTGCGTCGGCCACGGACATCCCGGTGGCACCGACGCTGGTCCACAGCCCGGCGCTGCAAGGCGATCCCGCCGGCGAGTACGTGGTGGGTGTCAGCGGCGACGCGGCAAAAGCCATGGACATGGCCGCCTTTGCCGTGGGATCCGCGGAGGCTACCCAGGCCCTGCGCCGCGCGACCTATCGGCTGACCCTGGGTGGGGCTCAGCGCCGCAGTGTCACCGTGTACGCCGATGCCGATCTGGGCGTGGTGCTGCGCGACGACGAATCCTCGGAAGAACAGGGGCGCATCGGCGGCGTCTGCTACAACAAGCGCTACGGCGCGGTGCTGGGCTGCAAGCGCGGAGAAGTGCTGCTGCTTCAGGCTCTTCACTGGATGCACCGCGGCCAGCTGGTGCGCCCTCTGCTCGACGCCCCCTGGCGCATCGGCGCCAAAGGTGCGGTGTCCGACAACGGCCGGGTGCTCAACAAAGTCGAGGTCGAAGCGCCCGGCGCGGCGGTCAATGGCGCGGTGGCCGCGTTGGCGACGCTGGATCCGCGCGGCCGGCGGCTGATGAAGCTCGAGGTCAGCGCTGCGCGGGTCGCTGCGCCGGGGGTGCAGGCCGGGTCGACCGAAGTCAAGTCCAAGGAACCGGGCAGCATCGCGCTGGAATTTAGCGAGCCCCGCAGCTTTTCTGGCTTGATGCTGGCCGGAACGCTCAAGTTGACTTCATCGCTGGATGGACCGCGCAGCCGCGACATCGCGATCCACGTGATCGAGGTCACGCCGGGCGCAGAATTGCCGGCCAAGGCGCCGGTTTTGGCAGTACCCAAGGGCCTGCAGCGCGGCTCGCGGCTTGCGGCTACGGCGATGGTGTTCCCGGTGGCGAGCCACGACCTGTTCTTTCCGCGGCTCGACAAGCTGGTGACCGAGGTGCTGTTGAGCGCGGTGGTCGACCAGTTTGAGGTCGTCGAGGCCATGGCTCCGCTGGGGGCCGCGCCCAATGAGGGCCTACAGCTCTGGTTGCTGCCGCGCTGGCCGTCGGCGCTGGCGGGGCCCGGCGTGCAACCGCATGTGGCGAGCGTGGCGACGGCGGCCAAAGTGGCGGGGCGCTTTGCCCAGGTGCCGCTTGAGCAGGTGCCGGCAGAAGTGGCCGCAGTGCTGGCAGAAGTTGAGGCGGCCGGGCTCAAACCCAGCGCCGCCCAGCGCAGCACGGTGACCTACCTCGACCACGATCCGGAGACGCAGCGCGTGACGATTCGCGTCGAGGTGCCGGTTGACTGAGCGCTGCAGCTGGATCTCTGCGAGGCTCCGCGCCACGGCCTTGGTCTTTGGGCTTTTTGGCGTTTTTCAGCTCCAGGCCTGCTCGGAGCAGACGGCGGCTGCCGCCGGGGGCGATGCCGGCCTTGGCCCCGGCGATACCCCGGCTGTGCTGGACGCTAAGGGCGCCGAAACCGCGGACACGCCTCAGGAAACGCTGAACGACGCCGAGGACATCGCCGCACCAGCAGACGCCACGCCAGGCGGCGACGACGCGGCGGCCGACAGCTTGAGCGACGCAATTGCCGACGTCCCAAGCGATCTGGGTCCAGAGGTCAGCGCCGACGCCATCTCAGACGCCTTGACCGACGTTTCCGCCGACACCCTCTCAGACGCGGAGTTGGACGGCACGGCCCCGAGCGATCTCAACGGCGACGCGGACATCGCCGCGGGTCCGGAGTGGCTGGGGGTGTGCCCGCCCGATCCGGTGACCGCCCTGGGCGACCCGGGACCTGCGCTTGGCTTTCCAGTGCCCGGGGTCGGCTGCGCCAAGCCGGGTTGGCCGTCGCCCGCCAAGTGGTTGCCGCCCGTGTGGACCGACGTGACCGCCGGGATTGGCCTGGGGCAAATCGGCCTGGTCGATTCCTGCGCGCTCTGGCAGGACTTTAGCGGCGATGGCCGGCCCGATCTGGTGGTGATCGAGCAGCCGCTGAGCCCCACGGCCAAGCGCATCTTGCGGTATTACGAGTGGAATCCCAACGGCCCCTGGTTTGTGAGCAACACGTTCTTGCCCGCTTCGCAGCTGGTGACCGACTGCAATCCCATCGACTACGACGACGACGGCGATGTCGATATTGCCCTGAGCACCGGCAACGGCCTGCGGATGATCCTCAATATGGCCGGGCAGTTCTATGACGCTGCCCCGGGGGTGGTGCCGGCGCCCGCCAAGTCGGCGCTGGTCTTTAGCTCGGCGACGATCGACCTGGACCGCGACGGCGACCAAGATCTTTACCTGGCGCGCACCGGGCCGATGAACCTGCAGCCCGGGCAATACAGCTGCCAGAAGGCCGATCCACCTTATATTCAGTGCTGTTATGGCGGGGGTGCCCTGGATCAGGCCTGTGCCCTCGCCAAGCAGGCCACGCCCATCGAGACCTATCAGTGCTGCACCCAGTTCTTGCCGGGCGCGACCAACGTACTTCTGCGAAACGACGGCACAGGGATGACCGATATCTCGATCGGCAGCGGCTGTGACGACGGCTATCCGACGCTGACCACCGCGACCCACGACGTCAACCGCGACGGCTGGCCCGACCTGTTTGCCGGCAACGACTTTGGCCCGCTGGGCTGGTACCGCGGCCAAGGCAACGGAACGTGCAAATACAGCGGCGCCGCGGCCGGTTTGCGCCCCTATGGCCACATGATGGGCGTGGGCACGGCGGACTTTGATCGCGACGGCTGGATCGACCTGGCCCACGGCGATGTGGGGCCGGTGAGCATCTACCGAGGCCAGCCCGGCGGCGGTTGGCAGAACGCGGGCAATCAGTTTGGCACCTGGACCAAGACAAAAAACTCGGTGGGCTGGGCGCAGTTACCCGCGGACTTTGACAACGACGGCTGGGTGGACCTGTGGAGCCTGACCTCGCTGAGCGCCCAGGCGGACAAGCTCCAGCAGGCCATGGAATCGGTCAACCCGCAGCCGCTGTTGGCCCCGGGCTACCACGTGTTTTTCCACAACCAGGGCGCGACGTTCAACACCTCGCTGCAGCCCTGGCCGACCTCCAAAGAGCAGTTCATCTCGCCATTGGTCGCGGCGGCGGCGGACATGGAGGGAGACGGCGATCTGGACATGGTCTACACCACGCCGCCGGGTTATCTCAAAGTCATGCGCAACGATACGCCCTTGGGATCACACTGGATTTCAATGGAGTTGGTGCGAGATGTCAGTGCGCTCGGCGGCATTGGCGCCAAGGTGCAGGTGTGGGCGCAGGGCTACGTGCAAGAGCGCGAGATTTCGTGGAGTCCTGGCACGGGCACCCACGGCAGTTTCACGGGCCACATCGGCCTCGGCGCGGTGGACAAGATCGACGAGGTGGTGGTCTGGTGGCCATCCGGGCGAGTGTCGATGCTGGGGCCGCAGGCGGTGGACCAGGTCCTGGTGGTGCTGGAGTCCAGCGCGCAGATCAAGCAGGGCGGCAGCAGCGGCGGCAGCGATGCGGGCGGTACCGGCGGCGACACAGACGCGGTTGCCGTTGGGCCTTCTGGCATTGAACCTCTGGACCTGCAAGCGCAACTGAGCGCGCCATTTGTCGATATCACCGAGTCGATGGGGCTGGGGCAAGCCGGTGGGCTCAAGCGCCGCGCCTGTGCTGCGGGGCTGGACCTGGACGGCGACGGCCGCGACGACCTGGCGCTGGTCGAGTCGCAGCCGGGGCCGACGGGCAAGCAGGCCTTTCAAATCCGCGCCATGCTGAACAAGCCGAGCGGCTGGGTGACCAAATTCTCCAAGATCGACGCGACCATGGTCGTGCCGGCGATGGGCTGCAACCCCCTTGATGTCAGCGGCGACGGCGTGCCGGACCTGGTGATCGGCACCGTGGGATCGGGCATGGCGGTGTTTGTCGGCGACGGGCAGGGCGGTTTTGTCGACAAATCCAGCGACTGGCTCCCGGAATTCATGGAGTTTGACGCCTGGGCCGTGTCGATGGGCGACCTGGACAAAGACGGCGTGCCCGAGCTGCTGGTGGGCGCGGGCAACGAATCGGGCATGTGCGGCGGGATCAACTGCGCGTATTTGCCGGGCGAGTTTGTCTGCAAATACCCAAGCCCCGTGCCGGCGATCATCGGCAATCTGGACCGGGTGTTCGCCCGCAAGGCCGCGGGGCAGGCGTTTGCCGAAGTGCCGGGCAACTGGAACCTGCCGCCGGGCGGCGAAGTGACGATCCCGCTGCTGGCCGACCTGGACCGCGATGGCTGGCAAGACCTGCTCATCAGCAACGATTTTGGCGATCACTACCTGCTCCACAACCAGCAGGGCAAGCTGGTGCGCCACGACGCGGACATCGGCTTTGTGCCGTACGCCCACGGCATGGGCTGGGGCATCGGCGACTTCAATCTGGACGGCCTGGACGACCTGATCTTGGCCGACGCCGGGCCGCTGTTGGTCTACCAGGGCCAGAAGCCCGCGGCGGGTCTGCCGGCGGCCTTTGCCCAATCCGCCAAGGCCTGGGGGGTCGACAAAGCCACCCACGACACGGTGGTCTGGGATCCGCTGGTGTTTGATTTTGACCACGACGGCTATGAAGACGTGTGGTTGGGGCTCGCCGCCCTTTCGCCCAAGGGGGGCATTGTCGCCCTGGGGAGCTGCCAAAGCGGTTTTTCCACGCCGCCCCAGCGCGATATCCTGCTGCACAACAGCGGCGCTGGCAGCTTTGCCCCGCTGCTGGGTCCCTTGCCCGCGGACCAGGAAATGGCCTTTGCGTCCACAGTTTCTTCCACGCTGGACCTGGACGACGACGGCGATCTCGACATCGTGCAGGTGCGCCGCGGCGGGTATGCCCACGTCTACCGCAACGACTGGCCCAAGGCCAATTCCTCTGTGCTGGTGCGGCTCTCTGCGCCGGGGCCCAACGCCGCGCAGCTGGGCGCCTGGATGACGGCCAGCATCGGCGGCAAGACCCACCTGCGGCGCATTTTGGGCACCACCGGTTTTGGCGGCGCGTCTTCCTGGCGCGGCCACTTTGGCCTAGGCCAAGCGACGCAAATCGATGAACTGACAGTGCATTGGCCCAGCGGCAAGGTCTCCAAGCACGGCCCCTTTGCCGGCGGCGCCAAAGTGACGCTCAAGGCGCCGTAGCTGCGGATCGACAATTCTCGTCAGCGCTGCCGATTTTGGTCCACGCCATCGACAAGAAACGTCACATCTTTGTCAGGCGGCCATCACAAACACGCGTCAAATCAACGGGATCAGTTTTCCAAGGCCACTTGGCACGCGACTCGCATAGCATCTCAGTGGGGGATCACTTCGAACCCTCCGCTGAGCGGGTCTCGACAAGTTGTCGGGGTTCCTGAGCGGAGGGTTCGGAGTTTTTGCGGCAGTTTTTTTGTGCCGCAGCGGTGACCCGCCAAATCTCTGCACAAAGTTGCGTTTTTCTGCCGACGCCTGATCCTTGGGCTCCCCGGCGCATGGCCGCCTAGAGCAGGGTGATGACGACTGCCAGCCCCGAGATTTCCGCCGACCCGAGCGCCGATCCCAGCCAGCCCACTGAGCCGGAAGGTCAGATTCCCGAGCCCTTGCAAGCTGCTCCGGAGCTGATCGACCTGTCTCCGCGGGCGCAGCGCTGGTGGCCCTGGCTAATGGCCCTGGGCTTGAGCGCGGCGCTGGCGCTGATGTGGTGGCTGTCTTCGATCTTTGCGCCGCTGGGCGTCGGGCTCTTGCTCGCCTATGTGCTTGAACCCGCAGTCGATCGTCTGGAGCGCGTGCTGGGCAATCGCAGTCGCGCGGCGGCCGTGCTCATCGGCGGCTTCTTTGCGGGCCTGACCCTGCTCACCGCCGTGGCCATCCCGATGCTGGTGCAGGAAGGCCGTCACTGGGCCGCGGCGACGATGGGCGAGGGGAACCCGCTGATCGCCAAAGAGATCGACGCGCTCATCGACTACGGTGCCTACGCCGACCCCGACCTGACCGAGTGGCAGACCAGCGCTTTGGTCGCCGAAGCCCGCAAGAAGGGCGCTCCTCAGCCGGTGCTCCAGGCCCTGGGGACCGTCAAAGAGCCCGACGCCGAAGGCGAACTCAGCCTGGCCCAAGCCCTGGGCGATCAGGATGCCGATGGCCGCCTCGATCCCGGCTATGCCCGGCGCTGGAAGAAGCTCTCTCGCGATCGCAACACCTGGCTGGGCAGCGCCTATCAGCGCCTGGACCGCACGGGGCTGCTGCGCGACATCGAAAAGCAAGTGCGCACGCTGCTCGACAAGGACACGCTCAAGAAACGCCTGGATTTGTCCACCTTTAGTACCGCTGGCAGTGTCAGCATGCGCGTGTTGGGTTCGCTGGGCCAGGTCTTGAGCGTGCTGACCACGGCGGCGCTCGTCACGGTGCTGGTGCCGGTGTACGCCTTCTTCTTTCTGCTGGCCCTGCCGCGCTGGCGCGAGCGTTTGCCGCTGTATTTGCCGGCCAAGTCGCGCGATCGCTGGCTGCACGTGCTGGGGCGAATTGGCGGCGCCGTGTCTGGCTTTGTCCGCGGCCGCCTGGTGGTGTGCGGGTTGGTGGGGCTGGTGACGGCGATCGGCTGGGCGGTGCTGGGCGTGCGCCTGGGCATGCTGATGGGCCTGCTGGTCGGCTTGCTCACGGTGGTGCCGCTGGCCAACGTGCTGGCCTTTGCCCCGGTGCTGCTGATGGGGCTGCTGGATGTCGCCTCCGATGTCCACGGCTGGGGCTGGTTCGCCGGGGTCATCGCCATGTACTCCTTGGGTCAATTGGTTGAATCGGTGCTCAATCCGATCATCGTCGGCGACGCGGTGCAGCTCGACATGGTGTCGATCGTCGTGGCCTTCCTGGTCGGCGCCGCGGTGGCCGGCATGGTGGGGCTGCTGGTGGCGGTGCCTATCGCCGCGACCGGGCGGATTCTGCTAGAAGAGCTGGTGCTGCCGCGCTGGCGGGCCTGGGCAGCGGCGCGGGCTTGAGCGCTGCAGCGCATCTGTGGGGGAATCATGGCGGTGACGTGTGATTGGTTGTGCGCGTGCCAGACGGCGATTGTCGATCGCATCAGCGGGCGCATCTCGCTGATTCAGGTGGTGGAGACGGTGGCGGCGCCGCGCTTTCCGGCCCAGCTGCCGACCTTTCACGTGGTGGCGACTTGGCAGAACCACACAGAGATGTCGACGGCCGCCAAGCTCCGCATCCGCATTGAAGAAGTTGGGGCCGACGGCGGATCGCAGCTCGCCGAAGAGGACGTGACCTTCTCTGGCCGCACCACCCACCGCTCGATCTGCATCGTGCAGTCGCTGACCGTGCTGCGCCCAGGGGCCTACCGGGTGGTGGCGCAGATGCAGGCCCCCGGTGCGGAGTCGTGGTCCGACGCCGCCAGCTACCCGTTTCAGGTGGTCTCGGCCCAGGCCCCCAGCGGCGCGGCGATGGCGTGAACCGCGCATTGCCTCGGCTCTGGCCGCTCTCGCCCCAGGTCGCTGCGCTGATCCTCGCGGCGCTGCTGGGTGCCTGTGGCCAGGACAGCGAAGTCGTGGGGTCACCAGCCGACATCCGCGGCGATCTGGGCGATATCGCCGCGGGCGAGGTCGATTCAGTCTCCAACGAAGTCGATTCCGTCGCTGCCGAGGTCGATTCAGAGCCTTTCGAGCTCGATTCAGTCTCCAGCGAAGTCGATTCCGTCTCCGCTGAGGTCGATTCAGAGCCTTTCGAGGTCGATTCAGTCTCCAACGAAGTCGATTCCGTCTCCAGCGAAGTCGATTCAGAGCCTCTGGAGGTCGATTCAGTCTCCAACGAAGTCGATTCCGTCTCTGCCGAGGTCGATTCAGAGCCTCTGGAGGTCGATTCAGCCTCCAACGAAGTCGATTCCGTCTCTGCTGAGGTCGATTCAGAGCCTTTCGACGTCGATTCGCTCTCCGCCGACGTCGACACCCTCGCCAACGAAGCCAACGACGCCAACGACGCCAACGAAGCCGATTCCGCTGAAGATCAACTCGACGCCAGCAGCGACATCGCCGACAGCACCGACCAGAGCGACGCCGAGCCGCCGATCGACGCCGTCGACCCCAATGTCTGCCCCTACGGCCTGTCCCCCCAGCTGTTTTGCCTCAAGTGGGGCGTTTGTGCCCAAGGCGCTGCGCTAATCTGTGTCGGCAACAGCCCGGTGTGCGACTACGCGGGCGTGAGCGGCTATGAGCTGATCGAGAGCAGCTGCGACGGCCTGGACAACGACTGCAACGGCCTGACCGACGACGACCTGCAGCCGCCGGGGCTCGGATCGGCCAAGCCGGGCGTGTGCAAGGGCGCCAAGGTGGTCTGTGGCGGCGCGCTGGGCTGGCAGGAGCCCTGGCTGTCGCTCCCGGCCTACCAGACGGCGGAGACGGCCTGCGACGGCCTGGACAACGACTGCGACGGCCTGACCGACGAGATGGCGCCGCAGCCAGCGCCGCTGCAACAAGGGGTGTGCGCGGGACTGCTGCAGACGTGCGACGGCAAAAACGGTTGGCAGGAGCCCAACTATGCGCTGGTGCTGGGCTACAGCGAAGGGGTCGACACGGGCTGCGACGGCCTGGACAACGACTGCGACGGCCTGACCGATGAAGACGCGGCCTGCCCGCTGTGGCAGCTCGGCGGCAGCGGCAGCGGCAAGGTGGCCTTGGCCCCAGACGGCAGTCAGGCGGTCTGGCTGTCCCGCAGCGGGGTCCATGCCGTCGATCCGGCCAGCGGCAAGCGCTACTACGACCACTTTGGCCACCGCTGGCAGGTGGAAGCCGCGGCTTTTTCGCCCGACGGCCTGCTGCTCGCATCGGTGGGCAAGAACGATGTTTTGCGCGTGTATCCAGCAGCTTATGCCCTAGGTCCCCCCGGCAATTGGCCGCTGACTGCGGGCTTGGTGCAAAGCGGCGCCCGCTGGACGGTCCTGCGTTTTGCCCCGGACGGCAAGGCGGTGGTCGGTGGCGACGAACAGGGGGCGGTGCAGGTGTACGACCTGGTCAAGGGCGCCGCCAACAAGCCGCTGCCGAGTCACGCCAAGGGCTTGCGCGCCTTGACCTTTGCCTCGCTGGCCCAGGGGCAGCTGGCGGTACTGGTGTCTGGGGCAGAGGACGGCACGCTGCTGGCCCGCCCTTGGCCCGGCGGCAGCCCCTGGGCGCTGGCCAAAATGGCCGGGGCGATTGCCTCGCTGGACGCCGATGCCGACGGCCGCGTGCTGGTGGTGGCGCCCGGCCAAGACGCGCGCTTGATCGACGTCGCCAGCGGAAAAACCGCAGCGATCCTCAAGGATTCGTCTGGGGTCGCCGCGGGCAGGGTGGTGCAGAGCGCAGCCGTGATTTGGACGGTGGACGCCTCTGGCTCCCTGCGGCGCTGGCCCTTGCCGGCCGTTCAGCCCCTGGGGCCGCAGCCGCTGCAGGTGGAGTCGCAACAGAGCCTGCCCGGCCCAGCGCTCAAGCCGGGCGACCAAGCCGTCGATCTGGCCGCGGGGGTCACGCGCCTGGTGGTCGGCGCGCCGCTCAGCGGGCCCCAGGTGATGCATTTGCCCAGCCAGAGCTGGAGTCAGCCGGACGGCACGGGCAATGTCGCCCAGGTGCGGCTGATCGACCACCCCGGCGGCCTGCTGGGGGCCGGTGCCGACGGCATGCTGCGCCTGTGGGATCCGCTCTTGGCCAAGCCGCTGCAGACCGTTCAAGCCCACGACGGCGCGATGCTGGCGGCGGCCTGGGGCCAGCCCAACGGGCAGGGGAGCGGCCAGGGAAGTGGCGCGGGCAGTGGCCAGGCCTGGCTGCTGACCGGCGGCAGCGATTTTGCCGTGCGCCTCTGGCAGTGGCCCTCAAGTGCCGACGCAGCCGGGCAAGCGCCGTTGAATATCAAGACCTTTGGCCTCTCCGGGCCGTGGGCAGAGGACTTGGCGAGTGCCGCGGACGGCCTATCGGCGTGGGCGGCGGCCGGGCCCTCGGCGCAGCGCATCGGCACTGTGGGCGCCACAGCGGGGCAAAAACTGCAGGTGTACGCCGTAGGTTTGGGCGCGCAGGTGCAGCGGGTGCTGCCGTCGGCCGATGGCAAGCGCCTGATCCTCGCGCTGGACGGACAGGGCCCCGCCCAGGGCCATCACTACCGGATGATCGACACCGCCACGCTCAAAGTCCTGTGGAGCCGCAGCGAATTCCCAGGGCAAACTAGGGCGATGGCTTGGCATCCCAACGGCCAGTGGCTGGCGCTGGGCGGCGCCGGGGTCCTGCACCTTGCCGACGCGGAGACGGGCGCGACCTTGGCGCCGCTGCCGGGCTGGCTGGGTGAACCCCAGGCGATCCGTTGGAATCCCCAGGGGACCCGCCTGCTTGCGGTGGGCAGCGACGGCGCCGCGCGGGTGTGGTCGACGCTGCCCGGGGTGGCGCCGCAGCTGCGGGCCATCTGGACCCGCCACTGCCCGCCTCCCTGCAGCCAAGGGGGCCTGCGCAGCGGCGTCTGGCTCACCGCACTGCCCGGCGCCGTGGCCACCGCGGGCGACGACGGCTCGCTGATGGTCTGGCAGGCGCCGTAAGTAAAGCAAGGATACGGGCCAAGCGTCGACGAACCGCCGTGTTTAGCCCTACACTGCGCGCCTCGCCGTCGCCCGGTCGCGATGCCCAGGATCCCCATGACGACAATCCCCAGCGAATGGCAGATTTGGCTCAATCCCCGCTGCGGCAAATCCAGAAAAGCCCTAGAGATTTTGCGTGATCACGGCATCGATCCGCAGCAGCGCCTGTACCTGCAAGACCCGCCCACGGCCGCCGAGCTGCTGGCTCTCCTCGCCAAGCTGGGGGTGCCGGCGCGGCAGCTGTTGCGCAGCCAAGAGGCGGTCTACCAGGAAGAGGGGCTGCAGGATCTGAGCCTGGGCGATGACATTGTTTTGGCGGCGATTGTGCGCCAGCCGATCCTGCTGCAGCGGCCGATTGTGCTGCACGGCGGCCACGGGGTAATCGCCCGACCCCCAGAGCGCATCAGCGAGCTGTTTGATCAGGCGTAGGTTTGTCGACGAAGAAGGAGGGCCGCTCTAGCGATACAGGCCCTGCACCGCCAGCGCGCCGCCCTTGTCGCTCAGGTACAGCAGCAGCTGCTTGCCATCGGCCAACACCGCCAGGTGGGCTTGCAGCAGCTGATCGACGGTCGCCCCATTGGCAAAGCTGATTTCGCCGCCCAAGGGGCTGCCGCTGGCGGTCATCGAGCGGAGCGAGCCCAACCCCGCGACATTCCACACGGCCACCGCGCCGCCACCGGCCGCCACAAGCTGCACCTGGCCCTGGCTGCCGTCGGCGATCTCATTGAGAGCCAGCGGGTTTACCCCGGTCTTGAGCTTGAACGTCGCGTCGAGCGACCGCACCGCCACCCCAGTGCCCGGCGCTGCGTCCCATCCGTCGCCCTGCCACGCCACCAAGTAGCCGCTGCCGGCAAAGGCCACGCTCGGCGAAGTCTGGTTGCTGGTGGACCCGGAGGCCGAGATGTTTTGCAGAGTTCCCGTCGGCACGCCCAAATTGTTCAGCAGGCGTCCGCGGATGCGACCCTTGCCGGTCGTCTGGCGGTGGGTGTAGGCCACGCCGCACTCGTCATTGCTGCGGCACGCCACGGCAGGGCCCTCTTGGTCGCCGTCGGCGGCATCGGTGGTGGTCTTGTCGGCGTTGACGACCGCCGTGTCGCCCAGCGCTTTGCCTTGGAGATCAAAGCGCCTTGCCGCGATGCAGCTGCCGTCCAGGTCGAGTTGGCTGTCGACAAACACCAGCTGCAGCGCCGTCGCCGTGCTCGCAAGCGCCGGAAAGTCCTGCGTGCCAGCGGTGATTTCGTGGGCTACGACCGGGTCGCCCTTGGCCTTGGCGCTCAGGTCAAACAGGCCAAGCGCAATGTCTGCGTTCTGGTCGCCGCTCACCCAGGCCACCGCAAAGCCGCCTGGAATCGCCGCAGCGCTGAGGTGGGCGCCCTTGGCCGCAGGCAGTTTGCCGTGGATGACCGCGCTCGGGCCCTTGGCCACGCCGTTGCCGCTGAACACCCGCGCGCGCAGTTCGCCGGCGTTGGCCTTGTCGATGCTCCAAACCAGAGCAAAACTGCCGTCTTCTAGGGCCACGCCCTGCTGCCACTGCACCGCCTCGCCGCTGTCGCTCAGGCCAAAGGCCGCGTCGGGCACGCACTCACCGGCGCCGGCACAGCGCTCGCCGCTCTTGCAGCTGCCGGTCACCTGGGAAGTGAGCCCGTCGGCATCGCACTGAATCACCTTGGATTTATCCGCCGGATCGCAGGACTTGGCGCTGGGCGGGCAGACCACGCACTGGCCGGAGGCGCACACGGGTTTTTCTGACGGGCAGGCGCTGGCGGCGCTGAGGGTGCCAGCGCTGCACACTTGCAGGGAGGAATTGGTGGCGCAGACACTGCCGCCGTCCGCGACGATCTGCACCTTGCCGCTGATGGCCACCGCCGGGCACTGCTTGGGCGCGCCGCAGACCTTTTGCGGGCCGCTGCC
>CAXNCS010000007.1:0-64554 GCA_964201005.1 Myxococcota bacterium
AGCGGCGGCGCCCGCTGGCGCGAGGTCAAACGATGGGCCGCCATCGCCTTGGGCCGTGAAGGGATCGGCGACGCCGAGCCACTCTATGGCGGCCTTGGCGCCGAGGTCGGGCTGCAGCACCGTCCAGTCGATGGCCTGCAGGCCACCCCCATATGACCAAACTCCAGCGCCCAAGCGGGCCTTGTCAGGCTGGGTACGGGGCCAGGGCTCAGGCTTTGGCGCCAGCATCTGCAGTGTGGTGCGGCGCCAGTCGAGGTTGTCTGCGCTGCGCAGCAGTAGGACCTCGCGCGGCGTGGCCTCGCTCGTCGTGGTCCGGACGATCTGCAATCCATTGCGCGGACTGCGCAATTCTGAAATCTTCGGCGCGGCCGCTGCAAAGAGAGCCTCTGCAACAGCGGACTCCTGCGGACTGGGGATGGAGCAGTCTGTCGAATTCGGCACAGCGACGACCCAGTCGGCTGTCAGCTTGGCTTTGGCGGCCTCTTCGACGGTGGCCATGGTCGGAGGTGCTGTGGCAGCTAGGTGGCCCAAGTCCACAGAGGACGAGGTGAAAAACATATGGCGGTACAATGGTCTGCTTGCATCCGACAGATCTTGCACGGCGATGTTGCGGAACCCGCCGCCGCTCCCGCCCTGGGTGAACAGGACTACCGACCCGCTGGCAGGCCCTACGCTGCTGCGCCAACTCACGCGCAGTTTTGGGCTGGCGCCGCAACGGACCCACAGGTCATCGCCAAGGATCACTGCCGTCAAATCAGGTGCCTCTGCAACCGCCGGGCTGACCAGCTCGCCTAAGAGCACAGGTGGTTGACCTGGCGAGACCAAGACGGCCCGCAGCGTTCCGCTCGCTGGCTCCACCATGCACAGCAGCCCTGCGTCACCAGCGGCATTACCGCGAAGCACCACACCCATCCCATGCCCAGGTGAGGTCAACGGCGCACTGTTGAGATCGACGGAGAGGCGAAAATCTGTCCAGTTGCAGACCGGAGCTGCCCCTAGGCCGTGCCAGAAGAGCCCAGCTCCGCTGGCCCAATCGGTACCAGTGACAGTCGACGGCATCGCCGCAGGCGTCATCCAGCCACTTTTGTCGATCAGCTTCCACTCGGTTGGTTTCGTGCTCCCGACGCCGCAAGGCTGCCAGCCCGTCGGCAGTGTGGAGCCGGGCAAATCAGGGCCCTCGCGCAACAACAGCGGTACCAGCTCGGCAGCCAGGCCGGCAATCGGTGGAAGCACAGGCCCCGACCAACGGATTCGGTCGCCCGTGCCCAGCGCGTTGACGTCGATGGCCAAGCCAGTTGCAGCCTGCCACTTCTCGAGGATCGCTTTCACGTCTGCAGAGGTTGCCAACGATTGGCTTGTTAGCCAGTCGGCCACGGCTGGCAGCGCGTCACCGTCCGCGTCGAGCATTGGCGCGCCTGAGGTATCGCGGACGCGGATGGCCAAGTCGCGGCGCTGTGCGGTGAAGAACGCGCGGACTGCACCGGTATTGAAGTCAAAGCCGACGTCGACGCTGCGCCACACCCTCGCCGGCTCGCTACCCACCGGCGCGGCGGGCAGGCACCGCAAGATGTATGGATGCAGCGAATTCAAAGGACTGCGCAGGGCTGGCACAGCCGCGGGACCGCCGAACACCGAGACTTGCCCGCCACTGTCATCGCGCAAAACCTGCTCAGGGTCCATGGCGCCGTCAATGACCGGCACGGCCAGGTCGGCCAAGCCCGGGCCTCCCTGGGTGCGAAAGTACACGACTTGGTCGAGGGTTTTGGTACCGCCGGGCTGGAGGCCGGCGCGCGTAGTCTGTGCGACTTCGACGCTGACCACCAGTCGCAGCTGACTGTCTGCCGGCAGCACGTGGCCAGGAGCCTGGAGCAGCAGGCTCTTTTGGGCCAGATTGGCTTTGGCGCCGTCGACCGCCGACTTGGTCGCAACCGTCTTTTGCGAGGTCATTTCCGTGGAGAGGACCAGCTTTGAGACGGTCACGGCTTTGGACCCGACCAAGATCAGGTGGTCCAGGTCCTTTCCCGCCAAGACCAAGGGGCCTTGCCCCGGTGCCCAGACCTGACCCGTAGCGAGTACGCCCCCCGAGAAGACTGCAGCGTAGGCCGTGCTCTCGCCGGTGAGCTGCAGTTCTACTTGGGTGAGTCCCTTCTGCTTGAATTCGAAGGAGACTGCGATAGCGGCGTCCTCAGCGGCGTTGGGGTCGCGCAGGGCCAGTGCGCCCCAAGGAGTGACAATGGGCTCGGAGCTTTCCTTGGCTTTCGCCGCTCCAAAACCGCCCACCTTCCACTGCAGGCACGCCGTCACCACCCCCGCCACCGCGACGTCGACAATACTCGCCTGAAGATCGGCAGCCCATTCAACCGCCGGACCTTGCGGGTCCGCCCACACACCGCTCTGCGTCACGGGGCCCTTGGGCAAGCTGGCAAAGCCAAACGTCCAGGTCTGGGGCACCTTGGCGACCAATACAGTCGATGCGACAAGCTCCTTTCCCGCCGCCTGGCTCTGTTCACCAGAGGGAGAGAGCAGCGCCTCCAGCGGGTCGGTCGCCCACAACCTCAGGTGCTGCTGCGAGTTTGCCGCAACCGCATCGCCAGCGATCGGCACCCAAACGCCATAGAGTGCCGAAGCGGGGTCGGCCAGTCCCGTCGTCGCGGAACCCGCAGTTTCCGCCGCGACGGTTTGCCATTTCCCGGCAACCCAGCGCGAAAGGTTCAGACCTACCAAGCGATTGGTCACCTTGGCGTCGAGCTGGGCGTCCGCCAGCGCCGGATTGCCAATGCGATCCGCAGGCAGCTCAGCCAGTCCCACCAAGGCGACTTTCGCCGCATCCGCCACTGGCAGGGCGAAGCGCAGGTCTATCCGCGCGTCTAGTGGCAGCACTGGAGCGTCGCCGGGCGGCTCCGCCTTTAGGTTCGCTGTCGGCCAATTCTCCTCCGTCCATGGCGGCAGCATCCCTTTGTCGTCCGATAGGTCCGGCAGCAGCGTTAGCGGCCAACTGGTCGCCACTAGCGCGTGACCCGCCGACACCGACACCAGCGGCGCAGCCACCCGGGGTCCTGGCAGTTTGGCATTCGGCGCCGGCGCCTTCTGCCCCGGCGGTGCCTTCCACTCCAACTTGATGGACTTGCTGAACTTTCCATAGACCGGCAGGCTGCCCGAAGCGCTGGCATCCGCGATGATGTGAAAAGGCCGCCATGCTGTCACGCTGACCTGCGCAGAGGCCGCCAAAGACAGAGTGTAGCCAAATGCGCTCGCCCACGCTTGGCCCGCTACCCCGGCCTGAGCTTGCAATTGCGGCGGCGACCAGCTGATATCGGCAATCGCTGAATACCAAAGCGAAACACCAAACGACAGCGGGCCAAACACCGCAGAATTGCTGTAGCCTGCTTTGCCGCCCATCCGGGCATGCTTGGCGTCCAGGCGCAAGAAGGCATTGGCCTCAAAGAAGGAAACCAGCTTCGCCTTGATGCGCGCCGACTCCGGATTCTCAAGGCCGACGTTGATGTACCAGTTGCCGGCGTCGTGAAAGTCGAAGAAGGCCTCTGCGCTGCCAGAGAGGTCGATCAACTCGCCGCCGTCTGGGTAGCGCCACTTGGCGTCCAGGCCGAATTGCGCAGACCCTGCCAGAGCATCTAGGACGGCATAGCCGCGAAAGGCTGCGTTCTTGGCCAGTTCCTTGCGGTCGCGCATCAGGTTGGCGCGGCCGTCCAAGAAGATGACAGGCCCGGGCAGCGTCACCAACAGCATGAAGCTGCCGTTGAAGGCTTTGCCGCCCTTGTCCATGGTCCCGACGGTGACGCCAGCGCCAAAAGCCAGCTTGCCCGGATCCGGCTTCCATTTCGCCAATTCCGCAACGCCGACGGGAGCTTTCTGCAGCCAGCCGCTGCCGTCAACGGCGTACCAGTTCTCTTGCGGAGCTTTGTCTGGCGTGTAGTTGTAGGCGAACAGTCCGGTCATGCCGTACAGGGCCAGGCCAGTGCCGAACAGCTGTTTGCCCTTCTTGAGGTCCAGCTCGAGCTTGAGGGCCACGTACTTGAAGGACTTCTGGTCTTTGCACGCTTCGCCGAAGAGGACCTGGCCCGCGACCTTGGCGTCCAGCGCGTATAGGTCCACGTCTACCGCGCCGACGAAGCTGGTCAGCGTCTTGCCGCAATCGCTGTTGAACTGCTCGGTCATGGCCACTTCACCGGTGAACTTCATGACTTTGGGGATGGTCACTTCGACCTTGATGCCGTCAAAGGCCAGACCTTTGAACTGCCAGTCCTTGCTGAAGGTCAGGCGCAGGCCCTTTGCCGCGCCGCTGGCGGGCATGCTGTCAGAGAGCTTGACCGCGGCGTCTAGTGAGAGCTGGCGATCGCCGTTGGGCAGGCTGCCCAGGCCAATGCGACCAATTTCGACGGAGAAGGGGCCCAGGTTGGCGGAGAGGGGCTTTTTCAGAGGGAGCCAGCCGCCTTGGAGCTTGACGTCTCCAGAGGAGGTGATCACCAAGCCGGGAAGCGGGATGTTTTCGTAGGTTTCGCCCAGGAGGGTCAGCGAGAGCTTGGCGTTCAGGCGCAGGCACGGGCCATCAGCGGGGGTCGAGACGAACTCCAGGGTGTCGATCGTTAGGGCGAGCCAGTAGGTGCCTTCCTTGGAGCCGACGATGTTGATCGGGGCGCTGCCGGGCTTGACGCTGATGTGCCAGCCGCCGGTCTGGGCGATGGCGATGTCGACCGCGAGGTCGCGGTCGAAGAAGGGCAGGCGGAGCAGGGCTTGGCCGTCGGCCGCGACGATGGAGTTTTTGACTAGGCCGATGGAGAGGGATTGGAGGCCTAGGGCGATTCCGGCGTAAGTTCCGGAGGCAGGGCCGGTGAACTTCTGGGCGATAGGGTCCCAGGTGACTGGGGCGGAGGGCTTTAGGGAGATGGCGGCGGTGACGCCGTCGCCATCCAGGCGGAGTTTTTTGGCTAGGAGCAACAATGGGGCGCCGGTTTCGTCCTTGATTGGCAAGGTGACCATCGCGCCGATGACTTCTAGGCCTGGGCTTGAGCCATGGAGTGTCGGGATGCCGAGGTCGGGGATGATTTGGTCGGCTTGGATGATGAGGTCGGTCTGGCCGATGCGGCTTGGGAGGAGGCTTGCGCAGAAGCCCGGATCCAGCGAAAGACCTTTGGCCATGCTGAGCCGGGCTACAATTGTACCGGTGACAAGGAGTGACCCCTCTGCAGCCGAATCCACTGGGATAAGGCCAGGAATCGCTATTGGAATATTCGCGCCGACCTCAAAGCGAAGGGCTATATCCCCGACATCGTCGATCGTCCAGGCCAGGATGAAGTTTCCACTCACGGTGACGGACAGCGCAGGAGCAAAGGGCAGTCCGACCGCAACTGGGCCAAGGAGGTCTGCGACGAGTCCTTCAAACTCCTGCCCGTTTTCGAATAGGCACACAGGGCGTCCAGTCAGAAATCGGAGCGGTGAGTCTGACGACGCCGCCTGAAGGACGGCTGCGAGGTCTGCCGACAACAGTGCAACCGGCAGTTGGGCGATACGATACATTGGTGCTCCAAGTCGGGGATATTTAGGATCGCGTGTGCGTGCCTTCAGTTCGGAAAATCATTCACGGAGCCCGGCACAGTTCGGGAGATATTGGATGATCCACCGCCGCTCATTCCGTCGGAGCAATCAGTCTCATCCATGTATCCGCGAACAACCCCCCTTTTTGTCCACATCACAAAGTGGCCTACGCGTTGACCTATTCCGTAGGCAGCCCTTAGCCAGTTTTCCGTGAAAACAAAATTGCTCGGTCCAGAGCTGATGTAGATTTCTTCAATCATGTCCACGAGTAATGCACCTAAATTGTTTGTCACCTGAGCTGCTTGTGCTGCGGATCCATTGGTGCTGGAAACTTGATTCTCGACCAGTGTGCTTGAAACCGTCGCAGCAATCGCCTTCAAATTGGCCGGGGTGAACCGTGATTGGACCGTGCCAGATGTGCAGGGCGGAGCAAATAGCAGGGATACCTGGGTTTCAGTTAAACCCTCGATGAGTCTGTTGGCGGCGCCACAGCCCAGGACAAAGAGCCAGAATAGCCTATCCGCAGCAAGTCTCTGCCTTTCCGCAAGGCGAGTGTATGATGCCGCCGTCAGTGAGCTATACTCGAGAACAAAATTCTTGAGAGACAATTGAACGGACATTCCAGGGCCCTTCGCTGCAGCCGCCATGAATGTCAGTGCATCCAAATATCCATTCTCCCAAGAGGTTCTCCTGTGCCATGCAATGTGACACAACTCGTGGCCAAATGTGGCAAATCCCCACGCGTGCATCATGTGCTTAATTCTATTTGGTTCCGGCCGATCCTCCCAGAGATTTGCCTCGAACACACTCACAGTCACCGGTGGAACGCCTTTCGGGTCTGAACTCCAGTTTACCATTGTAGCGTCTCCCCACGACCATGGAAACCAAATTAGGTAGCACACCTGCGACATAATTGGAGAGTCGCTGCTCGAGATGATTCTCACGTGAGACTGTGAAGCAACTCTGGTTCCGGTGCCTAAAACGAGGAAGCGCGCGGAGGCGAACTGTGCCACCCCCCCCTTGCCCATGCACAGCACAGTCCAGAAGAAGTGCTCCGCGTGCAGAAGAAGACAGTAGCGCCACCAGTTTTGCGATCTTGAGGAAGTACCCATAGCCTATCGCGCTGGTGACTGGAGGAGGGACAAAGGCACCATTGGCGGGGAGAGAAGGATGCTGGAGCGCGTACCCACCTCTTGACGGAATGCGGCCATTGCCAGCAAACGCAGCAATACTCGCCGCTACAGCGCTCAAGAAGCCTTTGCGATCGTCAGCATGTTTTATGGCCAGCTTCTTGCAAATGTCGCCGTCCCAAAAATTGTCAACTTCAATCGGGGCATTGCCAGCAGCATAGCTTTGCAAATGGGGATGCATTTTTGTGAACCATTCGGGCCAAGGAACTGTCTGCACGCAGATATCGAGAGCGCCAAATGGATAGCACAGGCAAACAACAAGCTCATCGCCAACACCAAGCATGCTACCAGGAAGGATGAACCAACTTCGGGCACTATGTGCAAGATTCCAAGCAGCATTGAAAGCCTGCGGTGCCTGCGAAAGGCTTGCCACTTCCTGAACAGACAAAGGTGAGTTGCTCGCATTGAACACAGGATAACCAAACGGAGTGTTCATCACTTGCTCCCGTGATCGGGTCCAGATGGCGCGCACCACGCAGTGTGTGCCACATACTTTCCTGGATGACTTTGGACTAGCTGGGCCCAGATGTCGACAGTGCACTCGGCGTACTCGGACCAATAGACTCTTTGCGCAGCGAGTGCCTCGAGGCACTTGACCGTCAAACTGCGCTTGGCCATGGACAGTCTTCTCGGAAAACTCACAATCCTAAGCACTTTGAACTCAGGTCGAGCGAGGCCTTTTGCGATCGTTAACTGCCACACTACGCGCATTGAAACCGCCCGTTCTCCCACACAGGTCTCTGTAGCAAACTCTAAAACGTACGGCAGATGCCGAATACACACCGTGCAGTCAGGCGAACTGATGTGAGAATAGCCCCCACTAAGCCGGTATTGGTCGCGAATAGGCTTTGGTATCGCACTATCCGGCCAATCATAGGCGCACCATGAAGGTCTTTCTGGGATTCGGCGCCTCCGTCTCGCCTTAGTATTATCGTCATCTGGATGAATCCACTGCGGGTGGTACCACGGCCAACCGTCAAACCACTGCCCTCGAGGCGAGGCGAACTGCGCGTCCGGACATGTTCTGCCTTCGGCATATCCGCTGGCGCTTGCTTCGCAACTTGCCATGAACCCAAGCCAGAACACAACAGTCCCAAGGCTGAGTGCTTCCGCGAACCTCATCCCGTCCGAATGCCTGGCTGAGGGCGCGACTACTCCGGCGCAACCTGAGTCCAACAAAGACCAAAAATTCATTACAAAATCCCAACGCCCGTGATGGTTTGGCTTGCCGATCGGCTATCACCATCGCCCAGCACCGTCAGGGACACATCAACTATGCACGAGGGCAGTTCAGGGCTCGTCCACACTCCCCCAAATGTCCCGATTGCGACGGTTTCCGATTCGCCCTGCTTACCATGAACTAACAGTCGAATTTCTAGAGGTAACTTCTCGCCGCCGCTCCATTCGACGGTGACGCACTTCAGTCCTTCGCTCGGCAACTCCCCAACCCCATCCGCCTCAATCGCCTTCAGAAGCGCCTTCCGAGTCTCTGGACTACCCGGGTAAACCCTCAGAATCACAGGAGCCACCGGCCGCTCCTCCACCACCACCTTCACCAAACAACCCGCCGGCGTAGCCACGCCAGCATTCCCAGCCGCGTCCCAGGTCTCCACCCGATACAGCCACCGCCCGGCCACCAGCCCATCGAGCGTATCGACATACGCCCGCAAGCCAGCATCCGCCTTATACCCCGCCTCAGAATCCGGCCCGATCCTATCGGGACACACGGCCTCCGGCACCGGAGCAGCCATTACCGGCACAAACGCCTTGACTCCCGCCGGAGAGTTCGCCAGCTTGATCACCTCGTCAACCCCCAACTTCTCATACCAGCCCGCCTCCGCGGCGCCAAACCCCGCATACTTCCCCTTGAATTCCGCCGAAGCCGCGCCGTCCCAATCCGCCCGAAAAACCGCAAGGGCACTAGCCCGCAGCACCCTGACCGCGACAGGCCCGGCCTTCCAGCGCACCGTATGGAAGCTGCGGCCATCGACGTCGGGCTTGCTCGCGAGAACCTCTTTGGGCCCCGCGACCAGCTCCGCCGTCGCCGGCAGCGACCGCCGCACCCGCGAACCGCGCAGCGGCCCAGCCGCCAACCCCTCATTGCCGCCGTGGTTGCTGAGCGGCCCCGACTTGAGCCAGTCGAGCGAGTGGGGCTTGTTGTCCGCCGCAGTCACCGCCACTTCAAACCATGCCATGCCCGTGCCGGCAGCCGGCTCAGGCACCAAATCCCCAAGAGGCAACAGTAGTTCATAACTCTGCACGGCCTGGCCCAAGTACCAGCGGGCTTGGCCGGACTTCTTCTTCGGCTCGGCATCGGTACGCACGATCCGCGTCACAGGGTCGACGCTGGTCAGCGCAAAGCTCTGTGCGCCAGCGATATCCAACTCGTGGTTGGCATTAGCGTGGACGACCACCAGACGCCAAAGCCCCGGATACACCGCGTCCAAGGGTTGCGTGCCGGCCAGTTTGTAGCCGTCGAGCAGTGTTTGCTCAATGCCCCCCATAAACGACTCGCCATCGCCGTCGCGAAAAACCTCAAACTGCAGCTCGCACGTCTTGGCCATCACCACCGCCAAGCGCTTCCAGTCCGACTGGGTGACATCACTGGGCGGCCGCCAGGCAGGGCTCTGTGGGGCAAGGACCAATGTGCAGTTATCGCCCGCAACTACCGCGCCCTTGCCATGGTTGGACGGCAAGGTGACCTGAAACAGCAGGCCCGCAGTGCCACTCTCGCAAGCCGTAATCGTGGCCGCCGTCTGGTTCAAGCGCAATGCCGACCCGACCAGTGCCGCTGCCGAGGTATTGGCCGGCAGTGCCAAGGTCGTGGCCACCAGCAAGCTGCTGTCGCTGGCCTGCGACCCCGCCAACCCCTTGACAAACCCATGAAAGGTGTTGCCGATGCCGGCGCGACCGTACACGCGGAACTCTGCGAGATCCGGGGCTTCGCGCTGGGCCGTCCACGGCCACACCCAGCGCACGCGGGCGCTGAAGCCAGCGGCGGCAACCTTCATCTGGTTGTCGGCAAACCATTGACTTTGTTGCACCATAGGATCGAGCGGATCGATAGCGTCGACCTCCAGCCCGGAAGGCGCAGGCGGCGGCGACTTGTCAAGGACTCTCATGGCGCTGGGATGCAACTGCGTTTCGGCAAAGCCGAGCTCTATGCCCGGAAGCTGTGAAAACCAGCCGGAAGGGATCTTGGCCTTGGGCAACCAGGACCAGGCCGACCAGACCGCTGGTGTGCTGCCCTGGCTGACCCGGCCGAACCAGTCCATAGCGCGAACACTCCAGGCGAACCAGCCCTCGGGCAGCTGTCCATCAACGTACTGCATGGCCAGCGGCGGCCAATCGGCGGGCTGGCCGGTGCCTTGGCCGACGGGCTGTTTGGTGCTGGGCGCCAAGTGCCAGCTGTTGCCGCTGTAGAGTGGCTTCCAATTGACGGACGACCACTTGGGCTTGAAATCCTTTGGTGCGCACAGCAAATCAGCCAAAGGCACTGCAGCAAAACTGCCGCGCTGGACGCGAAATAGGTGCGGCGCTGGGGCCGGATCGCCTACCACGTCTTGGAGGTGCGCCGCGTTCCACACCAATCCGGCGGCGGCAAAGGCTTGAATGAGCTGGTCGGGCTTGGAGGGGACCGGCAGACTGGTCAAGGGTAGTTTGTACACCTGGACGGAATGCGGCGGTGGCAAGGCGGCACTGAAACTGGCTTGGACGCCGCTGGCGATGCGGAATAGCACGCTGGGCTGATTGGTCTTGTCGCTATTGGCCCACATGATGGCCATGCCAATGCTAGGCCCGAAGGCGTTGTCAAAGTCTGCGACGACCATGTAATCGTAGCACTGGCCCGATTGTGCTGAGGAGTCAATAGCATATAGTCCGAGAAACTGCGCATAGTGCGGATAAACCGCGCCCAGCAGCACGAGAGACAGCAGCGGCTGCTCGGCCAGCTGCGGCGAGTCGGGCTTGGCGGATTCGGCAGGCTGGGCCTCCAGCATCCTATCGGCCATCGGTGTCGAGGTCGGTCCCCCTTTCACCAGCTCCTGCAGGGTCGTGTACAGGTTGCTAAACCCGCCCGGCAGGTCCTCTTTCCCCGGCGCGCTGACACGCGCCTTGCCGTACTCCAGGCAGGACTTCTCAGGCGTGAGACCCGGCAGCATGGGGATGGTCAGCCCCGCCGGGTAGTCGGGGTGGCACACCGGCAGTGCCAAGGTCTGCGCAAGGCCGGGGACTGGCAGCCACGCATCGGCTGGCTTGCCATCGTCGACAAAGGCCTGCCGCCGAAACACGTAAAACCCGCCCCACGGAAGGCCCAATTCGGGTGAGACCGCCCAGCGGAGGTGTACGCCCTTGGCCAAAGGCGTGGCGCCCTCACCCTGGCAATCGCCCAGAGCCGCTAGTGCGGACAGGTGGAGCATCATGCCCATCGCAACCCCTCAAAGCTGCGGCCGGCGATCCAGCTGTCATAGACGGCCTTGGGCGCAGACGCGGGCATGGGGACGGGAACAGGGGCCCCAGCGGCCCGCCGCCCCTCAGCTTGACTTGGGCCAAAACCCGCATTCTCCGTGGGAGCATATGCCGCAGCCAGACCTACACGAAGTGGATTGGGCGCCGCCCACCAGTCGCTCAGCAGCACCCCGGAGCTGAGGGCACGCCGTCCATCCCCAGCCGTCACCTCGACAAACAGTCCGGCTCCGCAGCGGCGGGCACGCGTACCAGTGAGTTCGTCTGGTCCAGGAAGGTCAGCACTCACGGCAAATTGGCCGAGCCCATCCGTGGATCCGCTCCCCCTGACCCGGCGCTGCTCACCGCCAAAGTCCGTGAGCAACACCTCAACGCGGGCGTGCGCCACCGGAATTGTCGCAGCATCTGAACTGCGAGCAGCAAAGCCCGCGCCGGTTGGACTCCATGCATTTCCGGTGACGTCTACCCGCATTGACCGTTGCCTCCTGCCGAACCGCTAGCTGACGCGCTGGGCCTTGAAGTCCGCATCCTCAATGAGCGACGGCGCCGTTGTCGGCCGCTCGACAAATGCCTGCAACACCGGGACCCCAATCGACGCCGCGGCGATCGCTTGCCAGCGTTGGCAGATGATGTCGCCAATGTCGGCGCGGCGCAACACCAAAGCGCCGCCGCTCGGGGTGATGACCAGACCGTCGCCGACGGCGGCTTGCGGCGCGTTCGAGACGCTGTAGGTCGCAGTGGCGTGGGGCGAAAAGATCAGGGTTTGCCTGGTTTCCGAAGGCATCGCCACGTCTGTGGAGCTGGTGCCGACGGTGACGACTTGGATCAAGCTGTGAATTTTCTCTTGCACGGTTGCCCCCTACAGCTTGACGACGCGGAAGTAGACTTCGTGGTAGGCCGAAGCGCCCGAGCACAGGACTTCCACAGACGGTGGGGCAAAGGAGGCGAAGCGCGCGAACACGCCGAGCTGGCCGTCGTAGAACGCGGCGTGGGTGCGCTCCTGGGTGTTCGAGACAGACAGCGTACCTGGCCGGAAGGACTGACCGGGGCAAACCACGCGGGCGGCGACCGGATCGGCGCAGACGTGCTCAAAGCCGGTGATCGCCCAGTTGCCCTCAGGCAGAGTGACGTCGAACGCGAGGTTCGTCAACGTCGACCACTCCCCAGCGGATGCCGCAGTCGTCGCAGTCGCGCGAATCCAGAACGCATCGCCGGGCGGCAACGGCTCAAAGCCATTGTTGAAGAACAAGACGCCCCAGACGCCTACGGGCATAACGTCGGCGACTTGCCAAGCCACCTCGACGCTGAGCACTTCGTTGTTGGGGAAGCCAATGGGCCGATCAAGCAGCATCATCACATTGGGGTCGGTATCGCCCGGCGCAGATGCCAACGGGCGGACGAAGGGCAGGGCGGTGCGCAGGAGCGACGGGGCATTGAGGCGCATGCGCGGATTCGCCGCTGTGCCAACAATGGGCACGCTCCCGAATGCCGCGACAAGTTGAGTTCCTGCAGGCACATACAGACCATCGCCGCTGGCGCGACTGAAGACACCATCTGGCACGATGGCTACCGCGTTGTAGGCCACTGCAGGCACGACAGACTCGAAATAGGCGACCACATGGGTAAAGTTGGACATGAGGACTCCACGGCGATCGCCAGTAAGCGGCGACAGGTGCAAGGTCAAACGCGCCAGAGCGCAATTGGGCAACGGGTGGTCCGCTGGGACAGCCGGAGGCGAGCTTTGTACGACAGACCCAGCTTGTGCGAAATGCGGCGACGCTGCAAGTGCCAAGCGCCGGACGCCGGCGACGCAGACAAGAACTGCGCATGGGCGCGTGGACCGTGCGCAGGGGTCATCTTCGGGGAAAAGTCGGTAAATAGCATGTAATTAAATATATTTATGCGCACAGTGGCATGGTGTGCCGGGGCCCGTGAGTTGCGATCGCGCAATGATCAGTGCGGGCCTCCAATGATGGCATATCTGTACAAGTGTCTGATGTCGCAATTGAATCGCGAACCAATGGCAGTAGGTCGCAAGTTTCTCAGTGCTACTGGTCCACCACCTGGGCGATGCGTGCAGACCTGAGATTCTCCGACTCGACCCACCGCATGGCCCACAGCCGCCGCCCCCAGGCGGAGCGGGTGCTGACCCTGGTGCGCGAGGGCGCCGTGGCTCCGCGCAAGCTCGCCAAAGTGCCGCTGGCAGGCTACGTGCCGGTGCGCGCGCAGCTGGCGGAGGCGCTGGAAAAGCGCGGTCTGCGCTGCGAAATGGATGTCGGCACCTCGCATTTCCGCGTGCCGCTGGCGGTGATTGACCCCCGCGATCCCGGCCGCTATGCCCTAGCGCTGTTCTGCGATGAGGGCGACGACGGCGCGGAGACCTTTGACCGCCACGTGCAGCGGCCGTTGGCTCTGCACGCCCGCGGTTGGAAGGTGCTGCGGCTGCACGCCCGCGAGTGGCAGCGCAAGCCAGAGGCGACCCTGCAGCGGGTGCTGGCGGCCCTGGGGCCGGTGGTGGGGCCTTAGGCGGGGCTAGAGGAGGCGGCGCGGGCGGCGGCGTTTCCGGGTACGAGGGGGCCTCCGCGGCTGCGGCCGGCGGAGCTTTTCACAGTGTCAACGTTGACACTGTTCAATAGCTCGGGGCTGCCGGCTAACGCGCACGTTCACTTCATCCCGGCGGCTTGCCGAATTCCGCACTGTACTTGAGGTCTTCGCAGGTCGTCACGCACGTCGGCGGCTTGCCCGGGATGTTTTCAAGGCAGACGGGCTGGATCTTGATGCCAAATTGCTCAGGATTATTCCAACCCCAGCAGAGGCCGATGTTCATGTCTGGGCAGGTTTTGTACGGGAACCAGTAGCGGCAGTTGGGGCAGCAGGTTTTTAGGAAGGCGTATTTGTCCAGCATTCCTTGGACCCACGGTTGACCCGGGGCAGGCTTGGCTGTGAGGATCGTGGCGCATTTTAGGATGGGCCCCATGGTCCCGCAACCTGTTGCCTCCGCAGCGTAGCTCTGCCCAGAACACGGCTTGAGATCCTCGATCATCGTGTCGATCGCGGACGAACTCACCACCGCGCACACTCCCTGTCCTCCGGAGTCCTGGCAGGTCATGATGATCTTGCCAGGGACCTTTGCACAGCCCGCCGTTGGTTTAGCGCACTCTTCGAAGACCCACGCCTTTGTCCCATCCATGCTCGTGGTGCAGCGCATCAAATTTGGCTGAAGGCAATAGCCTGGATCAAGCGTCGATGCCGTCAGCGACTTGATCCACTTCGACCCGACATCGGAACACCGCGTAACGCCTTCGGTTTCACACGGATCGCCGGGCTTGGGCGTGCTCATCTGCCCTTCGCCGCACGCGGTCGTTGGAGGGATCGGCGGGCCGACGACGGCGTCGCTGGTGTCGAAGGCATTGAGCACATCGACAGCGTCGACGCTTTCGCCCCCGTCCCCATCGGCGGCCGCGTCAACGTCCGTGCCATCCGCGTCTGTGTCCGCGCCGTCGTCGGCAATTACAGCGTCGCCCGCATCCGCGAGCGCGTCGCTGGCATCCACGGGCAGCTCGGTTCCCTGGCCGTCGCTGGGCTGCCCGTCCCCGTCGCTCACGCCCAACTCTTGGCCCTGGGTATCGGCGGCGGGTGCGGCCGCCTCGGGGTTGCAGGTGCTGCAGCCGGTCAGAGCTGCGAGGAGGGCCAGGATCGTCCACAGTAGGCAGCGCTTCATGGCGTCACCTCCATACAGCCAGCCACCGGCTCCTGGTCCTCGTGGGTGCTCCAGAGCGCAATGTTGTCGAGGCGGCCGCGAAAACCGTTGCCGCCGCCGCCCACAGGGGTGCCGATCCAGACGTCGCCAGGCGGCGGTAGGTTCACCGCCGTCGGCAGGGTGCGCCGGAAGCACTCCGCAGGCGTGATCGCGGCAGGCTCGAACAGGCCTGAGACCAGGCCGCGCGCCTGGGTAGTAATCCAGGCCAGATTCCCGTACTTGCTGGCGAAGTAGGCAAAGCGGTACCAGGTCTTCGGCTGCAGCGGCGTGGCCGACCAGACCTCGCCGATCACCCCCGGGATGTCGGCGACCAAGCGGACGCCAAACTGGCCCACCTCGCGGATCCGGATGCGGAAGGCATTGGAGGCAAACACGGTCTGCTCGGTGGTGCCCGGCTCGAAGCCGTGCCAGTACAGGTCGAAGTACAAGCTCTGGGCGTCGGTGGTGTCGATCGCGTTGAGCGGGCTACTGCCCGTGGCGGTGAGCTTGATCCACTGGTTGGTTGCGCCAACAGGGAAATCAGCCGACTCATGCTGGCGCCCTTGGCCTTTGCCGTAGGGCTGGTTGACCGGGACTGGAGTCGCGCACTGGCCTGTGGCGAAATCACATTGGTTAGTTGAGGCGATGCTGGGCCCGCAATGAGCGTTGCTCCAACAAGGACAAACCCCCAAATCCCCGACGCAAACTCCGCCAACGCAGGCCCCAGCCCCGCAGTCCGCCGCGCTCGTGCAGGTCGGCATTACACACGTCCCAGAGCCGCATTGCTGACCTAGCACGCACCGATTGCGTCGGTATTCCCCAGGCGTAGCAGCAAACCCAGCAGAAGCACTGACCGGCAGCACGCTCTGCGGCCAACCTGCGGCGTTGAACGGCTGGTTGTTATTGCCGTTGAACACGTCGCGATAAATCGCTACACCCGCAAAGCCAGTTGGATGATCCAACGACCGCGACAGCGCCACCACCTTGCCCCATTCGTCGACATCTTGCAGGACATCCTGACCACATATTGGCGTCCCGGTCTGCGGCAAGAACGGCCCGCGGCTGAAGTCCGCGGCCACGGGTGTGGCGCTGAACACGTCATCTTGATTCCAATTGAACCAGCAGTTGCTCGGTTGATCACTGGCGCTGCACGTCGGGCCGCGGAACGCCGGTGCGCCGCTGCCTAGGCCAAATGGCGCACAGTTTCTGCCATCGCCGCTATGGTCGTAACAGCGCAGATCGCGCGCGTATTTGACCGCCCCCCAGGCGTGACCCAGGCTTGCACCGGACCAGTTTAGCGTCAAGGTCTCAGGCAGCGCCTGTTCGCCCAGCACTGGCCCCAACCCTTTGGAGAAGGTGGCATATTCCAGTTCGCACACCCCGCCATAGAGAGGGACGCAATCATCAGCATACTCGGAGGTAGACACTGGGGCCTCGCTGCCAATGGGGAGCGCACCCAAAAAGCCGTAGTTCATCAGGCTGGGGACAGCAGGGTTGTTGGGCCCATTGTTGGGGGCGGGCGAATTCTGGCAACCTGGTGCGCCGTAAGGGGTACAATCACAACTCAAATCCGTGGAAGCGGGCGCACAGGTCGCAGTTGAGCACTGGCCGGCCGAGACCGCTGTGAAGCCGTTGCAGTCCACGTCGGGGCGGACCCAGTTGTCGTGGGGGTGGCTCAAGCCCAGCAGGTGCCCGACCTCGTGAGACAGCGGGCTGATGGCCTGGTCTATCCTTTCCTGTGCAGTGCCGGTGATATTCGTCGACACGAGCACGCCGCCGCCGGCTTGGCCCTGATTGGGCATCAGCAGGCCATAGCGACCGATGCGCAGCGCTCGCCACACGACGTCAAAGTGCGCATCAAAGTACGATCTTGCTGCAAGGGACCCTTGCCATTGCGCCTCATCCAGGGCCAATGTGTCGGGAAGATCGTGGACAACTCCCGGATAAGCGTGCATGCGAATCAGATACGGCAACTCCCGCTCCGGCGAGATCCAGCTTACATACGGCGGGGCTTCGCCATCCCAGCGCCGCCACGGAGTATCGGTCCAAAACTTGTACAGCGGTTCAGCCTGTTCCGGGACCAATGCGTGGCTGGCTGGCTGGCCCTGGAGAAAATTGGCGCAGTGGGTCCCCACGCAATTCATCGCGTCCAGCTGGAGGAAGATGTCAAAGCGGTGCGGCTCTGGATCTGAGCGCGCCGACAGATTTTCGCCGACGCACCAGGCGCTTGCACATCCGGGGGTGGCGTCAAACACCCCCAGCATGGTCGGCGCAGGAATGGTGCCGTCCGGCCCCACGGGGCCTGAGCTGAACTTGGCGGCCATCGCCCAAACCTCGGCCAAGTCTGCCATGCCGTCGTTGTCACTATCGCGTGCTGACCAACACCTGGCCGGCCCCACCGCATCGGTTGCTGGGACGGCGCAAGGTTGCGGCTGCGCGCAATTGTCTTGCGGATGCCATTCATTGACCCGAGTGTTCATCGCGTCTGCCCAGGCCTGGCAGCTGAGACCCGTCGCGCCCATGTCGCCCCATGAGAGGTCTGAAACCAGATCACAGCTCCCGAGCACCCGCTCGAGCTCCCATGGCAGCCCATCGCCGTCGTTGTCTTGCTGCTCCGGGCAATCCCAGGCCCCACCAGGGCTGTGTACCCTCAGGTGCATCGCGCGGAGGTTCATCGACCGCACCACAACGTGGGTTGGGCTTTCCGCGACCCACGGGTAATAAGGCCCTGCGAGCACGCGGGCCTGAGTGAGCGGCGCCTCAGCAGGGATATCCCCCATCACCAGCCGGCTCAGCAGCACGGAGTCATCGACGCTGCTGTACCACCAGGCGTCGTCGTTGCGCCAGTAGCTTCCGCAGTCGGCAGCCCCTGTCTGCCAGACGGTCGCGCGCGTGCTGAGCACCCAGGCAACGGAGTCGGCGTAATCGGGCTCGGCGGCCAGGCCTGGGTAGAACAAGTCGCCGTCTCTATCCCGCTCTTTGACCAAATCGCCAGTGTCCGGCGACTTGCCCACCAGCAGCACGTCGCCACGGCGCACCTCTTGGGGCAGGGCCTCAAAGCCGCCAAACACGGTCTGGTTGGCGATCACCTCCGCCCCGTCGTTCGCCTGCCAGGTGACCGTGGCCGTGCCTTGGCCCACGGGCGAGTACGCCGTGATAAGCGCGAAGTAGCTGCCGGCCGGCAGGTCGCTCACGCTGATCCGCGAATCATAGTCATGTGGCGTCGCGCTGTTGCCGTCGTCGTCGATGGCCACGATCGCGCCGCTGTCGCAGCCGGTAGGCGCGCAACGCAACAGGTAGATCAGCGTGTCCTGGTAGGTGCCGACCGACGGGTTGCCGGCTGGCGCGAGGTCGCTGGTGGTGACAACAACGCTGCTGCCAGCATCGAGCCATTGTGGCGCGGTGGCGGCTACGCGCAAGGCGTTGGGCGCGCTCCAGCTCAGGGCGCCAGGAACGGGGCAGACGCTGGCGGCGGTCGCGCCCAGTTCGACGCTGGCAAGGGATGTCTCGGCAGCCCCAGGGGCCTGTTCGGTGCACCAGGCCAAATGACTGACTTGAGCCTTCTTGGCTCCCGCAATATCGCCGCTGGCGCAGGCGGCGAGCGCGGAGTCTGCGGTCATCGCGGCCTTGGCCGAGCCCTTGGGCGGCGCCTTGGCGCCCGCCCCTGCTTTGGTTGGCCCAAGGCTGCGGGGGCCAACCGCGGCGCCAAGCCGCGGCCTGGCCAGACCCAGCGGCGGCGCCACGGCGCCGGCAGTCTTGGAAGTGGCCAGCTGAGCGGCGGTCGGCTTCGCGACCGCGGCAGTGAGCGGCGGGGCTGGCGCAGGGCCTTGCTGGCCGGGCGGTCCAGCGCCAGCCAAGCTCGGCCAGGCGCCCGCAGCCGGCAGAGAGAAAAGCACAGTTAGAACGGAGTTACGGAGAGAGAGAGACTCCCTCGCCGGATTTGCGAGCTCCTTCGATCCATCATGGCAACCTCCCTTAAATCACCTCGCCCAAAAAGTTGAGGCCCGCTGGGTAGAAGATCCTGGGCCCGGCTTACGAGTCCAGCTTCGCGCGCATGGCAAGCCAGGAGACACAGACTGCGACGAAGGCCCAACGGATGCAAGCCGTCGGTAGATTCCCAGTGTCATGGAACTGTCATGCTCTGCGGCAACGCCCAACCTTGCGCGATGGCCATGGAATTGCTGGCCGGTATCGACGATCACCCGCCAGACGGCGAGTCGCGCCAGGCCCGAGCGGGCCTCCGCGCCCGCGACCGGCCGAGCTTTTGAACAGTGTCAACGTTGACACTGTTCAAAAGCTCGGGCGCTGCCGGCCCGCGCCGGAGTTTACGCGCGTAAACTCCAAGCCCGCCCCCCGCCGCAAGGCCGCCAGCCCAGGGCCCGCGGGCCAGCGACCGTTACCCGAATGGGCCGAGCCCCGGGCGTCGCGCGGCTGCGGCCACCTGCGCGCACTCCAACCCCCCAGCCGCGGCGCGACCGAGGGCTCGGTCGACTGGCTGGCAAGCCAGGCGATAGGGCGCGGTCCTGCGACGCCACCGCGCAGCGGCGGCGGACCAGGAGGCCCCCAAAAACCGCCCCCGCCAAAGCAAATTCCCCAAGCCACCAGCCACACCCTCACCTTCACCCTTGTCCTGCGGCAGGTTCAGGCCCGCCCCCGCCGCCGGCAATTGACCGCACCGCGGCCGTCATCGTAGGCTAGTACATCGAACCTCAAGTTCGCAGTGGGTTGTCAGGAATTCCGAGTTCGATGTACGAAAAAAGACCCAGCAGAAGTACCCCAAACCCATGCCCTGGAATTCGGCGAACCCGCCGCGAATTTCGGGTTTGGGGTACTAGTGCCTGCTCCTGGCAGCCCCCTGCGCCAAATAGGCCGCAGGCCGATCCCCAATCGCCGCCCCTGAAAGCGGCCCTGGCTTGCCCTTTACCTCCACCTCCACCCCAACAAGGAATTGCGATGAAACCTAGCAATCTCAAAAGCTGGCTCCTCGGTGCCAGCGCTGCAGCCTCTCTAGCCGCCCTCCCCGCCGCCGCCGACGACCACCCGGGCTGGCGCGAGGCCTTTGACGGCAAAGGCGAATACGGCTACCTGAGCACATGGTTCGTCGGCAACCACAAGATCGCCGGTGACGACGGCGTTGTGGGCAGCAAGTACTTCAAAGAGGCGATTCTGGGAACGCAGAAGCTGCCGCTGGAGCTGATCCAGGCTGGTCTTGACGTGCCTGACAAGGCCAAGAGCCTGTACTCCACGGCCTGCTTGGGCAATTGGAGCTGCAAGTTCGTCACGCCGTCTTTTGAGATGCTGGTGCTGCGGCGCGACCCGGCCCACAAAGCCATCATTGAAGGCTTCTTTGCCAAAGACTCGAACTGGCAGCAGGCCGGCTATAGCTGGCGCGGCTTTCTGATCCGCATGGTGGGCTGGTACAATGACAAGTCGCTGGCGCCTCTGGTGGTCAAGATGGCCACGTTTGAGCCAGACAGCGAATACACCAACGATGCCCTGACTGCGGCGGCGAGCCTGCTGGGCACGTGGAACGACAAGAGCCTGATTGAGCCGTGCCAAGCGGCCTTTGAAGTCGAGCGCAACGACGCCCGCGCCATCGAGCCGGCCCGCCAGGCTTGCGCCTGGTACCTGACGCGCATGGGCGACAAGGTCGTGGCTGGCAAGCTCAAGCGCGCGCGCATGGGCAGTGACTATGTGGCGACGCTCGCCGCTGCGGCCATGGGCAACACCGACGCCAAGGCCGACTGGCAAAAAGCGGCCAAAGAATTTGCCGGCAGCCCCGACCGCACCGACCACGCCGTGGCCCTGGTGGCGCTGGCGCTGAGCGGCGACGGCAAGGCGGAGAAGCAAGTCGTGGGCCTCTTGGGCGGCAAAAACCCAGACGCCGCCTGGGAACACGCCACCTTGCTCGCCAACTACGCCGACACGCCGGTGGGCAAGCGGGTGCTCGCGGCGGTCAAGAACGCCGTCTACGCGCTGCCCATCAAGGAGAAGGCGGGGCGCGTGCAGGCGGTCGTCGCGGCGCACTTGGCGCGGATGGGCGACGCGGGCGCGGTCCCGGCCATCAAGAAGCTGTTTGCCAGCGATGACGAGAGCGTGCGCGAATACCTGGCCCGCACTTTGGCCACGGGGACCGCGGGCGTGGTACTCAAGCTGCCGGGCAACGGCCTGGCTGGCGGCGCCCCGGTGGCGGGTCTGGTGGCGGTGCTGCAGGAAGCGTTTGGCAATGAAGAGAACAAGGCGATCCGCGCCAATATCGCCCGCGCTTGGGCCATGGCCGCTCCGGCGGGTGGCAGTTAGGACCGCGCACGGACGGCGAGGTTGCCGCTTTTTCCGGTACCTTAAGCCGGCTCCCTACTTCTCGCACGCCACCATCGGCTTAGTCGCCGCCGAAGTGAAGGCATTGTCCTTGTAGCACGGCGCGATGCACCACTGACCGCTGGCCTGCCACATCTTGGTCTTGCCACTTGCGCAAGTCTTGCCTTGCTGTTTGCACGGCTCAAACGGCGCTTTGCTGCCGCCGCTCAGGGTGTTGGGCCAGTGCAGCCGGCCGACGGTCCACATGTCGCCGGGCTCCAGCTCGACATCGGCCAGGTTCATCACCAGAACTCCCTGGGCCCAGATCTTGATGTTGGCTTTGCTTTGGCCCAGGTCGTGGTCGTTCCAATAGTGCACGCCCACAGTGTAGGCCACCGGGTCGTTGAGGGTGCCTTCGCTCTTGGTCAAAGAAAGCGTTTCGCCGACGTCGCCGGCCTTGTCGTCGCCGCTCAGGGTCGGGTCGGTCGGGCTCCCGGGGGTGGTCCACGTCGGCTTGAGGTTGTACCAGAAGGCGTCCCAGGGGTTGCTGAACCACGGGTCGCCGACTCCGTCGCAGTCGCGGTCCAGGCCCTGGGCCATGGGGTGGGCAAAGTGCAGGTCGAGATCGGCGCCCGGGCTGTCGTCCTTGCCCTTGGCCCCCGGTGTCTGCCAGGTCAGGCCGGCCGAGACCTCGTGGCCCGGCACCACCAGCACTTCGACACAGGACGGCGCGCAGGACTTGACGCCCTTGGCATCCCAGACGCTCAAGCAGAAGCTGTAAGTGCCCACCGCGGCGGCGATGAGGCTCACGTCAGGCGCGCTGCCGCCGGGGCTCAGGGCCAGGTTGCTGCCGGCCGGCTGGCTGACGGCCCACTCAAATTTGGCGATGGCCGCGCCCGTGGGGCTCTTGGAGCCGCTGCTGCTCAGGTGCAACGCGGTGTTGACCATGACCTCACTGCCCTCAGCGACTTTTGCGACGGCGATGGGGCAGCTGGGCGGGTCGACCGGCCCTTCATTCTTGACCTCTTTGGCCCCAATCGCCAGGTTGGACGCGCCGACATCCGTGGCCACGCCCAGCGCCCCGACCATGGCGGCGGCATCGGTGCGGCAATACTCCAAAGCGATGCCGGCGGCTTGGTTGGGCGCCAGACTGACCGGCGTGGCCAGCCCCCAGTTCTGACCGCCCGGCTTGCTCTGGCCGGCCATGCTCTGGGGCGCCAGCCACTTGACGGTCAACTGCGGGCTGATCAGCTGCAGGTCCAGGCCGGAGATCAGAAGCGGCGCGTCGCCGATATTGCGCAGGGTCGCCGTGCGGGTGTTGCAGGTGCCCATCAGCTGGCCGCCAAAATCGATCGGCTCTGGGCTGATCTGCAGCTTGCCCTTGGCGACCGGGGCGATATCCGCGGTGTCGGTGGCGATCGCCGCGTCGGCAGGGGCGGGCAGGGTGCCTTCTCCCGTGCTTTGGTTCAGATCACAGGCCCACAGCAGGGCAACAGAAGCGACGGCGAGCCAGCGACGTTCGCAGGCCAGGACAATGGACGCGGCCATGGACCACCTCGGCTCGGCAGAGGGACGACCTCGCAATAAGCCAGCGGCATGCTCGCCCTCCCCCGGTGGAAGTCAAGAATTCCATGCGCGGTCAGGGTCTATGGACCCCTGCTGCGGCCGATCCGTTGACTCCGGCGCGCTTCGGCCCCAGCATTCGCCCTTAGCGCAGGCCCCCGGCTGCGGCGGAAGTCCCGCTGCGCCGCCATGCGGAGGTCCCGCGCGCCCCGGACGCCCATGAGCCAGACCGCAGACGCGCTGCCCCCGCACCAACAACGCACCTTGATGGGCCACCCCGTCGGCCTGTTTGTGCTGTTTTTTACCGAGATGTGGGAGCGGTTCTCCTACTACGGCATGCGCGGCCTGCTCAAGCTGTACATGGTCAACTACCTGTTTGTCAGCGCCCGGCAGGTCTATCAGGGCGGCGCCTACGATCCCAGCAAGATCGCCGATCCCAATGCGGTTTTTGGCTGGAGCTTTATCCAGTCGCTGCTGCCCAGCGTCGATGCCTCGCAGGCCGCCCAGTGCATCCAGACCAAGGTGGCGATTCTGACCCAGGGCGACGCGGTCAAGGGCCTGCAGGCGATGTCGGTCGATGTCGCCCAGCGAATTGCCGAGCAGACGTGCGCGATTGAGCCGCGCGCCTCGGTCATTTACGGCTGGTACACCGGGCTCGTCTACCTGACGCCGCTGCTGGGCGGCTGGATGGCCGACCGCTACCTGGGCCAGCGCCGCTCCGTGCTGATGGGCGGCCTGGTGATGGCGGCCGGGCAGTTCCTGCTGTTTGGCGCAGAAAACCTGTTCTTTGTGGGGCTGTTGCTGCTGATCGTCGGCAACGGCTTCTTTAAGCCCAACATTTCGACCCAAGTCGGCAGCCTGTACGCAGAGAACGACCCGCGCCGAGACGGTGCCTTCACCATCTTCTACATGGGCATCAACCTCGGCGCTTTCCTGTGCAATTTTGTGGCGGGCACCCTGGCGATGCTCTACGGCTGGCGCTACGGCTTTCTCGCCTCGGGCTTTGGCATGCTGATTGGCGTGGCTATCCAGATCGCTGGCGCGCGCTACTTGGCTCCAGACGGCCTCGCCCAGCGCAAGCTAGACCAGGCCAAGGCCGGCGGCGAAGTGCAAAAGGCCGCGCATCAGCCGCTCAGCCCCAATGAGTGGAAGCGCGTCTGGGCTCTGGTGGCCCTCTGCGCCCTCAACGTGGTGTTCTGGGCCGTCTATGAGCAGCAGGGCAACACCATGCAGACCTGGGCCGACGAGCAGACCGTCTGGCCGTCCTGGGCCTCGTCGACCTGGTTTCAGTCGGTCAACCCGTTCTTTATCTTCCTGCTCGCGCCGTTTCTCGACCGGTTCTGGCGCAAGCAAAACGCCAACGGCACCGAACCCTCCTCCGTCTCCAAGATGGTCATCGGCTGCTTTGTGCTCGGCCTGTCGTTTATCGTGATGATTGTCGGGGCTAATGTCGTCGGTGCGGGCAAAGGCAGCTGGCTGTGGCCCATCGTCTGCACGCTGCTCTTGACCGTCGGCGAGCTCTACCTGTCGCCCGTCGGCCTGTCGCTCGTGACCAAGGTCAGCCCGGCGCGCATCGTCAGCCTGATGATGGGCATGTGGTTCCTGTCGAGCTTTTTTGGCAACATCCTCTCGGGTTACATCGGCCAGCTGTACACGTCGATGTCCAAGGACGCGTTCTTCTTTATCCTCATGGTCCTGGGCCTCAGCGCCGGCGCGATGATGTGGGCGTTCAACAAGCCGCTGAAAAAGGCCCTGTCGACCAGCGAGCCCGAGGCAAGCCCCGCGTAAGCGTATCGAGGGGGACCTTGTTGTAAGCTCGCTCGGAGCTTGGCGAATTCGCCGATTCTGTTCGGGAGGCTAGCAGCAGGGCATCGAGGGGGACCTGCATTGAGGGGGACCTGCATCGAGGGGGACCTTGTTGTAAGCCTGCTCAGAGCTTAGCGAATTCGCCGATTCTGCTCTGGAGACTAGCAACAGGAGCGCTTGGCCGGCTTGCGCGCCTCGATCGTCGCAGAAACGACGTAATTCTCCAGGCCTGAACCCGGGATCCAGTCGGCCATAAACGCGCGGCTCTCTTCCTTGAGGTTGATGCGGATATCGCTGAACCCCGCGCGGGCCAGCAGGTCGCTGACGGTGTCCACGCTCGCGGCGCCGGAGACACAGGCGGTAAAGGCGGCCATGTCCTGAGCCAGCGCCTCGGGCAGCTCCTGGGTGGTGACCACGTCCGAAATCGCCAGGCGCCCGCCGGGTTTCAGCACGCGGAAGGCGTCCAGGAACACCGCGCCCTTGTCTGGGCTCAGGTTGATGACGCAGTTGGAGAGGATGACGTCCACGCTGTTGTCGGCCACCGGCAGGTGCTCGATCTCGCCCAGGCGGAATTCGACATTGGCGGTACCCAGTTTGACGGCATTGGCCCGCGCCTTGCTCAGCATGTCCGGGGTCATATCCACGCCAATGACCCGGCCCGCGTCGCCGACCTGCTTGGCCGCCAAAAAGCAGTCAAAACCGCCGCCTGCGCCCAGGTCCAGCACGGTCTCGCCCGGCTTGAGCGCGGCGATCGCCTGGGGATTGCCGCAGCCCAGGCCCATGTTGGCGCCCTCCGGAACGGCCGCGAGATCCTCTTGGCTGTAGCCCAGTTGCAAGCTGACGTCGGCGTTGGGGCTGCAGCAACCGGGGGCGGCACAGCAGGAGGCGCTGTCGGCGCGGGCGACGCTGGCGTACTGATCGCGCACCGCGGCGCGCACAAAATCCTTGGTCTGTTCGTTCATCGTCGGGGCTCCTAATGGGCGTGGCCTGAGGGCTAGCGTTCGCGAGGTGCGATGAGCTATCGTAAAAATACGATACGATGATCGCCCGAGGTTGTCAAGGCGGCCGTCGCCGCTGACTGGCGGTCCACCTGTGTCATTCCATTGTCATGCGGGCCTCGCATTGCCGTGTGGTCGCGGCGCGTTAGGCGTATCGTCGCGCACCTCGCAAGAGAGGCGTCCACGCGGCGCTGGGAGCAGCAGAAACATGGCGATCAGTGGCGACTCTGCGGTCCATCAATCGATATCTGAGTCGTCTGTGGAAGGGCAGGGTTGGCGGGTCGGCATTGACATCGGCTCGACCACGGCCAAGGTCGCGGTGCTGTACCCCACGGGGCAAAATGGCCTGCCGCCGCTGAGGTTTTCTACCTATCGCCGCCACGATGCCAAGGTCGCAGAGACCCTTGCGGCGATTTTTGCCGATTTGGCCGCGGAGCTGGGCCCGGGCGGCGACAGCGCCGAATTGTCCGTCTGTACAACCGGTTCAGCCGGCATGGGCGTCGCGGACCGCTTGGCCATCCCGTTTGTCCAGGAGGTGGTGGCCGCCATCGAGGTGGTCAAGCTGGCCCACCCCCAGGTGCGCACCCTGGTGGACATCGGCGGCGAAGACAGCAAGCTGGTGCTGATCGACGAACGCGGCCGCGCCGACATGCGCATGAACGGCAGCTGCGCCGGCGGCACCGGGGCGTTTATCGACCAGATGGCCGCGCTGCTCGCAGTGAACCCAGCCGACCTGGAATCGCTGGCCCAGCAACACCGCGAGATAACGCCGATCGCCAGTCGCTGCGGGGTGTTTGCCAAGACCGATGTGCAAAACCTCCTCAGCCGCAACGTGGCCAAGGCCGACATCGCCGCCTCGGTCTTTCACGCGGTAGCGGCGCAGACCGTGACTTCTCTGGCCCGCGCTGCGACGGTGCGCGGCAAAATGCTCCTGAGCGGCGGCCCGCTGACGTTTCTGCCCAGCCTGCGCGCCGCGGTGGTGGCCCGCTTTGGCATGACCGAGGCCGATGTCGAGCCCATGGCCCACGGCGAGCTCCTGTCTGCCCTGGGCGCGGCGCTGGCCCCCGCTGGTCCGCAGAGCCAGGTGACCCTGGGCGAGCTGCGCGGGCGCCTGGCCGCAAGCGTTGCCCAGCCCGGCTCGACCACCCGCCGCGAGCCGCCGCTGTTTGCCAGCCCGGGCGAATTTGCCGCGTGGAACGCCCAGCGCTTTGAGGTCATCGCTAGGGGGACCTCCCTAGAAATCCATGATCAGCCTTGCTTTTTGGGCATTGACTCGGGATCGACCACCACCAAGCTCGCCCTGGTGGACAGCGCCGGTCGGCTGGTCCTGGAGAGCTACGCCTTCAATCACGGCGATCCCGTGGGCGCGGTCCAGCGCGGCCTGCGCGAGCTGCAGGAGAGACTCGACGCGGCCGGTGTGCGCCCCAAGCTCACGGCGAGTGCGGCCACTGGCTACGGCGAAGACCTGGTGCACAACGTTTTTGGCTTGGATCTCGGGCTGGTGGAGACCATTGCCCACTTGCGCGCCGCCCGCGAATTGGCCCCCGGCGTGACCTTTGTGCTGGACATCGGCGGCCAGGACATGAAGGCCATGTTCATCGACGCGGGCGAGATCCGCAGCATTGAGATCAACGAAGCCTGCTCTTCAGGCTGTGGCAGTTTTCTGCAGACATTTTCAGAGGTTTTGGGCATTCCCATCGGCGAGTTTGCCGAGCGCGCCTGTGCTGCGGAGGCGCCGTGCCAGCTGGGTTCGCGGTGCACGGTGTTCATGAACTCGCGGGTCAAGCAGTTCCTGCGCGAGGGCGCGAGCGTAGAGGATCTCGCCGCCGGCCTCGCCTACTCCGTGGTGCGCAATTGCCTGGAGAAAGTGCTGCGCATCCACGATCCCGCGGTGCTGGGCGATACGGTGGTGGTGCAGGGCGGCACGTTCCTCAACCCCGCGGTTCAGCGGGCCTTTGAGCGGCTCACGGGCAAAAGGGCGATTTGTCCAGACGCGGCGGGGGTCATTGGCGCGTGGGGCGCGGCGCTGGTGGCCCTCGATCACCATCGCTTGGGGCATGTTCAGGTACAACCGCAAAGAACATTTGCAGAAATCGCGAACGTGGGCGAGTGCCGCAGCAACGACTTTGTCTGCCAAGCGTGCGAGAACAAGTGCAGCGTGCGCCGGCTGCGCTACCCGGGCAAAGCCGCGTATTTCTCAGGGAATCGCTGCGATCGCGTGCAGTCCAACCGCGGCAAGCGCGCCGTTCCGGGCACCAACCTGGCGCTGCGCCGCGAGGAGCTGTGGCTCGGACCCAAGCTGCCGCCGCGGCCGGAGAAACGCCTGCGCATCGGCCTGCCGCGGGTGCTGAACCTCTTTGAAAGTCTGCCCTTTTGGCGCACGTTGCTGGACGGCGTGGGCCTGGAGCCGCTGCTGTCGCCGCCGACCACCGCACAGCTGTACCAGCAGGGCATCCCGACGCTGATGTCCGATAGCCTGTGCCTGCCGGCCAAGGTCGCCCACGGCCACATCCTGCAGCTCTTGGAGCAGAAGCCCGACGCGATTTTCTACCCACAAGTGGTGTTCGAGCTGCCAGAGGCCGATGCGCTGAGCAGCTTTAACTGCCCGATTGTAACAGGGTATCCCGAGGTGATCCGCTCGGCCATCGATCCCCAGAGCCGCGGCGTGCCGTTTCACGCCCCCGTGCTGACCTTTCGCGACAAAGACCTGCTGCGCGACGCCTGCCGCAAAGCTGTGCTGGCGCTGGGGGCCACGGGGCAGGGCTTTGAGCGCGCCTTTGAAGCAGGCCTGGACGAGCTAGCGCGGGTGCGCCGCGAACAGCAGGGCGAAGGCCAGCGCTTGGTCAACGAGGCTGCGCGCACTGGCCGGCGGGTGATCCTGCTGATCGGCCGACCCTACCACCTGGATCGCTATATTAATCATGGGATTCCGGACATCATCGCCGGCTTGGGCCTGGATGTCATCACCACCGAGATGGTGCCAGTGGAGCAGAAGCTCGACGGCCTGCAAGTCCTGACCCAGTGGGCCTTTCCCAACCGCCTGTATCACGCCGCCCGCTACGCCGTACAGCACCGCCACGTTGAGGTTGTGCAAATCAATTCCTTTGGTTGTGGCCCCGACTCCATGGCGATCGACGAGGTGCGGGCCATCCTTCAAGCCGCGGGCAAGCGCCTGACGGTGGTGCGCGTCGATGAGTCGGCGAGCCCTGGGTCGATCCGGCTGCGCCTGCGAACCCTGATGGAAACGCTGGCGATTCGCCCCATGGGCCTGGAGAAGCCTGAGCCCAGGCGCCGGCCGCCGCCATTTACAGTTGCCGACCGCGATCGAATTCTCCTGGGGCCATCTTGGTTTCCGATGCTGGACCGCTTTACGGAGGACGCCTTTGCCGAGCAGGGGTACCAGCTCAAGATGCTGCCGCCGCCCGACGACGCCTCGCGCGCTTACGGCCTCAAGTACACCAACCACGAAATGTGCTACCCGGCGATCCTGGTGGTGGGCGACATGCTCAGGGCCTTGGATTCCGGGCAATATGGCCCGCGGGTAGCGGCGATCATCAGCCAGACCGGCGGTCAGTGCCGCGCCAGCTGCTATGCGAGCCTGATCGGCAAGGGTCTCACCGCCGCGGGGTACACGGATGTCCCCGTGGTGACCCTGCACATGGACAGCGCCGACCTGCACGACCAGCCCGGATTCACCTTGGATCGCCTCAAGTTGGCCAGGCGGGGCCTCTACTCCATCGTCCTGGCCGACGCGCTTGCGATGATGGAAAGGGCCATGCTCGTGCGCGAATTCGAGACGGGATCGGCCTCAAGGCTGGCCAAGGAGTTTGTCGAGCGCTGGGTGGCGGCCCCGGAGCGCAGTGCCGAACGCTGCATCCGCCTCATCGCCGACGCCGCGGAAGCCTTTGCCCAGCTCCCCGTGCGCCCCGGGCCGTTCGCGCGGATCGGCATGGTGGGTGAGATTTATGTCAAATACTGCGATTACGGCAACGGCGGCGTGGTGCAGTGGCTGGCTGAGCGCGGCGTTGAGACGGTGGTGCCCAACCTCACGACATTCTTTATTCAGAGTGTCATCAACTTGCAGGCCGATGCCCAAGCCGGCATTGCCGCGCCGGACCTCAAGTGGCTGGGCGCGCGCTTGCTCGACGACGCCACGGATCAGTTGATCGGCAGGGTCAACCGCGCGTTGGAACCCTTTGCCTACGGTCACCCGCTGAGCCGCCCCCGCGAATTGGCCGAGCGCGCCGCCCCCATCGTGTCCCTGACCAATCAGTACGGCGAAGGCTGGCTGCTGCCGGGGGAGATGATCGAGCTGGCCGAGGCCGGCATCGACAACATCGTGTGCGTGCAACCCTTTGGCTGCATTGCCAATCAGGTGGTCGCCAAGGGCATTGAAAAGCGCCTGCGCGAGCTGCACCCGACCCTGAACCTGCTGTTTCTCGACATGGACCACAACGTCAGCGAGGCCAATGCCTTTAACCGCCTGCATTTTCTTGTGCGGGCCGCTGAGACGACCCTCGCCGCGGGTCCACAGCACCGCGCTGGGCCGCAGACCACCCCTGCGCAACGCCGCGCTGAGCGCAACCAGCGGATAGCCGGCCACCTGCACGGCGCCGCTCGCGTCCTCGGCCACCGCGCGGGTCGCATGCTGGACGACTGGGTCGCGGCGCTAAGAGGGGGACCTCCCTAGAAGCTCGCTCTGCGAAAGGTGAATTTGCGATCTGTCCGCCCGAAGCTGCAGGTTGCCATGGCCGGTCGAAAGGCAAGCAAGTTTTTTTGGTCCTGCCGCGGTTTTTTCAGTCAGCTGGCGATAACTCTGTGGGGCCAATCTGTCGCCCCGCGGGAGTCAGCCATGCCGCGGTTTTACCATCCCAACTACCTGTTTGAGGTCGCCCGTCGCACCAATCGCGGCGAGGACCTCTTTGATGCCAACGATTCCGGTCAAGTGTCTGCGATCGTGGGCATTATTGCGGAGGCTCAGCACCGCTACGGCGTGCAGATCTACCACATCCATTTCATGAGCAACCATTATCACGGACTCTTCCGCGCCCGCACTCCGCGGCACCTGGCGCGCTTCTTCAACTTCGTGCACGGCGAAATCGCTAAGCTGATCAACAGGAACCGCCAGCATCCCGGCGTGGTGTGGAGCAGCAAGTTCACGCCCCTGGCCGTCACCACCGACCCGAAGACGCTGCTGGCCCGCATGAAATACCTGACCGGCCAGGCCCTGTGCGCCCAACTGGTGACGCATCCAAGTCAATTCCCTGGCGTCTCTGCGGTGGACTGGCTCCTCTTTGGCGTGCCGATGGCGGGGCGCAATGGCGACCAATCGCCCGCGGACAGCGACCAGGGGCCTGAACAAGCGGAAAATCCGTCCGCATCGCGGGACAATCCTGATCAGAGAGCGAAAGAGGTGACGATCGCCAAGCTGCCCTGCTTTGAGCACCGCAGTTGGGCGGAACTCCACGCGATGTATGCGGCGCTGGCCGACGAGCAGGCCGGCTTACCCCCGCGCCTTCACGGCCATGATGCACCGCCAACCAAGATGTCCATTGCAGCGAGCATGCCGGGCGCTGATCGCGGCCTTGCGGGCGATCTCGCGGCCGACGACGAGTTTTCTGCCCAAATGGCGGCCGCGGACGGGTCCGGCGACGACGACGCGGAGAGGGGGACCTCCTCAGAAGCAAGGGTCGCGGCTGAGGTTTTTGACGAAACCGCCGCTGCCTGGACGTCTCCTCGCCATTCGCCGGCCAAAGTGCAAGTCCCAAACGGGCGCAACGAAGACGACGGCACGCCGCTGGTTCGCGGACCCGTCCAACCCAAGGGGGAGGCCGGCAAGAAGCGCCGCGGCAAGCTGCGAATCCTCACTTTTAGCGCGGCCGCTCGCAGCCTGTACTTCGACGACCTCCGCGATTTCTGCCGCGATTACAACAAGGCGATGGCCAAGCTTCAGCGGCACCTGGACTCCTGCCCAACCGGCGTTCGCCTCCGCGGCCGCATCGTGTTCCCGCCGCATTCGCTGCTGCCGGGGTGTCTCGCGCCGCATTAGCTGCCGCCGATAGGCAAGCCGCTGACGTCGCGGCTGAGGAGAATCAGATGATATAACAGAGTGTTGCAGGAAGGTCCCCCCAACCGATTTTGCACACCGGCACCGGCGCCCTGGGCGCAGAAAAAGGATTGCAGACTGCGGGTCTCTGCGTCAGCGGCTGGCGCTGCGGCGCGTCTTGGCGTATCTGTCGCCCAGCTGGTGTTCATTGGGCCAGCGGAGTGCCAACATGTACGGTCAGATCATCCGCCAGTTCGAGTTCACCCTTGGCAACCTCGACGCCGTCCTCACCAAGGCCGAGCATTATGCGGCAACCCGGGGCTTTGCGGCAGAGAACTTCCTTTCCGCGCGGCTATCGCCCGATATGTTGCCGTTTGTCAAACAGATTCAGATTGCCTGCGACGGCTGCAAGATCGCTGCTGCGCGCGTTGCCGATGTCGCGCCGCCGACCTTTGCCGATACGGAATCGACATTTGCCCAGCTGCACGAGCGCATCGCCAAGACCCGCGCTTTTGTTCAGGGGCTGGACCTCGACACCCCTGCGGCAAAGGATGGCTCCCGGCGCGTGTCGGCCGGCTATCCGCCGGATAAGACCATGACCCTGCACGACTATATCGTCATGCGTCAGATCGCCAACTTCTATTTTCACGTCGTGACCGCCTATGATTTGCTTCGCGCGGGCGGCGTGCCGGTGGGCAAGGCCGATTACCTGGGCGACCTGCCGATGCTGTGAGTCTGTCGGGGGGGGGGGCTGGGTGAAAGAGTCTGGGATACAACAGGAATTCGCGGTCTTCTCGCCGGCGCCCGAACTGCTGGACCCGCAACCACGGCGTCTGGAGTTTGCCGGCGGCGGCTGGTGCGATCTGCGGCCGGGTTGGCTGGAGGCCGAAGAGGCGAGCCGGCTGCAAGAGGCGCTGCGCTGGCAAATCCCTTGGCAACAGCGCTATGTGCGCATCGCTGGCAAACAGGTCGCTGAGCCGAGGTTGTCGAGCTGGCACGGAGAGCCTGAAGCCAGCTATGTGTACTCAGGGGTTCGCCACGAGCCGCTGCCTTGGGTCCCGGCTCTGAGTGAATTGCGCGGAATACTTGATAAAGCTCTCGGCACGGCCTTCAACAGTGTCCTTGCCAACCGCTATCGCGACGGTCGCGACGCCATGGGGATGCACGCCGATGACGAGCGAGAACTGGGCCCAGAACCGCTCATCGCCTCGATTTCCTTGGGCATGACCCGGTCGTTTGTGCTCGCCCCCAAGAAGGGCCGGCCGGGCGCCAAGGTGGTCCTGCTGCTGCGCCACGGCACGCTTCTGGTGATGGGCGGGCCGCTGCAGCGCGACTGGAAGCACGGCATTCCGCGCGAAGCTCATGTATTTGAGGAGCGAATTAACCTTACCTTTCGCCGGACTTCAGGCAGGTCCCCCTCTCCGGTCTAGTCAGTCGAGCGGTCGCAGCACCAGCAATCGCCTGGCGGTACCGGGGAAGGCTCGCTCCAGGCCGACCAGCGCCAGCAGCCCCATCGCGGCATCGGATAGCCCGGACAGCAAGAATGCGGTGACTCCACCGGCCAACGCGAAGTGTCCGACCATCAGCCCGGCGGCGACAAACTTGCCGTAAACCATGAGTTGGACAAACACTTTTCCGCGCCGCACGTCGAGTTGTGCCCACCAGCTAAAGAGGCCAAGGCTGAAAATGTAGCTCAGGGCTACGTATTTCCACACGGCCACCGCAGGAACATCGCCCGCCGCGGCGCCAAAGCCCAGAAGGCCGCGGTTGAACTCCAGCAGGGCGTACACTTGCGGCTCGGCCAGCAGCACGCAGAAGAAAAACACGCTGTAGCTGACCACGTAGGCCCGCATCAGCCACTGCAGTTGCTGTTCGCGGCTCATCGGACCTCGTCTAGAACGCTAGAATGATTAGGACATCCACGAGGCGTCGCTCTGCAGGGCCCACTTGCTGGTGATCTTCTTGGGCCGCGACCAGAAGCGGAAGCCGTCCATGCCGGTAATGTCGCCGTGGCCGAACTTGGAGTCGTGGAACCCGCCAAAACTAAAGGGTTCGCGCGGCACCGGTACGCCGATGTTGACGCCGATCATCCCGGCTTCCAGGCGGTCCACAGCGTAGCGGGCCACGTAGCCGCGGGTGGTAAAGATCGCCGCGCCGTTGCCGTAAACGCTGGCATTCTCAATGGCAATCGCCTCATCCAGTGTCTTGGCGTGCACAATGCTGAGCACCGGGCCAAAGATTTCATCGCAGCCCGCGGGCATGTCGGGGCTGACATTGTCGAGGATGGTCGGGCCGACCCAATAGCCATCTGCGCCGGCGACTTTGGCCCCTCGGCCGTCCACCAGCACTTTGGCGCCCAGCTTCTCTGCCTGGGTGATGTAGCCCTCAATCCGCTCGCGCGCCGCCGCAGAGATGACCGTGCCCATGTCCTTGCCCAGCACCATCTTTTGCGTGTGGACGACCATCGCGTCGATGATGTGCTGCACGTCGCCCACGGCCACCATCAGCGACGAGGCCATGCAGCGCTGACCGGCGCAGCCAAAGGAGCTGGCCACCGCGGTCTGAGCCGTCAGTTCGAGATCGGCGTCCGGTACCACGATCACGTGATTCTTGGCGCCGCCCAGGCACAGCGCCCGCTTGCCCAGGGCCGTCGCCCGCGCATACACCAGCTTGGCCACCTTGGTGCTGCCCACAAAGCCAATCGCAGCGATCGCCGGGTGATCTACGACGGCTTCCACCGCATCTCGCCCGCCGTTGATCGTCTGGTAGATGCCGTCAGGAAGTCCAGCCTCCTTGAGCAGTTGGCCCAATCGCAGCGCGCCATAGGGCACCACTTCGCTCGGCTTGAGGATAAAGGCGTTGCCCGCCACCAGGGCATTGGGCAGCATCCACAGCGGCACCATCACCGGAAAGTTGAACGGCACAATGCCGCCGACGATGCCCAGGGGCTCGTTCGTCACTTCGCAGTGCACGCCGCGCGACACGTCGATGCCGCCGCCCGTAGCCATTTGCGGCAAACCACAGGCGAATTCGATGCACTCGATGCCCTTTTCGATATCGCCTTTGGACTCGCCGTAGGTCTTGCCGTTCTCAGCCGAAAGCAGCCAGCACAGCTCGTCCATGTCGCGCTCCAGCAACTGCTTGAGGCGGTACAGCACCTGGGCCCGCTCGCGCATGGGCGTGCCTTTCCACGCCGGCAGCACCAGCTTGGCCGCCTGCACGGCCGCCTCGACATCCGCCGCGCCGGAGAGGACCACGTGGCCCATCACCTTGCCGTGCCTAGGGTTTTCCACTGGCATCGTCTGCCCACCGGCGGCGTCAACCAGCTGGCCGCCGCGCCAATTGCGGCAGGGGACGTAGTCGGCAAAATCATAGCTGCGGGTCGGGTAAGCGGCGATCGGCGAGGTCATGGCGTGCTCCTGGCCCGGCGCAGGCATGGGCGCGGCGGGGAGCAGCAAGGTAGCGCCAGCCCGAGCACAAGTCCAGCCCAACCGTCGTCCTGGGGAAAACCCCAAAAACGCGTTGAACGGCGCGGGTTTCTAGGGAGGTCCCCCTCCAACTGTCGGGCCGCCAACCGCCGTTCGGTTCAGTGCCGCGTCACGGGACCGTCGGCTCAACGAGCGTCTCAAGACGGAATCCGGAAAATACGTTGCGAAGCAAGGGTTTCTAGGGAGGTCCCCCTCCAGTCTTCGCCTGCGACAGGCGCTCGGGCAAGAGCTGGGTCACGGCACCGTCGGCTCAAACAGCGCCCCTAGGTCGGGGATTAGCAGCAGCTCGACCCGGCGGTTCTTGGCGCGGTTCTCTGCGCTGTCATTGGCCACCATGGGCAGGAACGGCCCAAAGCCGGCGGCCGACACCGCTTTGCTCGGCACGCCCAGGACGATCATCTCGGTCAGCACCGCCAGGGCCCGGTCGGTTGACAGGCGCCAGTTCAGCGCGTCGGCCCCGGTGTCATCCGTGTGTCCGGCCACCTGGAAGCGCCGGTCAGACAAGTCTTTGATGGCCGCAGCAATTTCCGCCAGCACCGGCTTGGCCGCCGCCTTGACCTCGGCCTTGCCCGTGTCAAACAGGATGTCCGAATTCACCTCAATCACAAGCAGGCCCTGGCGCGAGCGGATCCGCAGCTTGCCGGCCGCCACCAGCTTCTTGAGCCGGTCCTGCACGCGCTTGATGCCGTCTTGGACCCGCGCCAGGGCATCGGACAAAGCCTTCTGTTCCTTGATCAATTGGTCGCGCTCGCGTTTAGCCGCCTGCAGGTCTTGCTGGGCGCGGCGCAGGTCGTCGTCGGCCTTCATCTTGGCCAACTGGCAGTCCGCCAGGTCTTTGGCGCAATTGCCGCCGCGACTGGTGCACTGGTCCAGCACTTTCTTGGTGTTGGCCAGCTCGTCCTTGCACTGCTCGCGCTCGCGCACCGCGGCTTGCGACGTATTCCTCTGCGCCTCCAGATCGCCGCGGCACTGCTCCGCGCCCACGTGGCAGGTCTTCTTCTGCTCTTCCAGCCAGTCCGCCTGCTGCTTCATCCCCGCGAGATCGCGATCGTATGCTTCGCGACTCACTAAGGCGTTGCAGCCCGGCAGAGCGATCGCTGCGATCACCGCTAGCCCGGCCAGATTCCGCACACGAATTGCCAAGAATGCCATGTGAATTCCGCCATCTGCCGTAAGGGGGGTAACGCTACCGTCGGCGACGCTACAGCTCGCGCGATCGCAGCCAGGAGAGGGTCGCCATCGCCCCGGCGCCCAGGCCCTGCACCGCCAGCCCTAAGGAATACCACCAAAGCGCCGACCACGCAGGTTTTTCGAGCGCTTGCGGCAGCACCCAGGTAAAGAGCCCCCACGCGACCATAGAATACCCGGCCAACATCGCGCGGTTGACGGTTCGCTCGTTGCGCGCCCTGAGCAATTCAGCATCGGGATCGCGGATTTGAAAGGTGAGCTCGCCCGACTTGGCCCGGCGCAACAGCCCGCGCACCTCGCCCGGCACGACCCGCACCAGCCCCCACCAGTCGTGCAACACCCGGTAAATGCGCTTGCTATACGTCTTGGGGTCCAGCACCCGCCGGACATACAGCTGCACCAGATACGGCCGCACCGAGCCCAGCGGGTCGTAGTTGGGGTACAGCTCTTGGGCGATGCCCTCCATGGTCGAAATCGCTTTGCCAATCAGGATCAGCTCGGCCGGCACCCGCACTTGATAGCGCACCACCGCCTCGAACACCTCCGCGATGAACGCGCCAATGTCGAGCTTCTCTAGGGTGACCCCATTGTAACGCCGCATAATCTCGCTGACTTCTCCGCTCATCTGCCGCACGTTGACCGTGTCGTCCACCAGCCCCAGGTCGACAAACTGGGTCACCAACATTTCGGGGTCATTGAGCAGCAGCGAAACCAGGAAGGTCAGCAATTCATCAATCGTATCAGAGTCAATTGAGCCCATCGAGCCAAAGTCGATCAGGGCAATGCGCCCGTCCGGCAGCACAAAGAAGTTGCCCGGATGGGGATCGGCGTGAAAAAAGCCGTGCTCAAACACAGACTTGATGAACAGGTGCGTGCCAACTTCGGCGATTTTGCGGCGATCGACCTGCCACTCGTCCAGCTGTCGGCCATCGGTGACCTTGCAGCCGTCGATAAACTCCATCGTAATCAGGCGCTTGGTGCACAGGGCAGGGTAGGTGATCGGCAGGTGCATGTGCGGATTGTCCGCAATCATCCGCCGGTAGCGCTCGATATTGTCGACTTCGTTGTTGAAATCGGTCTCGCGTCGCAGGTTGCGGGCGAATTCCTCGATCGCCACGGCCGGGCGGAACTGCTGGACTTCCGGCAGCCGTTCCTCCAGCGCCGCGGTCATCATCTGCAGGAGATCCAAGTCCGTTTGAATGATCTTTTCCAGGCCTGGCCGCTGAACCTTGACCACCACCTGTTCGCCGGTCTTGAGCGTCGCGCGGTGCACTTGGGCGATCGACGCTGCAGCGATCGGCACCGGGTCAAAGCTGCCGTACAAATCCTCGATCTCACGGCCAAATTCGCTGCGCACCACCTCGCGCACTTGCTCGTACGCAAAGCCGCCGACATTGTCCTGCAGCTTGCGCAGCTCAAAAATCAGCGACATCGGAATCAGGTCGGGCCGGGTCGCCGCCACTTGGCCCAGCTTGATAAAGGTCGGGCCCAAGGCCTCCAGGGCCAGGCGCACGCGCTGTTCCCATTGCAGCTCGGCCACTTTCTCGTCGGGCTCCGCCAAGGCCATGCCGCGGTTGAACAATCCGGCATAGCGGTCCAGGCGCGTGCGGATGAGCACATGGCCAAAGCCGTAGCGCACGACGACCGCAGATACCTGGCGCAACCGTTGGATATTGCGGGCATAACGCGGCAGGTGGATCAGCTTGGCGAGGGTGCTCATGGCGCGCTCCCCGGTGAGTCTGCGGGGCTGGCCACGGACTCAGGCGGATCGGCGGCAGGTGCAGCAGGGGGCGAGGCGGGCGCCGCTGGAGGGCTCGCGGGCTCAGCAGGATTTCCTGAGGCAGCATCAGGCTTTTGGGAGGCTTGCTGCCGGGCATGCCGCTGGGCCTCCAGGGTCTCGTGCAGCGTCTGGGCGTGTTGAGCCGCCGCGGCTGCCGAAGCCGTCGCCACTTCCATCGCCACCCGCGACGCCGCCGCTACCGCGTCTTTCCACGGGACTGCACCCGCCGCGCTCACCGCCGCTGTCGCCAAGCCGCCCAACGGCAGGTGCGCTGCCACTTCCTTGAGCGCCGTCGTCACCAATTCTGCATACGCCGCGCCTTCATCGCGGACCTTCTGCAGGTGTTCAGTGGTCTCGCGGCGCAGATTCTCGACCTCTTCTGGCCCCAGCACGCCGGATTTTGCCACGCGGGCGATCACCGCTTCGGCCGAGCCGTCGAGCATCCAGCGCGCTACCACAGAAGCCAAGCCCTTCTCAAAGGCGTCCCGCATTACCACTGCCCCTCGGTCCACGGCCAGCCCGCACACCTGGTTGATATTGCTGATTGGATCACGGGTTTCTTGGGACGCTGGCACCCGGCCTGGCCCAGGGACCTAGAGCGAGCAGCGCTTGACCCGCCAGTGCTTGTTGTTGGCATAGTCCAAATAAACCGCACACGGTGTCGGCAGATCGCGCTCGCGATTCTCCAGGAAGAAGTCGATGCCGTCGTTCTGCATCACCTTAAAGTCGCGCAGGACAAAGCGATTTTGCTCGTCCAAGTACAGATGCGCTTGGCGGCGAATGCGCGGCCAGCCAAACTGTTGCCAGCCGCGCAAGGCGTTGTTGGTGCGCTCCTGGCTGTGCAACATCTTCTGAAAGCGCTCCCAGCCCTTCTCGGTGTCGGGATCCTTAGCCGCCATAAGGACTTCGCGGATCACCCACTCGGCAGTCTCGGGCTCAGGATTCTCTACGGTCACGCCCAAGAGACGCATCCGCGCCTTGTCGACGGTCTCACACCCCAGCGCTCCGACGACGAGAAGCGCCGCCAGTGCCCAGCGGGCCAGCCTCGTCATCCCTTTGGAACGCTTGATTTCCTTGCTCTGCATGTCGGCCTCCCGCGGATTGGCCCCCAGTGTACTCGGCTCCAGCCGATTTGCCCAATCCCTGCCCCTCTCCGCCGACCGGCAAGCCGCACAAATAGTTGCGCCGGGGGGCCGGCCGGCCGTACGATCAGCGTTCTGCTCGCGCATCAGCCGCGGGTGTCGCGCACAAGCCCGTGCGCTGGGGGAACTCCTGCATGACTGGCCTGCATCGCTTGGAACGCTCGTCTACCCAACCCGCCGTAGGGCGCGATGTGGAGGCGTGGTGCGCCAAATGCGGTCGCGCCATGGAACACACCATTGTGGCCATGGTCGGCATTGAAGTAGTGCAAGTCCGCTGTCGGACCTGCGGTGGTACCCACAAATACAAGACCTTGCGCGAGGCGGCCCGCTCCACCTCGACCGAACCGCGCAGCTCGTCGCGCTCGGCGGAAGAAGGCGACAGCGAACCGCGGGCGGAAAAGGCCAGCCGCTCAAGCAGCGCCGCGGCGCGTACCCCCAAGCCCAAGGCGGAGGCGCCAGAAGCGCGCGCTGCCCGGCTGATCTACGCCCGCTTGATGGCCCAGCGCGATCGCTCCGGGGCCACGGCGTACGCCATTAGCCTGGAGCCCAGCGCCGGGCAACTCTTGGAGCACAAGCAGTTTGGCTACGGCATCGTCGACGAAGTGATGACCGACAAAGCGCGCATCCTGTTTGAAGACGGCTATCGCACCCTCATCATCGGCCGCTCGGTCTAAGCCGCCCCGCGGCTGCAGCAGCACTGCCCGGTGGCCGCCTCTCTTCGCTCTGCCCAGGTCTTGCGCACCGCGCTGCTCCGCTTGAGGCCGCCTGGGTCGCTTGTGGTGGTGGCGTCGGCTCTCGCGGCGGCGCTTTGGCTGTTCCTCGCGCCCAGGCCGCTCCCGCCCCAGCGGATAGAGGTTGCGGAGTTTGACGGGGGGACCTGGCTAGAAGCTCTCGTCCCGCCTGGGGAAATCGTCAAAGCACCTAGCGGACTGGTGCTGCAAATGCGCAGCGATCCGACCTGCCGGGCCCTGCTGCTCGCGTCCGAGACTGCCCCGGCCGAAGCCCGCCGCTGCGGCAATCTGGCGTTGATGCCGCCGCAGTCCACAGAGCTGGCATGTCTGGGCTGGTTCGACGGCGCGGCTGAGCAAATTCGCCTACATCACCCGATGTTGCCCGTGGTTCGCCCAGGCGATGCCCCTGCGCCCGTTGGGGCCGCTGACCGGGCCCTGCTGCTGGCGAGCGCCCTGCTGGTGGGGGCCCTGATCGCCCTCCTCGGGCTCAGCTTTGGGAGGGGGACCTCCCTAGAACGCCGTATGGCGCTTTGGGTTTTTGCGATTTCCCTGCTGGTCCGCTTGGCCTGGCCCTGGCGCCTCACCGCGGTGTACTTTGGCTACGAGTGGCTGGCCCAGGCCGCGACCCAGGATTCGCTGCCGCGCTACGGTCCCGGATCAACGGCGCTGTGGGGCATGGTGCTTGGGCCCGTGGGCGATCACCGCGCGGTGCTGGCTCTGCAGGGCTTGGTGGGGGCGGTGACCTGCAGCGTGGCCGCCGTGGCGCTGCGACGGGCCGGTGCGCTGCCGACCGCCGGTTGGGCCGCCGGGCTGGGGCTGGCGCTGACCCCAGTGGTGCTGCGCGACCACACCAGCGAGTCGATGCACGTGCCGGCGCTGTTAGGGATGACAGCGGCCCTGTGGGCAGGCGCGGAGCTGGGCCGGAAAGAGTCTAGGCTTTTTAGCGCTTTGCTGCTGGTCGCTGTGGCCTTTGCCGCCCTGTGCCGCTTTGACGTCGGGCCGCTGGCTTTGGCCGGTTCGCTGGGGATGGCGTGGATCTCGCGCGGCAGCCAAACGGAGAAAATCGCTTGGCGCGCCGTGGTTTACAAGTGGGTCCCCCCAGCTCTTGTGGTCGCGCTGACGCTCATCCGCGGTCTGGGCCAGGCCGAGCGCGATCTCGCCCGCGGCAACCTGCCGCAGCTGGCTGAGGCCCTGCAGTGGCTGCCTCAGCGCCTGACGACCGACGTGTTGCTCTGGCGCGGCGACTGGCTGCCTCTGGGCTGGTGGTTGGGGCCGCTCGCCTGGCTGGCTTGGGGCAAGGCCACGGGCCAACGGCACCATCGCTGGCTGGGGCTTCTCCCCCTGGCGTTTCTCGCGGTTTTGCCCAGTTGGCTCGACTACAATGAGACCTCACTGCCTCGCCTCCAGCAACCAGCCGCGCTGTTGGCGGTCCTGGCGAGCGCAGCGCTGGGCGCTCAGGTGCACGCTCAAGCCGCGGGCCAGCGCTGGCTGGGGCCTTTGGCGGTCGCCATCATCGGCCTCACCGCACTGCCCACCTTGGAGACCTGCCTGCGCCAGACCAATGCCCACTTGGAAGACCAGCTTTTGCACCGCGCAGCCGCCGATCTGAAGCGCCTGGTGCCCGCCGATGCCCCAGCTTGGCTGGCGGTGCGCTCGTACGCCGATGGCGATACCTCCGGTCTCCACCTCCATCAGCCCACGTGGCTGTTTGGCGCGGTGCGGCTGACCTCCGTGTCGGCGCTGCAAGAGGCCGTCCACCAGGGCCAGTTTCCGGACCAGCCTGTGTATTTTCTCAGGTCTGTGCGCTGCTATGCCGCCCCTCGGCGCGGGCCGCATCCCGGTGAGCTGCCGGCCTGCCGCGACCTGGCGACGCGTCCCGGCACCCAGGTCATCTGGCAAGAGTCCATTAAAAACCTAGGTGATACTGAGACGTTTGATTGGTATGGCAGAGAGCCGCAGCTGGTCGTGGGGCTCTATCGCGTGGCCTCGCCTTTGCAGGCTTCACTGCCGCCGCCCTAGGCCTTGGCGCCGCGCATGTCGTCCCGGCCGTCGCCCTCCGCGCCGTTCGGCTAGCGGTTCAGGCTTTGATTGGCCGCGGTTTTCCCTTATGGTACGGCGTGGCTCGGCGCCCATCGGCCAGACCCCCACCAGGAGCACTATGGACAGCGGCGACCCACGCCTTATCAGCTACAGCGTGCTGGCCGTGGTGGTCGTCGGCGGGACGTGGGCTATCCGCGCGATGATGCGGCGTTTTGCCGAGCAACAGCGCGAAAAAGAGGGCATGGCCACGCCGCTCGAGAAGGCCATTGCCGCGGGCGATACCGAAACTGCGATCCGCCTGGCCACAGAAGCGAGTCAGTGGGACGTCGCCGCCGACCTGATGCTGCAGATCGGCAAGCGCGCCGAGGCTGCCCGGGCGCTGCGCTCCGCCCAGCAGTGGGAGCGCGCGGGGCTGCTGTTTGAGGAGCTCAAAGACCACGGAGCGGCGATCCAGTGTTTTAAGCGCTCGGGCAATAAGCGCGCGCTTCTGCGCAATTTGACGGCGCAGCAAGACTGGACGGGCGCGTCCGATCTCGCCGAGCAAGAAGGCGATCTCTTGGGTGCCGCGGAGCTGGCCCGGCGGGGTCGGCTGGACCAGCGCGCCGTGGCGTTGCTCAAGCGTGCAGGAAAAACCAAAGAAGCCGCGTTATTGCACGGCAGTCTCCTTGAAGAGGCCGGGTCCTGGGCAGAGGCCGCGCAGCATTGGCAGGGGCTGACGGAGTGGGGCCGTGCCGCCCAGGCTTATGAACGGGCGGGTGATCTGCTGGCCGCCGCCGCCATGCTGGTCCGCGATGGGCGCCCGGAGCCCGCCGCCGAACTCTATGCTCAGCAGGGGGCCTTCCTAGAAGCCGCTGAAATCTATGAGCAATTGTGCGCATACCGCAAAGCCGCTCTGCACTATCAGCGGGGCGGCGATGTCGAGCGGGCCATCGGCGCCCTGGGGCTGGAGGGCGACAAGCTGGCGGTTGTCAAAATGCGCATGGCCCTGGGCCACCGCGATGAGGCGTTGCGCGTGGCGCAGGCTGCGTCGGTCGGTGAGCCCGCGTATATCGAATTGGCCAAGCTGGCCGTACAGATGCTGTTGGAGCGCGGCGATCACAGCGCTGCCGGCCGGGTGCTGGCGAGCCTGCTGCAAGCGCCGCTCACCCCTGACGATCGCCACCTGCTCGGCGTGCAGTGCATCGATACGTTGATCGCCGCGGGCGAGGGCAGCCGGGCGCGGCAGATCTGGGAGCGTTTGCGCCTCAGTGAGCCCAGTGGCACGCCGCTCGCCCACTACCTCAGCGCGATCGAGCCGAGCCTGCCGCTGCCGCCGTCTTCGCCCCTCTCCGTCGATCGCTCCGGCCATACGCAGGCTCACGTTTTTGGCGCGACGGGCCTGCAGAATCCCAGCCACTTGCAGGGGTTGAGCATTCGCAGTGAGCCGCTGCGCCAGGACCCTGGCCTGGATACCAGCCGCAAGAGCGCCGGCGGGTCAGCTGCCCAGGAGGCCACCTACGCGCCGCTGGACAGCACGATCACCATCCCAGGTGATGGCGACGCCGGCGACTGGCCCAGCGGCGTTCCCGCGGCCCTGGCAACGCGTTACGGCGACCTCAGCCGGCTAGGGCAGGGCGGCAACGGCGTGGTTTTCAAGGCCACGGACAAGCTCCTGGGCCGCACCGTGGTGCTCAAGTTCATGCTCGAGGGCACCATGCCGTCGGACATGGCGCGCAAGTACTTCTTGCGTGAGGTCAAGCTGGCGGCGAACCTCAACCACCCCAATATCGTACACATTTACGACATGGGTGAGACCGACGGCGCGCTCTGGTACGCCATGGAATTTGTCGACGGCAAAGCGCTGACGGCCTTTCTCCAGATCGGCCACCCCGTAGAGGACACGGCGTGGCTGCTGCACGTGCTGGAGCAGTTGTGCGCCGCCTTGGATCACGCCCACCAGGCCGGGTTGATCCACCGCGATATCAAGCCGGACAATGTGCTTGTTTCTGCAGACGGTTCTGTAAAGCTTCTGGATTTTGGCCTGGCCCGCGGTCGAGGCGAAGGCTTTGGCGAACTCAGCGTGCTCGCCGGGACGCCGTTCTACATGGCCCCAGAGCAGCTCGACGGCTCTACCGTGGACCACCGCGCCGATATCTACGCCCTGGGCGTGGTGCTGTTCCGCATGCTGACCGGCCAGCTGCCCTTCACGGAGGGCAACGTCTTCATTTCTCACGCGATTGAGCCGGTGCCGGACCTGCGCCGCTTCAACCCCAAAGTGCCGCAGGCGGCCGCAGAAGTGGTCTATAAGGCCATGGCCAAGAAGGCCGCCGATCGCTTTTCGTCGTGCCGGCCCGTGTTTGAGGCGGTGCGGGCCGCGCTGCTGTCCTAGGCCGCCGCCAGAATCTTTGCCCGGGTCTTGCGTCCCCTGCGCATTCCACGTACACTCCCGCCCCGCGCTGCTCTTCCAGGGGCAGCGCATCTAGGTCGCCCGCGCGGCGACCGGATCGGGGTGTAGCGCAGCCTGGTAGCGCACCAGACTGGGGGTCTGGTGGTCGCCGGTTCAAATCCGGTCGCCCCGACGATGCAACGCCGCCCTCGGACAGCCGACGGCGGCGTTGTTTGTTTTTCGCCAGGTTTTTCCGGATTCTTGAGGCCTGACCCGGATTTCGCGGGCCGTAGCCGGATTGCCTTTGTCCCGCCGGGCCGCTGGACTGCCGCCCGGTGTTCGGTTCGCCTTGCTGCGGGCCGACGGAGTGTCTGCCATGTCGCCGTCCACCCCAGCCCCGCAGGCTGATGCCGCCGATCCGCAGGTTCTGGAGAGCCAGGACCCCCTGCGCGGCACGCCGTTAGAGCGCAACAGCCTGATGGCCCAGCGCCTCGCCAAGGTCGCCGGTCTGCGCGATAGCGGTGAGCCCGCGTACCCCAACGATTTTTCACCGACCCACACTGCTGCCGACGCCCTGCGGTGGTTTGGCGCGGCGCCCGAGCGGCTGCAGGCCTTTGTCGCCGTCGAGCTGGGCGCGCCCCTCGACCAGGAGCGCCTTCCGCCAGCCCAGGCCCCGGTGGTGCCGTCGCCCGCCGTGCGCATGGCTGGCCGGGTCCTGGCGATCAACGTCAAGGGCAAGGTGGCGTTTCTGCGCGTTCAGGATCGCTCATCGGTCGAGGTCGCCGGCCTGCGTCAGGCAGAGAATGCCGCGCGCCTGGCCGCGGGTCTCCCGGAGCGCGACGCCGAAGCAGTTACTTTTCAGTTCTATTTCAGCCGCGAAGACGACGCCGAGACCTTTGACCGGCTGTTTAAGGGCAGCCCGGATGGCGCTTGGGAAGGCCCGCTGCTGGACGTCGGCGATATCGTCGGCGGCGAGGGGCTGTTCTTCCGCACCCGCACTGCCGAGCCGAGCCTGTGGCTCAAGCGCTTCCACGGCCGTCCCGCGCTTCGGCTCTTGACCAAGGCCATCCGGCCGCTGCCAGAGAAATTCCACGGCCTCTCTGACAAAGAGACCCGCCACCGCCAGCGCTACGTGGACCTAACGGTCAACCCGGATGTGCGCCAGGTATTCTTTAAGCGCAGTCAGATTTTGCGCGGCCTGCGCGGCTTTTTGGACGACCGCGGCTATGTCGAAGTCGAAACGCCGATGATGCACAGCATTTTGGGCGGTGCCGCGGCCCGGCCGTTCCGCACCCACCACAACGCCTTGGACATGCCGCTGTTTTTGCGCATCGCCCCGGAGCTGCACCTCAAGCGCCTGGTCGTCGGCGGCATCGAGCGGGTCTACGAAATCAACCGCAATTTCCGCAATGAAGGCCTGAGCCAGCGCCACAATCCAGAATTCACCATGCTCGAATTCTACCGCGCTTATGCGACCCACGCCGATCTGATGGACGAAGTCGAGGCGATGATCCGCGCTTTGGCCCAGCAGGTCTGCGGCAGCACCCAGGTGCCGTGGGGGCTAAACGACGACGGTACGCCGCGCATCATCGATCTGGGCAAGCCGTTTGCCCGCGTGGCCATCCGCGACGGCCTGCAGACCTGGGCCGGGGTGCCGGCAGACAAGCTCGACGACGAGGCCTTCCTCCGCGCCAAGGCTAAGGAATTGGCCGTGCACCTGGACGACCACGCCCGCCTGGGCAAGGTCCAGACCGAGCTGTTTGAGGCGGTCGCCGAGCCGCACCTGGTGCAGCCGACCTTTGTGATCGACTATCCGGCCGAGGTCTCGCCGCTGGCCCGGCGCAATGACGCCCAGCCCCAGCTCGTCGATCGCTTTGAGCTCTACATCGGCAAGATTGAGATCTCCAACGCCTTTTCTGAGCTGAACGATCCGGTGGATCAATACCAGCGCTTTGAGGCGCAGCTGGCCGACCGCGCCCGCGGCGATGAAGAGACCATGGACATGGACTACGACTATGTCCGCGCTCTGGAATACGGCATGCCGCCGGCGGCTGGGTGCGGCATCGGCGTCGATCGCCTGACCATGCTGCTGACCAACCAGGACAGCATCCGCGAAGTGATCCTGTTCCCCCATCTGCGCCCGGAATCGCCGGTCCAGCGCAGCAGCGACGAGACCACGCCAGGCTGATCCTCGATCAACGCCGGAGTCCGCTTGACCTTTTCGCCGCTGCACCTGGTGCTTTTGCTGGCCGCGGCTCTTGCGGTGCCAGAGCTGTTGGTGCGCGGTCCGGACCAGCAGGTGGCGTTTCAGGCCATGCTGGTGCTGCAGCTGCTCGGGGTGATCGTTGCGGCCATCGGCGTGGCAGCGGCGTTTTCTACACTGGGCCTGGCCGCCGTGCAGTTTCTGAGCCGGCCGTGGCAGCGCCGCGCGGATACCTTTGTGGCCTGGTCGTTTTTGCGGGTGTCGCATACGGTCCTGCCGATGCCCTTGCGCCTTCAGCGCGGCTTGCAGACCCTGGTGCGCGCCGAGCCCGAACAGGCCGCCGATCCGCAGCTCGCTCGCCGGGCGATGCCCAAAAAGCTGTTGCAGGGCGCCGCTATGGTCGGGGTCGGCGCCGCAGTGGTGGCGTTTGCGGTGCCAGAAGGCGTGGAGCTGCGCTGGCTGGCATTGCGCAATCTGGGCGCGGCCTTGGCGCTGGCCGGGCTTGTGCAGCTGCTGGCCGGTTTGCCGCGGCGCGGGCTGCGATCGGCGCTGGCCCAAGGCCTGGTGATCGCTGCGCTTGTCTCTGGGGCAGCGGCGGCGCGCCATCCGCAGATCCTGCCGTGGGTCGATCCTCTGCCGCTGGTGGCCGCGGCGCTTATGGGCTTGATGCTTGGGCTTTTTCGCCCCGGGTCGGCGGTGGGCATGGCCGGGCGGCTGGCGCGGCGCGGGCGCTGGACGGTGCTGCCGGCGCTGGTCCTGCTGGGCGCTTCTGTCGCGGCGCGGGTCGCGCTGGGCCCCCAACCATGGGTCGTCGCTGGTGTTTCTGCGCTGGCGGCCCTGGCCCTGGTGGCGCTCTACTTGCTGCTGCAGGGCCAAGCCAAGGTGACGGTGCCGGTGTTCGTGTCGATCGTCGGCGTGGCCGCGGGGACCTGGGCGCTGATCGTCGTCCTGAGCGTCATGGGCGGATTTGCGGCGGATTTGCGCGGCAAGATGCTGGTGGCCAACGCCCACGCCTTGGTCGAAGCGCCGGGGCGGGCGGCGCCTTTTGCCCACGCTGCGGCCCTTTCTGCGGCCTTGCGCCAACTGCCCGGTGTGGCCGCGGTGAGCCCGCAAGTGCGCGGCGATGCGATCCTGTCGTCGTCGTTTAACGTCAACAATTTTGTGGCTGTCCGCGGCATTGACCCGTCGCTGGCCGAAGTGCAGCGCGAGCTGGCCCCGACCATGCGCACCGGCGATCTCGCCTTGCTCAGCGATCCCGCGGCCATGGGCAGCGATCGCGCCTTGCAGCGCCGCTCCGACGACGCGCCGACCGACGTGCCGCTGATGCCCGACATCACCCCGACCGCCGCCGAGCCCGCGGCCAAAGGCGCAGAGGACGCCGACGCCCTGCTCAAAGCCCTGGGCCAACTCCCGCCGGGGCCCAGCGAGCCCGCGGTGCCCGGATCGGTAAATTCGCAAAAACCTCATGCTACGGGCGAGGTTCTAGGGAGGTCCCCCCAGCCCAACCCCCGGGATTCTGCCGACGCGCCGGTGCTGCTGCTCCCCTCGGACGGCAAGGCCGTGGCGCCGTCGAGCGGTCGCGCCCCCCGCGTGTCGCCGCCTGCCGAGGCGCTTCCCCTGGGCGAGTCTGTCGATCTGGGCACCCACGACGCCGCCGCCGACGCCCGCCGCCAGCCTCGCGCCCCCGATGGGCCGGGCAAAGCGAGCAAGCCGGGCCTGTGGAGCCTGCTCGACGACCCGCCGACCGCCGCGCCCGAGTCCGCAGATGTGCCGGTGATCCCTGGGATTCTTCTGGGCGTTGAGCTTGCCCACACCCTGCAGGTGGAGCTGGGCGACAAGATCGAAGTGGTCACCCCGGACGGCGATGTCGGCCCCACCGGTCTGCGGCCGCGGGTGCGCAGTTTTCGCGTCGCCGGCACCTTTGAGACGGGGCTGTATGAAGCCGACTCAAAAGTGGCCTACGTGACCCTAGAAGAGGGTGCGCGCTACTTCAACCTCGCCGGCCAGGCCAATGTCTTGGAACTGCGCCTCACAGAACCGGAAACGCCTGATGCAGTGCTGGCCCAGGTGCGCTCCGCGTTGGCCCAAGGCGGCGCGGGAACGCTAGAAGTGGTCGATTGGCGCCAGCTCAACCGCTCGCTTTTCTCGGCGCTGGCCTTTGAGCGGTTGGTGATCTTCTTGGTGTTGGGCCTGATCATCCTGGTCGCGGCCTTTGCCATCGTCTCCGCGCTGACCATGGTGATTCTGCAAAAGCACGACAGTATCGCGATGTTGCGGGCGATGGGCGCGGCGGCCAAAGAGGTGCGCTCGGCTTTTGTGCAGATGGGCGGGGTGATCGGCCTGATTGGCACCAGCGCCGGGGCGACCTTGGGCCTGGGCACCTGCTTGCTCATCCAGACCCTGGGCATCCAGTTGCCGGAAGCCTACTACGTCCGGACCTTGCCTGTGCGCCTGCAGGTGTCAGAAATCGCTATTGTTATCGTGGCTTCGCTGGCGGTGTCGCTCATTGCGACGGTGATCCCCGCGCGCAGTGCCGGGCGGCTGGAGCCGCTGGAGGGCCTCAGGCATGGCTGAGAGAATCCCGCTCATCGCCGCCCACGGCGTGCGCAAATGGTTCGACCTGGGGGCGCGGCGCATCGAGGTGTTGAGCGACGTCGACCTCGCGTTGTATCCTGGCGACATGGTGGGCATCGTCGGCCGGTCTGGCTCCGGCAAGTCGACGCTGCTGCACCTGCTGGGCACCCTGGACCGACCCAGCGCCGGCGAAATCCGCTACGAAGGCAAGCGCTTGGACCACCTGCCAGACGTCGAGCTGGCGGCCTTTCGCAATCGCTTTATCGGCTTTGTCTTTCAGTTCCACCACCTGCTGCCAGAGCTGAGCGCCTTTGAGAACGTGTTGATGCCCACCCTCATCGCCCGCGACAACACTTCCGCCGCGCGCGCCCGGGCTCTGGCGCTGTTGGAGCGCGTCGGTTTGGGCGATCGCCTGGACCACCACCCGGGCGAGCTGTCCGGCGGTGAGCAGCAGCGCGTGGCCTTGGCGCGGGCCCTGGTCATGCAACCCCGCGTCGTGCTTGCAGATGAGCCAACGGGCAATCTGGACGGCCGCACCGCAGAAGACATGCACTTGCTGATGGAACAGCTCAACGCTGAGACCGGCACCGCTTTTGTGGTCGTCAGTCACAATCAAGAGTTGGCCGGGCGGATGCGCCGGCTGGTCCGCATGCAAGACGGCGTAATTCATGACGATAGTGTGGCCACGGCCGCCGCGTCCCCCACTGATTCTGACGCCGGCGATGCCCCGGCCGCGGGTTCCGAGCTCGGCGCCCTCCCGGAGGCCCAGGCGTGATGCCCAGCCGCAGCCGATTCCAGCGCTTTTGCAGCCGCTGGCTCATCCTCTTGGCCGCCCTTTGCTCGGCGGTGCCCAGCGCTTTTGCCCAAGAAGGCGGGCTGTTTGGCCGCGGGGCCCTCTCCGGCGGCGGTGAAGAAGACCGCAGCGAGCCGGCCAAGCCGCCCGAGGACACGGAGCCCGTTCCGGAGACCAGCACCGTCCTGCCCATCCGCATCGCCAAGATCACCTTGGGCGGGCTCGAGCGCGTGGACGCACAGGCGGCCTTGGGGCAGATCCGCAGCAAGTCTGGGCAGTTGCTCGATCCGGCGCTGATTGCCGAAGACACCCGCCGGCTGTTCCAGCTGGGGCTGTTTGACGATGTCCGCGTGGGCCTCAAGCGCCTCGAGGCCAAAGCCGCGGCCGACAAAGGCGATACGCCCGCCGAAATCGAAGTTGAATTGCGTTTTCAGTTGCTCGAGCGCCCGTCGATCGCCGCCATTGAGATCCGCGGCAACAGCGAGCAGAGCACTGAGTCGATCATGAAAGTGGTCGACCTGCGCATCAACAACCTGTACGCCCCGCAGGATGCGGCAGCCAATATTGGCAAGATCAAAGAGCTTTATCGCGATGAAGGCTTTTTTCTCGCCAGCATCGCCCACCATGTCGAGCCGCTGCCCAGCAACCAGGTCAAGGTGGTGTTTGACGTGGTCGAGCGCGCCGAAGTCAAGGTTCGCGAAGTGCAATTGCTCGGCAATGCCGGCGTGCCGGACGAAGACATCAAAGCCGTCCTGCGCACCCAAGAGGGCTCGATCACTTCGCTGCTGGGCAAGGGCGGCAATTTCAAGCCTGAAAATCTGGACATGGACGTGCAGATCGTCCAGTACCTCTACCTGACCCGCGGCTACATTCAGGCCAAGGTCGACGACCCGATCGTCAGCCTCTCGCCCGACATGAAGTACATCACCGTGGCCATTCGCATCCACGAGGGCCCGCAGTTCAAGGTCGGCAAGGTCAGCATTGAAGGCGATTCGGTCGAGCCGGCCGACAAGCTGATGCCGCTGGTCGCCCTGAAATCCGGCGACATTTTCAACTACGCCCTGGTGCAACAGGACGGCGGCAAGCTCCGCGACGCCCAGAAGAATGCCGGCTATGCCCATGCGACCGTTGAGAATTCTTCGCAGCCGGACATGGACAAGCGCACGGTCGACTGGGTCTACCGCGTGCAGAAGGGCAAGAAGTGCTACTTTGGCCAGATCTCGATGGCCGGCGGTTCGTCCACACGCGACAAGGTCATTCGCCGCGAACTCGTGATGATTGAAGGCGATCTGTACAGCGAGGCCAAGCTGCAGCAGAGCCAGGCGCGCATCCAACGCCTGGGCTATTTTGAGAAGGTGGAGATCAAGACCCGCGGGACCGCCTTGCCGCAAGTGCTGGACGTGGTGGTCGAGGTCAAGGAGCGCACCACCGGCCAGTTCCAGGTCGGTATGGGCTTCTCTTCCTTGGACAATTTCATTGCCTCTATGCAGATTGCCAAGGACAACTTCCTGGGCCGCGGCCAGCGCATCAGCGTGCAGGGCCAGCTGTCGTCGATTCGCTCGGTGTTCCAGGCCAGCTTCTTTGAGCCGTATTTTTGGGACAGCAAGCTGACCTTTAGCCTGGACCTGTACCGCTTTGACCAGCTGTATGCCGACTTTTCGCGCACTTCAACCGGCGGCGGCTTCTCCTGGGGCTATCGCCTGAGCGACACGCTGATCTTTGACCTGGGCTATACCGGCGAGCAGGTCACCTCCAAGATCGGCGGCATCAACGGCCGCACAGAGGTGCCCACGGCCTCCTACCTGGGCGGCGGCATCACCTCATCCCTGCGAGGCTCGCTGTCCTACGACTCGCGCGACGACCGCATGTTCCCCACCAAGGGCTGGTTCGCCACCGGCACCGCGGAATGGGCTGCCGATTTCCTGGGTTCGCAGAATCAGTTCACCCGCTTCTCTGCGCGGATCCGCCGCTTCTTCCCCCTGCCGCTGGACGGCGTGCTGCGCTTTAACTTGGTCGCCGGCACCATTCAGGCCCCAGAAGGCAGCGTCGTGCCGCTGTTTGAGCGCTATTTTATCGGCGGTATCTTCAATGTGCGCGGCTTTAATCGGAACACCCTGGGCCCGCAGATCGCCATCCCCAGCTCTGGCGACCCGGCGTCGACCCTCTCGCCCTTCACCATTGGCGGCACCAAGCAGATCTACCTGAACAATGAGATCGAAGTGCCGATTATCAAAGCGCCCATGAATCTGCGCGGCCTGCTGTTCTTTGATATTGGCAACGCCTTTGGCGAGACCGAAAAGATCAGCCCCGCGGCGATGCGCATGTCGTTTGGCTGGGGCGTGCGCTGGTTCAGCCCGGTGGGCCCGCTGCGCTTTGAGTGGGGCGTGCCTATCAGCCCCAAGCCGGGCGAGCAGCCGCTGGTGTTTGAGTTTACCATCGGCAATTCGTTCTAAATGTCGGTTATCGCTCCACAGTTTGCGCTGCCCTGGCTGCTTCAGCCCGGCGATCCGCTGCCGCCTTTGGTGCTGCGCGGAGAGCGGTGGCAGCCCAGCCGGCTGCTCGACACGTGGACCCTGCTGGCCCTGGGGCCGCCGGACCAGGTGCAGGCGCTGCGCCAAAGCTGGGCTCCGGTCAAGCCGACCGCGCTTCTCGCCATCGCGAGCGGGGCAAATGCCTTGGGATCAGCCGATGATCGGGATGGTCTGAGCGCGCAACGCCTGGGTGCCTGGGATGGGCGGGACTGCCTGCCGGTGGCCGTGCTGGTCGAGCCGCGCGGCACGGTGGTGTTGGCCTGTGGCGGCGAGGATCTGGCGGCAGCGGTGGCGGCGGCGATGGCCTTGCGCTAGCGTACCGATCAAAAGCTCAAGTGTGCAAAAGAGAATTGTCTACGGCAGCCGCCACAGAAGCGCATGGCCCACGGGGATGGCCGGCGTCGCCGCGCCCCTTGGGGGATCCTTGCCCAGATCGGTCAGGATGTAGCGGCGCCGCGGCGCGCGATCGTCAAAGCTGATGGGCTGGCCCAAGGCGCGATTGGCAAAGATGTGCCAGTCGTAGTGCGACGAGCGGATGTGAAAGTCCAGGCGCACGGGCTCGTGCGGATCGATGCCCTGGGCGCGGGCATCTTCGGTGATCACCGCCATAGCCTTGCGGTGGACCCCGAGCCCGGCCTTGGCGTCCACGCGCTGCGATACTTCCCACGTCGCGCTGACCCCGCCGATGCAGAACAGCGCCACCAGCACGGCAAACACCGCCCGGCCTATGCGCCGCTGCGGCACAGCATCCGGCGTCTCGGCTGCCTTCGTCCCTTCCAGGCGGACCGCCAAGGCAGCCCAGGCCACCACGACAAACGGATAGAGATTGGTGACATAGTGGCCAAACACCTGCTTGGCGGCGGCGCCCATCAGCAGCATGTTCACCGCCAGGACCGCCAGAAACGCCGCGCCCCACGGACCCAGCGAGCGCCGAATCCACACCGCGCGCAGGGACGAAGCGATGGCCCAGACGGCCAGGGCGATGGACGACAGCAACAGCGTCAAGCGCACCAGGTGGAAGGGCCGCGGCGGGGTCCCCTGGAAGGCTGCGCGCAGGCATTTCCACTCGTCGGGGCCGCCCCAGTAGCTGGTCAGCTCGTGGTAGGTGACGTCGAGCGTCAAGAAGCGGAGCGCGTAAACGGGCACCCAGGCAAAGCCCCACGGGTGGCGCTCGCCGCCGCGCTGGCCCACGGTTTCAGCAAGGATGTTCTTGGTGTTGCCAAAACCCGTGTTCAGCTCGTGGGCGATGAGCGGCAGGTAGAGCAGCAGCACCAGCGCCAAGCCCAGGCCCAGCGCCTTGCGCGAAAAACCCTTGCGCGCCGGCCAGGCGATGGCGATAAGGCCGGCCCAGGCCACAGGGGCCGACATGTGGAACTGCGCCATCAGCGCCGACACCGGCAAGAACACCGCCATCCACGCCGAAGCCGGGCGCTCGCGCAACCTCACCGCCGCCAGCAGGGCAATCGCGACCAAGAACGGCAGCACGTTGGGATTCCAGGTGCGGTCGGCGTACAGCGCGCTCCACGGCGAACAGGCCACCAGCAGCGCAGTTGCAAAGGCCGCGCGCTCAGAAAACGGCCGGCGCAGCGCGTGCCACAGGACGCCGACCGTGACGGCGCCCAGAATCTCGACAAACGCGTACTGCGCCTCAGGCGCCCGCCACACAAGCAGAGGCAGGGCCATGACATACAGAAACGCGGGCCCCGGCAAGCGCCCCTGGCCGTCGGTAATCTGGGTGCCCAGCAGCGGAAATTCCTTGCCCTCGACGATGTCCATGGCGATGCCAAAGAACAGGGCCTCGTCGCCGCTGAACCGCGCGGTGTACAGCATCATCAGCCGCACCACCAGCGCGACCAGCACGACGATCGAGAGGGCTACCATTGGACGACGGACGATGCGATCGAGGATCGCCGCCGGAAAATTCGCCACGCGGCCTCCGAGGTGCGCCACCGGGGAAATGTCGATGGGTCTGGTCAATTGCTTTGGACTAGCAAGGACTTTGCGCCGACGCGATGGCGCGTTGAGAATGCCATCGGGGCCACCCCAGACGACCGCGGCGAGCCTACGCTGGGCGTCTAGCGCCGTCAAACAACCGCATTTGGCGGGGCGTCGGACCGGGCCGCCCATGGCCGCCCCCAAAGCTGCTCTACTTCAGCGGCGCCCAGACCTCCCAGTCGCCCGCTTTGCGCAAGAGGCGAAACCGGGCCGCGGCGCGCTCGCGTTGCACCGGGGTAGGGTTCCAGCGGCGCAGCAGCACCGCGCCAAAGTGCTTGCGAATATCGTCGTTTTCCGCCCAATCGGCGGAGTGGTCGGTGACGCGGGGCAGCTGCACGCCCGGCCGGTAGTGAACCGGCGAGCTGGCCAGAATGCCGATGGTGTCCGGGGTATGCCCCAGGTGATCGCTCATCGGGAACTTCTCGACGTGCCAAAAAGTGTGCCAAGTGTAGAATCGCGAGTCGCTGTCTAGCTTTACCATGTGGACATGCACCCGCGGCGGCACGGCCTCCAGCACTTCGGCCAGCCCGGCGGCTTCCTCGCGCTCAAACCGCCAGAGCGTGGTGCCCCACACGGTCAGGAAGGCCGCGGTCCAGAGCCCAAGGCCAGCGGTCACCACCCAGCGCGCGGTGCGCGAGATCGTCGCGGGCAGCGGATCCAACAGCGCCGGCAGGAACCACAGGGCCATCATCGGCTGGCGCGAGGCGATGTTGTCCGTGCCGCGCAGCCACTCGGGCAAGACAAAATACGCGGCGAACGTGATCAGCGCACACAGCTCCAGGGTCCGCTCGCGCGGGCGCCGCAGCCGGTTGGCCCCCACGGCAAACGCGGCGAGCAGCAGCAGCAGGCCCAGCAGGGCCAAGTCGTGGCCAGATTTCAGCGACTGCAGCGCATCCGGCAGGTCGCGGATCAGCTCCGTGGGGGTCTTGAACACGGCGCCAAGACCATGCCCGGGCCCGCTGAGGGGCACCTGCACGTCTGGCGGCCTGACAATGGTCCGCAAGTACCAGCGGCCAAACAGCCCTAGCGCCGGAGCCGCGGCCACAGCGGAGGTCAGGAGGATGAGCGGTCGCGATCCGTGGCGCGGGTCGATGGGCCGACGCAGCAAAGCGCGCAAGAGCAGGGCCAAGCACAGAGCCCCCAGCCAGAGAAACACGTGGGCGTGGGCCAGAAACACCAGCGGAAAGAGCAGGGCGCTGGGCCACACCCGCCGCAGGGAAGGGGCGTCCAGCAGCTTGGCATACGCGGCCACGGCCAGCACCAAGAACGGCTGGGCAAACAGGAAATTGCCAAAGCCCGCGGCAAAGATGCCGTAGTGAACCAGCCCCGCCACCGCCACCGCCGGCCACAGCGATCGGCCGCGCGACCGCAGCATCCACGCCACCGCCCAGGGCATGAGCGCCACATAGCCGAGCATGCACAGCCGCACCGCCAGGGTCACACCGGTCAGTCGTCCCAGCCAGCCCGCCAGCGTGTACAGCAACGAGTTCGCCGCCAAGCGATCGATCGGCAAGTAGAGCGCGGTGTACATCGAACCGTCGCGGCCCCAATCGCTCGAGACCGCAGCGCCGGCCAAATGGTGGCCCAGATCCTGCATCGGCTGGATTTTCCAGCGCATCCAGAAATAGGAGGAGACCAGGCTAGCGGCGAACAGCGCCAGCACCGCCACCAGCCCAAGCGGCTCGGCCTGCGGATCGGGGTTGGGATCCATCCGCCGCAGCAGATCGGTCAGCCGTGACAAGGGTCTGAAAAGGCTCGATTTCTGTCTGGGCTGGAGGGGCTCTTCTGTCATCGGCGTCCTTGCGAGCACGCCAGTATGATCGCGCCCCCACACCAACGGGTCAAGCTGGACGCCAAGTGCATCTGGCGCAGGCTTTTGCCTTTGGGTCTAGCGAATGCTCAGCAGCCGGTAAGGCGTTACGGGATCGGCCATGCCCTTGAGGCGCATCTCGTCCATCTGTTCGGCGTGGACCTGCGACTCGACCGCCTGGAATGTCGTAGGGCTGATCAGGATTTCCCCGGGTTTGGCCGCGGAACACAGCCGCGAGGCCAGGTTCACCCCGCGACCGAACACCGTGTAGCTCATGGTGCGGGACGAGCCGACATAGCCGGCGATCACCGTGGCCGTGGCGATGCCGATGCCGATGCCGATTTGCTCGATCCCGGCCATTGCCCGCTCGCGGTTGAAATCCCTCACCACCGCCTGGATTTCTACGGCGGCGCGCACGGCATTGGACTCGTCGTCGTCGGTGCCCAGGGGCGCGCCAAACAGCGCCATCACCGCGTCGCCAATGTATTTGTCCAGGGTGCCGTCGTAGGCAAAGATCACGTTGGACACCCGCTCAAAGTACTCGTTCATCAGCGCGACCATGTCGGCCGGCGCCAGCCTCTCCGTCAGCGCGGTAAAGCCGCGGATATCGGCAAACAGCACGGTGACGCGCTTCTGCGCCCCGCCTTTTTCGATTGCCAGATCGCCCGCGACGATGCGGTCGACCAAGTTGGGGCTCAGCATGCGCGACAGCGACGAGCGAAGCGCCGCCTCTTCGACCACCCGCCGCTGCAGCAGCACATTGTCGATGGCGATCGACGCCTGGCGCGACACGGCCGCGAGCACCGCCAGGTCCTTTTCTGCAAAAAGCCCAGAGCTAATCAGGGAGTCGACGTGCAACACCCCCAGCACGCGCTCCTGGGTCAACAGCGGCACGGTCATGGACGAGCGGATGCCCTGCAGCACCACCGAGGCGGCATTGCCAAAGCGCGCGTCCAGCCGGGCGTCGGTCGAAAGCACCGCCTCGCGCTTGCCAATCACATGGCGAATGATCGAGCGGGGCACGTGGATCTCTTTGTCTTCCTTGCTGAGACCCGCATTCTGCCTCAGCTTAGTCGCCACCTGAACCAGCCGCGAGGCCATGTCGCCTTCGCCCTTCTCGTTGACGAACATCACCACGCCGCGGTCGACCGGCAGCCACTCAAAGATGCGGATCAGCAGGCGGTCGAGCACCGAGTCGATGTCGTGCGCCGCGTGCAGATCGCCAGAAAGCACAAAGGCCAGGCGGAGTTTTTCGTAGTCGGCCCGCAGCATCCGGTCGTCGAGCACAAAATCGACGCGCTGAAAATCGTGGGCCAAGTCGATCTGCATGGTCGCGTGGATCGACGCCGAACCGACTTCGTCCAGCGGGTTGACCTCGGGGGCCACGTCGGCGCGCTGCGGCAGATCCAACTCTTGGTGAAAGCGCCAGATCGTGCTGCCGATCCGCACTTCGTCGCCGTCCTTGAGCGCCACCGACTGCTCGACCAGGTGATCGTTGCAGTACGTGCCGTTGCGGCTGTCCAGGTCGGTCAACAGAAACAGCGAAGTGCCGGGGCGCCGGGCGATGACCGCGTGCTCTTTGGACACCAGCCGATCGACGATCTGCAAGGTGTTGGTGGGCTGCCGACCGACGGTGGTCACGTCGGAGAGGACGATCTCGTGTTGACCTGCCCCGGTGCTGACGCGCACCAGCTTGCACACACCCATGGCTCCCCCGCCGCGCTCGCTTAGGTCGCTGAGACGCGGAACTCGCCGGTCGCGGTCATGGCCCGCAGGCGCCGCACCAGCCGCTCGGCTTCGCGCAACGCCCCAAGTTCGCGGTATAATTCCTGGGCCTCGTCCAGCAACGCCCGCGCCGTGCGGTCCGATGTCAGCACGCCGGCCTCGAGCAGATCGGCGAGCACCACCATGCAGTCCGCGCGCTCAAGCGTGGCAATCTCCGGCTCCACCAGGCCAAACGCATCTTCCATGATCGTGTGCGCGGTCTTGGCATCGCCAGCGGCGGCAGACGCACGGGCGGCCAAGAGCAGCGCCTTAATGTGCAGCCCCGTGTGACCTACCGCTTGGGCCTGACGCCCGGATTCCTCCGCAAAGGCCAGGGCGCGGGCGTAGATGCCGTGCTGCTGTTGAATTTCGCCGCGTTGGCGCAGGGCGTCGGCCAGGCCGGCCAGGTCGGGCAGGGCGGCATAGGCGCGGCAAGACTTGGCCAGGGCGGCGTCGGCCTCGTCCAGGGCGCCACGGGCCTGCAGCACCGCCGCGAGCAGCACCGACACCTCGGCGGCCAAGCGCTGGCGGTCGACGCGGCCCAAGGCGTTGAGCGCTTCGCCCAGCTGGGCCTCGGCGTCGTCCAGCTCGCCAATATCGCGCAAGGCAAGAGCAAGGGCGCGCAGCGCCTCCACTTCTAGGATCAGGTTGCGGGCATCGCGCGAAGCAGCCAGACCGCGCCGCGCCGCAGAGACCGCCGCATCGCCTTGATTGAGCGCGCGGTAGGCGTCAGAGATGCTCAGGGCCAGTTCCGCCGCCAACACCGGTGAGGCGAGCACGGGAATGGCCTGCATCGCCTCGCTCCACACGTCCAGCGCGTGCTGCAAGTGCCCTTCCGCTTTGAGGCATTTGCCCAGGGCCAGCCGCACGACCGGGGTCAGGTCGTGGACCGTGGTCTGCGCGGTGACCTGCATCACCGACAGCTGGGCTTCCAGGGGCGCCACCGCCTCCGCGCCGCGGCCGCAAGCGACTTCCGCCGTCGCCCACGCGGCCAACAGCGGCACGCCGACCCGGTACCAGTCCTCTTCGCGAAGCCTGGGCAGCGGACGCAATTCCTCAATCGCTTCGCGGGCTCGGTCGCTGGCTAGCTCGTGGTCGCCGCGCTCAGACAGGCTGGCAGCCAAGCCGCGCGCCACTTCTGCCAGGCCCAGCGCCGCCGTCTCGCGGTCGCCGCGATCGCGCAGCCGCACCAGCTGTTCGCGGGCCAGCTCGTACTCGGCAATGGCCTCCGGCAACGCCCCCAGCTGGTACATCATCTCGGCAAAATGCCGGCCGTGGGCCGCTGAGCCCTCGTGCTCGCCCGCCGCCGCCTGCAGGGCTGCCAAGCGCCCCACAAACACGTCAGGCCGCGCCACAGACTGGTTGAGCAGCCACGCCACCGCGCCGGCCATGTTCAGCGGTTCGCGCAGCACTTCGGCGCGCAGGGTCTCCGGACACTCGCCCAGGGCATACTCCACCTGGTTGGACAGGTGGCTCGACGTCTGCGGCCGCAGCAGCCCGGCAGCCACCAGCCGCGAAACCGCTGGCCCCGCGGGGCGATCGGTCGCCGCTTCCAGCAGGTCGGGCCACAGCGGCGCCCCCAAGCGCAATGCGGCGCCGAGCACCAGCCGCGCCCCGGCGTCCATCATCCGATCCGGCGAGGTCAGGTCGCGCGCCGGCACCCGTGTCACCGATCCCGGGGTCAGCAACCCGGCAAAACTCGCCGGCACTTCGTCCGATCGCGACACCCAACCGCCCACCACCACCACAGGCGTGGCGCCCAGCTGGCGCACCAAGCGGCGCACAAAGGCCTGCTCCGTCTCGGTCAAGTAGTCGATGCGCTCGATCGCCAGCACCAGCAGGCTGCGCCCGGCGATCCCGCGCAAAGCATCGGCCAGCGCCGCGCCACCGGCCATCCGCGCCACTTCCGGCACCGCCCGGGCGTGAGACAAGTGCGGCGAATCGGGAAAATCCACCCGCAAAAACAAGCCGATCAGGTGGGCCACCTGGCTGGCGCGGTCGGGCCGGTCGGGCATGAGCCCCTGGACCCAGCTGAGCAATTTGCGGCGGGCGAGCGAGGGCGGATCGTTGTCAAAAAGCGCCGCGCGGCTGCGGATCTCTTCAAACATGCACGCCAAAGGCAGCCGCGGCCCCGGCGGACCCACTTGGATGCGCACCACCACTGGCGCGTCGGCGCGGGCTTGGGTCTCGGCGACAAACGCGTCCATCGTCGCGTCCAGCATCGCCGCCGTGCGCGCGCACACCCCAGCTAACTCCAGGCGAACGCGGTCTTTGGCCCGGTCGATGCGCTCGCTGAGCAGGTCGATGGTCGGACCAATCGCCGAATCGTGGCGGCGCGGCGCCCGCGGCTGGGTGTTGGGGGCGCTGCGGGCGGTGCGCGACTCGGCGGCGATGCCCTCCAGTTTGTCCAACTCTTCAACAAAAGCCCGGGCATCGCGCGGCCGATCCGCCGGATTCTTGGCCAGGGTCTTGCGAAAAAACGCGTCGACTTGCGGCGGAAACACCAGGTCGGCGCGGCGCTGGTTGACCGACACAGCCGGCTGAAGCTGGTGGGCGCGCAGAAAATCCTGAGGCGTCTCGCCGTCAATCGGCAGAAAGCCCGTGGCCATCTCGTAAAGAATCACGGCCAGCGAATACAAATCGCTCTGCGGCCCGACTTCTTGCCCCGCCGCCTGCTCCGGGCTCATGTAAGCCGGCGTGCCCACCACCAAGCGCGCTTGCGTGAGCCGCGGGTTAAATTCGGCGCCTTGGGCGGCAATGTGCTTGGCGAGCCCCAGGTCCACGACCTTGACGTAGTCTTCCTGGGAGCCCAAGCGGGTCAGCAAGATGTTGTCTGGCTTGAGGTCGCGGTGGATGATCCCCAGCTTGTGGGCTTCCATCAGCGCTTCGCACACGCGCTGGGCGATGCGACAGGCCCGCGGCAGCGTCAGCCAGCGCTCGCGGTCCAGCAGGTCGCCCAGGCTCTCACCGTCGATGTACTCCATCGCGATGTAGGTGCGGCCCGTGTCCGTGGCGCCGATGTTGTACACCGTGGCGACAAACGGCGAGCGGATGCGCGCGAGGATCTTGGCTTCCTGAAAAAACCGTTCATCCGCCTGAAGTTGCTTGGCCAGGTCAGAGCGCAACACCTTGAGGGCGACCGGCCGGCCCAGGCGAATGTCTTCCGCTTCATACACCGAGCCCATGCCGCCGCGGCCGATGAGGCGCACCACGCGGTACATATTGTCGACGAGAGCTGAGGAAGGCAGCTCATCGGCGTCGGGCTTCAGTTGGTGGGTTGCGGCCATTGAACCTGCGCGGACACAGTTGGGACGACAGTAAACCAAACCATGCTGCGGTTCAAGGACGGCCCAGGAACCGCTCCAGACCGGCCAAAACCTGGGGGCGGGGCAGGCTGACATCCACGCGCTTGTCGCGACTCGTTTGGCCCGCGGCGAGCTGAACCTTGGTCCGGGGTACGTCCATCAGATCGGCAATTAACCTCAACAATTCGTCATTGGCTTTGCCATCCACCGGCGGGGCCTGGAGCGCCACCTTGATCCGCTCGCCGTGCAGCCCCACCAGCCGGCTCTTGGAGGCCCCGGGCTGGGCGCGCAGCCAGAGCTGCACCGGCTGACTGCCGCGCTCGTCGCCGCCGCGCACCGCCACCTGCCAGTCGCCGGGGGCCTGGTCTGCCATCGCCTTCACCTGCCCCTACAGCAGCTTCTGCTGAATTTCGTCTTGCCCCGGCAGGCGTTCTGGCAGGGGCAGGCCCAGATGGCTCCACGCCTTGGCCATCGCCACCCGGCCGCGCGGCGTGCGCGCCACATACCCCTGTTGCAGCAGGTAGGGCTCGTAGACTTCTTCAAGCGTATCGCGCTGTTCAGACAGGGCCGCGGCAATCGCCTCAATGCCCACCGGCCCGCCGCCAAATTGCACAATCAGCTTGGCCAAATAGGCGCGGTCCATCGGGTCAAAGCCGGCGGCGTCGACTTCTAGCAGGTCCAGGGTGCGGGCGGCCAGGCTCGCGTCGATCTCCGCCACTTGCTCCACTGCGGCAAAATCGCGCACCCGTCGCAACAAACGATTGGCAATCCGCGGTGTTCCCCGCGAGCGCCGGGCAATTTCCAGCGCGCCATTGGCCGCCAGTGCCACCCCTAGCGCTCGCGCAGAACGCGACACCACCAGGGCCAACTCCTCAGGACTATAAAACTGTAGCCGCGCCACATAGCCAAAGCGATCGCGCAGAGGCCCGGTGAGCAGCCCGGTGCGCGTCGTCGCCCCCAGCAGGGTAAAGCGCGGCAGCGGCAGCTTGACCGTGCGGGCGTGCGGCCCGTCGCCAATCACGATGTCAAAGCGGAAATCCTCCATCGCCGGGTACAGGTTCTCTTCGACAATCGGCGTTAAGCGGTGAATCTCATCGATAAACAGCACATCGCCTTCCTGCAGCCCGGTGAGCACGCCGGCCAGGTCGCCCTTCTTCTCGATCGCCGGCCCGGACGTGACCACCAGGTTCGCCCCCATCTCATTGGCGATCAGATTGGCCAAGGTGGTCTTGCCCAGGCCCGGCGGCCCGCAAAACAGCATGTGATCGATCGGCTCTCTGCGACTGCGCGCGGCGGCAATAAACACTTGCAGGTTGCGGATCACCGTCTCTTGACCCACGTATTCGGCAAAAGACCGCGGCCGCAGCGCCCGATCGGCGGTTGGGTCGATCGGTTGGCCGGTCAGCACGTCTTCTGCGGGGCGTTCCATCATCGTCTACCTGTGGGCGTGGGGAGCCAGCTAGCTGCCTGGGCGGCGCAAGAGGGCCAGGGAGGCGCGCAGGGCCGCGTCAAAGTGGCCGTTGGCTGGGTCGGCCAGCGCCTGAGCGGCAGCCGTTTCCGCAGCTTGCGGGCGATAGCCCAGGTTGATCAGCGCCGACAGCAGGTCTGCCAGCAGCGGCGACCCCAGCGGCACCTTGGCGGCCCCCGTTGCAGGCTGCAGCGACGCCGAGGCCGGCAGCCGGTCGCGCAACTTTACCACAATCGTCTCTGCGGTGCGCTTGCCAATCCCCTTGGCCTTGGTCAATTCGCTAAGCTTTTCACCCTGAATCGCCGCGGCGAGCGGCCCGGGCTCCAGGGCAGAAATCAGCGCCATCGCCGCCTTGGGGCCCACGCCGGGCACGCCAATCAGCGCGCGAAACATGTCGCGATCCGCAGCGGTGACAAAGCCATACAGGGCGATAGCGTCTTCGCGCACTTCTGTGTGCACCAGCAGCTCCGCGTCGCCGCCCAATTGGTGCTGGGAGCGATCGCGCTCGCTGACGCTGACCAGATAGCCCACACCGCGCACATCGACGACCACGGCGTCGTCTTCGATAGCCTGACAAATTCCCCGCAGATACGCGATCATCGCCAGCCTCCAGCTTTCTTCTTGCCCTGCGGCTCTCTCTGCTTGCCCTGCAGCTCTCTCTGCTTACCCTGTGCCGCCGCGGCTTGCACAGCCTGCAGGTACGCATTGCGCGCCGGTGTCATCGCCGCCTCGGGCGCAAGGGCCAGCGCCGCCGCACTTGGCACCAGCGCATCGGCCTGCGACCTGCGCAGATGCGTCACCGCCACGGCCAGGGCGTCGGCCTCGTCTTCTTGGGGCAGTTCAGCCAAATCCAGGGTCATCTGCACCAGCCGCTGCACCTGCTCCTTGACCGCCCGGCCGCTCCCCACAATCGCCCGCTTGACCAGCGCCGGCGGATACTCAAACACCGGCAGGCCGCGCGCCGCCGCAAGGGCAATCGGCACGCCGCGGGCCTGGCCCAGCACCAGCGCAGTGTGCGGATTGTCGTGGACAAACGCCGCCTCAATCGCCAGGGCATCGACGGGGTGACCCTCCAGCAACGCTTGGACACCCTTTAGAATTCCCCCAAGCCGCGTGGGGAGATTGTCGCGGGGGTTGAGCTTGAGCGTCCCAGAGGCCAGCCGCTCCAGCCGACCTTGCCGGCTCCGCACCACCGCCCAACCCAGCTTGAGCGACCCCGGATCGATGGCCAGGACCACCTGGTCGATGGGTTGCAGCGGGTTTCGGTTCAACGGGCGCCTCCGGCGGGCACGATACACCGCCGCCCCTAGCGTGCCAACCGTGACATCGCCGAGCCCCCGGCGTACGCTCCGGCCATGCCCCATCTCCGCCCTGCTAGCCCCGCGCTGACCTTGACCTGGATGACGCTGCTGCTGGCCATGGCCGCCCTGGCCGCGCTGCCGAGCTGTCGCTGCAACCGCGACGATCCGCAAAAAGCTGAGGCGGGGAGCGGATCAGACAATCGCCTGGCACCTGTCCGGCCCGCAGCCGCGGACTTGTTTGCCGACGCCACCGTGACCGGGGCTCCACCCGCCGGGGCCCCCAGCGTGGCCGAGGCGGTGCAACAGGTCCTGGCTGAGGTGCAAAAGCCCAACCTCGGGGGGCTAGAAGCGCTGGCCCTGCCGTCCTCTGTGGTGCGTCTGCGCCGCGGCATGGCGAGCGGGCCGCTGCCGCTGCTGCCG
>CAXNCS010000008.1:0-60924 GCA_964201005.1 Myxococcota bacterium
CGACGGCAACGCCTGCACCACCGACAGCTGCGACGCCAGCACCGGCTGCAAGAACGACAACAACGTCCTGGCCTGCACGGACGGCAACGCCTGCACCGACAAAGACGCCTGCAAGGACGGCGCTTGCGCTGGCAGCAACGTGGTGTGCAACGACAACAATCCGTGCACGGATGACAGCTGCGACAAGGCCAAGGGCTGCGTCTACGCCAACAACACCGTGCTGTGCACCGACGGCAGCGTCTGCACCAGCGACGACAAGTGCGGCGGCGGCAAGTGCGTGGGCGCGACCACCATCAAGTGCAACGACAATAACGTTTGCACCACCGACACTTGCGATGCCAAGCTTGGCTGCTTGTACAAGCCGGTGAGCGCCGGTGCGACCTGCGACGACGGCAGCGGCTGCACCACCGGTGACAAGTGCGACGCGGGCGGCAAGTGCATCGGCGTCGGCAAGAACTGCGACGACAACAACGTCTGCACCACCGATTCCTGCTCCAAGGACGTCTGCAGCAACGTGCCCAACACTGCGCCGTGCAATGACGGTACGGTCTGCACGTTGTCGGATCTCTGCGACGGCAAGGGCAAGTGCATCGGCTCGATGCCGCTCAAGTGCGACGACGGCAAGGTCTGCACGGACGACTCCTGCGACAAGGCCGCGGGCTGCATCAACGCGAACAACACCGCGCCCTGCGACGACGGCCAGTTCTGCACCATCAAAGACACCTGCAAGGGCGGCACCTGCAGCGTGAACGCGCCCAACACCTGCGACGACGGCAACGTCTGCACCAATGACGCCTGCGACGCGATCGGCAAGAAGTGCGTTTCGACCAACAACACCGCCAGCTGCGACGACGGCGACAAGTGCACGCCGACCGACAAGTGCGCCCTGGGCAAATGCGTGGCCAGCAAGCCGATCATCTGCGACGACTTGAACCCCTGCACCGTGGACAGCTGCGACAAGACCAAGGGCACCTGCGTGTTCACCCTGACCACCGACGTGGCGGTGTGCAAGGTCTTTACCGTACCCGCGACCTCGCCGGTCGACTTTGGCGATCCGCTCTGGGTCGGCACTGGCGGCAGCGGCAACGTCAAGTGGGCCACGGACGCCACCCCGGCGATCCCCGGCAAGCTGACGGGCGCCGCTTCGCTCAACCTGAACAACGGCACGGGCTATGCCGACGGCGGCAACGCGGTCAAGGCCATCGGCCTCGGCAAGTTCTTCATCGACGCGACGGCGTTCAAGGGCACGGCGATGACCGCGGTGTTCTACTCGTGGATGGACGTGCAGGAGCCGGGTATCGACCGCGGCTGGATCGAATTCAGCACCGACGGATTCCAGACCGTGCCGTTGAACTACCAGGTTCCCGCAGGCAAGGCCTGGACTTTGCAAGCTTTTGATGTCACTTCGCTGATTGGCAAGAAGTTCCAGGTGCGCTTCCGCTTTGACACCCAAGACGGCATTGCCAACGCTGGCGCCGGCTGGTTCGTCGATCAGATGAACATCTACGGCGGCCCGGTGGTCAAGGTCATCAACAACGGCGTGTACAACGAGCCCTTCAACGACAACAACAACGGCTGGCAGTTTGACGCGGCCAACGCCAGCAAGACCGGCTGGGCCATCGACGCCACCGCCGACGTGGGCCTGGCTCAGTTGAGCGACACCAGCAAGAGCTACCTCAACTTCAACAACGGCGTGGACTTTGCTGGCCAGTCGGTCGGCTCGAGCTTCTCGCCCGTGGTCGATCTGACCGCATTGAGCACCGGCCCGGCTACGCTGCTCTTTGACGAGTGGTTCCAAACGGAAGACGGTACGACTTACGACCAGCGCTGGGTTGAAGTCAGCGGCGACGCCTTTGTGACCCTGCCGGTGCAGACTCAGCGCTCCAACTCCTTGAACCTGCAGAAGGGCTGGCGCAAGGGCTGGATCGACCTGAGCGGCCTCAAGGGCAAGAAGTTCGTCCTGCGTTTCCGCTTCAACAGCGGCGACACGGCGGTCAACGAGGGCAAGGGCTGGTTCCTGGACAATCTGCGCCTCGACAATGTCCCGGCTCCTTCGTATGCGGAGAGCATCACCTGCGCCAACCCGAGCGCCTTTACCATTGCCAACTTCAACGCCAATGGTTGGGCCATCGACAACAACGCCGGTACCTCGTTCTACAGCAGCGATTGCTCGCTGAACCTGAGCGGCAAGCAGGCCAACGGCGCGTTCAATTTCACGTGCCCGACGGGCGCGCAGAAAGTGGGCGGCACGGCCAAGACGGGGGCGTTCAAGATCAACGCTTCGCCGACGGCGGGCGCCAAGACCTTCCTCAAGTTCAAGGCGTACTTTGATGGCGAAAGCGGTACCACCTATGACGTCGTCAAGGTCAATATCAAAGACGTGTTGTCCGCGGCGCAGGTCGATGTGCTGCTCGACAAGAACCTGATCACGAAGAAGTGGGGGGAAATCTCGGTCGACGTCAGCGCCTTGGTAGGCAAGACCGTGATCGTGACCTACAGCTTTGATTCGGGCGACTGTACCGCCAATGACGGCGCTGGCGTCTTCATCGACGACATCATGGTCCGCGCCGATAAGTAAGCGAAACAGCGCTCAAGATCCGCGGCAGCGCGGGGTTGGGCATTGAATCGAGGGGACGGCGGTTGTAGGCTTCGCGGCCTGCAGCCGCCGTCTGCCTTTTGGCGAGTGCGAGCCCATCCATGCCGGGCTGTTCCGGCGGTCTGCCACCCCAAGGAGCCCTACCTGTGAGCGAATCTTCAGCCCCGGACCGCCGGGCCCTGCGCCGCCAGCTGCGCGACCTGCGCGAACGCGCTGATTATCTGGACCATTCCGGCTCGGGCCTGATGCGCAAGTACGGCAAGACGCTGCGCGAAGACATCCGCCTGCTTCTTCAGGACCAGCTCGCGACGATGCGCGGCGCCCGGGCTGCTGCCGGCGGTGAGGCGGAGGCGCCCGCCGTAGAGCGCCTGGAGCGGGCCGTCAACGCCTTTGACGAGGCCCTGCACCTGCACCTGGGGTCCTTCCGCAAATCGCCGACGCGCGAATACGCCGAAGCCATCGCCTGGGCGGCCCTGCTCACCATTGGCATCCGCGCCTTTGTGTTTGAGGCGTTCAAGATCCCCACCGGATCGATGATCCCGACCTTGCAGGTTCACGACCACTTGTTCGTCAACAAGTTCCTGTACGGCCTCAAGATCCCCTTTACACGCCTCAAGTTCCTGGCCCTGCGCGACCCGCGGCCCGGCGAAGTCGTGGTATTTGAGTACCCCTACGACGACGACCCGGACTCGGCCGGCAAAGATCTGATCAAACGGGTGATCGCCGCGCCGGGAGACAAAGTGCGGATGGCGGACAACGTCCTGTACCTCAACGGCAAACCGGTCAAGCGTCACATCGTCGCGGCGGCTGGGTCGTGCGGCAAGGATACGTCGTCGGCGCGGATGTGCCGCGTAGCCCGCGAGTGCATCGGCGGCCACATCTTTACCACCCAGCACCACGTCTCGCCTGCGCCAGACCAATACGAGGTGGACAACACCCCAGATTGGCCATGGGCCGATCGCTGCAGCAACAAACAGTGGCACCAGTGCTATGGGCCGCACGCGATGGTGTACGCCCAGGCCGACAACCGCGCCTTTCCGGACTTTGAGGTGCCGCCGGGGCAACTGCTGGTCATGGGCGACAACCGCGATAACTCCAAGGACGGCCGGTTCTTTGGCCTCGTGCCCATGGAGGTGGTCAAGGGCAAAGCCGGCATACGCTGGTGGGCCTTTAGCGACGACTGGTTCAAGCCAACCACCGAGCGCATGTTCACCTTTGTCCACGACGACGAGGCCCCAGGCGGCGATTGCGAGCAGTGGAAGCCAGCAAAATGACTTTGGATCGCGCCAATCTGGAACAAGTGTTGCGCCAATTGGCGGATGAAGTGCTGGCCCACCACTGGAGCAGCGCCTCAGCGGATGGCCAGGAACTGCCTTGGCTCTTGGGCGTGCAGCACGGCGGGGCGGCCGTGGCGCGCGAGCTGGCGGCGATTCTGGCGCTGACGGAAGGGCATAAGCCGCTAGTCGGCCAGATTGACGCAGATATTAGCTGCGATGACGCATGGTTACGCGCACGCCAGGATAGCGCCGGCCCCACGGATTTGCCGGGCGACCTGGGCGGTCAGCGGGTCTTGCTGGTGGTCGATGTCCTGGCGAGCGGTCGAGCCGTGCTGGAGGCTCTGGCCGAACTGTCGCGCTGGGGCCAAGCTCGCGCGGTGGGGCTAGCGGCGCTGGTCGACCTTGGCGGCCGAGAGGTGCCGATCCAGCCTCAGGCAGTGGGCCTGCGCCTCAATTCTCTGGCGAACCAGCATCTGCGACTGATCTGCGACAGCCACGGGCGGATTGATCGGCTCATCGGCGAAGAAACCCCGCCGCTGGCGCCGCATCAGACCTGACGAATTGCCGATGAGCCGCGATTTCTCAAGCGATCAGCGGCCCTTTTGCGGGATCGCCCCGACGATCAACTGCATCGCGACCCGCGCCGTCAACACCGCGAGGCCCACGCCCGCTCCGATTGTCCCTGCCAGCATTGCGACTTCCATGACCGCCTCCTTGACTCTGCGCCAAGCGTAGATCGGCGCGGAGCGGCGGCAAGAAAATCGCCGATCCCGGCGTGGAACCAGCAAGACATCGGGCGGAATCACTTGGATCAACAGGGATTTTCCCAACAGCCCCCTAGCAGATCGCTTGGACCGATGGCGCAGACAGGGCGTTATCGCGGATCTTCTTGGCGATAGCCCGATTCGCCTCGGTCAGCTCGGCCTCGCTCAGGCCAGCGGCGCGGTGCTGAATGCGCGGCTGCCAGCGGCCCGTCGGGTCCCGCCACGCGGCGATATCGAGCTCTAGGCTCCGCGGGCCGTCTTGCCATAGCAGCGCCTGCCCCTGGGCCGTTTGCACGGCTTGCAGGCCCGCCAGAGGCTCTGCGCAAAGGCACGCGCGCCAGTGCGCCGCCAGGGCCTCTGCGTGCTGGCGTTGACCTGCTTCCAGGCGCTGACGGGCCTGCAGGTGCAGCGCTTGGCGAAACGCTTGGCCCAGGTCCGGCCCCTGCGGCACACTGCCGCCCAGCGCTGCGGCGATCGCCAAAAAGCCTTGGTGCAAAGCGGCGATCGGCGGGGCCTGGGCCGGCAGCGGCCCCAGAAGCGACAACTCCCAGCGTTCGCTGCGCCCCAGCCACCAGCCGGGCCGCGAGCTCGGCCGCCCTGCCCTGCGCACCAGCCCTAGCCACGGCCCCATGCGCACTTCGATTTCTCCAGCCCGTTCATCCACTTGACCGAGCTGCAGGCCCGTTTGCTGCTGCAGCGGAGCTTGGGCCAGCCGGGCAAAATGGTGGCCCAGCCCATCGCGCTGCCAGAGGGCCTCCGGCTGCACCGGCTGGAACTCGCTGTCCCCGTAGAATTGCCGGTACTTGTCAAACACCCCGGAGCAGGTCGCGTCAAACACGCATTGGCTGCAGGAGGGCGGCTTGCCCTTGTCGCTGCGTTTGTCCAGGTATTTGTCAAAGCCCTGCTGGGTGTTGCCCTGGCCATCCGCCGCCACGGTCACTGTGTCCTGACCGTCGTGGTGGATGCGGTGGGCGACGTCGAGCGCTGTGCAGAACGGCACATTGCCAAAGTTGAGGTCCCAGGTGCGCCCCAAGCGCGAGTCAACCTGCTGCGACAGAGCCAAGAAGTGCGGCGCCATGGCGGTATAGCGCGGCATCATCGCCTGGAGCTCGGCGTCTGTGCGATCGCCGGCGTCGCGGGGCCGCACCATATCCAGATGTAGATTCTCTAAGCCGTATTGCTTGCAGACCGCCGCCAGCCGATCGATGGAGCGGTAATTGCTCTCCACCACGCACATGTTGCCGGACAGCCGCGACCCCAGCCCCTGCAGCACCGCCATGCTGTCCAGAATTCGCTTCCATGAACCGGGATTGAGCGTGGTCGCGTCGTGCGAGGCCTCATCGCCGCCCTGCAGAGAGAAGCGCCACAGCACGCGCTTTTTCCACGCCGGCCCCAGGTTCTGCAGCGCTGCGAGCACGCGCAGGCGAAAACTCTCGCGCGGTGTCATGACGCCATTGGTAAAGATGACGACTTCGGCAAAATCCAGCGCCACCGCCTGGGCTAGCACCTGGCCAAAGGAGCGCTGAATCGTCGGCTCCCCGCCCAACAGGGTGATCCGCTGGGCGCCATCGGCGCGGGCCTGGCGAATCTCTGCGAGGATCGGCTCCACGGCCAACTGCGCGGCTCGCCCCTGCTCGGACAGCTGCCCGGACACGCAAAACACGCAGCGGTTGTTGCACAAATGCCCCAGCTGCACTTCCACCTGGCGCTGCGGCTGGGCGGGCGGCAGAGGCGGCGACAAGGCCAAGGGCAATGGCGAAATGTGCGGCTGCGGCTCTGCTTTCACTTCCGTGGCTCCCCTACGCCTCTAAGCTAGCGGACGGCGCGGCAAAGCAAAAGGCAATCGCACAAACCCGTTGACGGCACAGAGATTTTCCGAAATGAGCGCGATCGGAAACGCCTTGGCCTCCCCCATCGACCTGAGCACCGCGATCTACTTGCGCGTGTCCTTCCAGGCCTCAATCGCCGATCGGTGCGGTGCACTGGGCCTGCGGGCGGTGACCAGCTCCCAAGCCTCATCGAGTTCCATCTGCTGGTGGGCCATCAGCCAGGCGATCGCCACGCTGGGCGAGCGGTTGACCCCAGCGGTGCAGTGCAAATAGACCCGGTGACCGCTGCGGTGCAGTTCGTTGACGGCGGCAACGGCCTCCTCCAGGCCGCGGGCGAGGGCTTTCTGGTCAAAATCGCGAATGGGCACGCGCTGGCAGGAGAGGCCCTGGCCGACCAGGAATTTCCACAGCAGCGGCCAGGAGAGACCGAGCTCGGTCAAGTCTTCGTCCGTCTGCACGCTGACCACAGCGGTATAACCTGCCAGCTTAACGGCGCGAATTCGCTCCGGCGTGTTGGGGCATGGGCCCACGGTCAAGCGTTCGTAGACCTCGTGAAACTCAAATCCGGGGGACGACATGTGGAATCAGCCCCTCAGAAGCGCAGGGTCAGGTTGGCCACGGCGCCGCCGCGCAGACCGGCCACCTTGACGTCGTAGCGCACGTCTTTGACCGGCGCCGCTTCGTCCAGGGTGTGCTTGAGCAGGATGGTGCCGCCGACAAAGCCCGCCGCGCCTACGCCCAAGAGCGACCAGCGGGTGACATCGCCGCCGAGCTCATCGTAGCTGGACAGCGCGTCCACAGCGATCGCCGCCACGACCAACGCGCCGCCGCCGATGATGGCCGCGTAGGCATAGGTCTTTCTGCCGCCGTAGTCATAAGCTTCAAACTGCGGGGCCACGGTGGCGGTCTTGCCAGCTTCCACGGTGACGCTGCCCTTCTGGCCAAACTGACCGGGGCGCTGCACCACTAGGCTGTGGGAGCCGGGCTCCAGCTCGACCTGGAACTTGCCAGCGTCCGCGTCGACATCCTTGCCCCCGACCTGGACATCGGCGTCGGCGGGCACTTGCACTAGCAGAATCCCGCGGCTGCGCACGGCCAATTGGGCCTGACCGCCGGCCGGCACGTCGACGCCTTGCTCCACAACCTTGCGGCCGCCCTTGGTCTGTACGCTGACCTGCACAGAGCCGCTGGTCACTTCAATGGTATTTTCGCCCTTCTTGAGTCCGACCAAGCGCGGCTCACTGGCCGGCGCCTTGATTTCGGCGACCAGATCGTCGGAGTCGGCCGTGATGATCAGCTTGCCTGCCGCGGCGGCGGGTGCCGGAGCTGGAGCGGGAGCAGGCTCTGCGGCCCCCGGTGCGCGGCCTGCGTCTTGGGCGGGCGCTGGTGCCGCCGGAGCTGCGGCTTGGGCCCACCCCGGAGCCGGAGCGAGGACGACAGCGGAGAACAGCGCCGAGCTGAGGGCCAAACGCAACGGCTGCGGCAGGGAAGATGAAACGCGCATAGTTTTTAAGCCTTGTATGCCGACGATTACCGGCTGGGTCAGAATGCGGGCAGAACTGTCAGTATGCGGGCAGCACTGCGGCAGGCCCTCGCAGCAGCGGACCCTACCGAAACTGGAAACGGTTCTCCCTGAAGAAAACCGCGAATTTAGGGCTGCTTGTGAGCAGCGGCGGCCGCTTGCAGGACTTCCGTCGGGACGCCCGGGCGCAGCAGCGAAGAAGCGGTCGAGCCCGGCGGCCGGCGCGCCGAAAGGATCGACGTGCGTTTGGCCAAACGCTCCGCCAAGTCGGCCAGACCGGGCATCGCCGCTAGATCCAACCCGAATCGCTCCAGGATTGTCAACGGCTGGGCCAGCGCCAAGTCGGCGGGACTCAGCGCGTCGCCCACCAGCCACTGACGCCCGCCCAAGAGCTGCTCAAAAATTTCAAGTAATCCTTGAACCTTGGCCGTCTCGGTGCGGTAGATCTTGAGGTCCCACTGATCGGAGGGTTTGCCGCCTACCTCGCGATCCAAGCGGATCAGCGCAGGCAAGAGCGCTTCATCGATCAGATCTTCGGCCATGGCTACGCGCGCAGCCTGGAGCGGATCGGCGGGAATCAGCGGGGTGCCCGCGGCCAGCGCGTCGACAAAGCGGATGATCGTCCGCGATCCAAAGATCGGCCGGCCCTTGTCGGTCACCCAAATGGGCAGCTTTCCCAGCGGGTTAAGGCTCAGAAGCTCCGGCGGAGGCGACCCGCGGTCGACCAGGTGGCTGGCAAAATCGACTTCTCGCTCGGCCAGGAAGGCGCGCACGCGAAAGCAGTAGGGGCAGTCAAAGTAATGATAGAGCGTAGGCATGGCGGCTCCGCAAACTGGCGAACGTGATCTAGCATGCCGCAATCGGCGGCGTGCGCCAACCGCAGACGGCCAACCCACAGAAAATGCCGGGGCAAGCCCGCCGGTCCAGAGAAGATTTGCGAGGTTCGCTCCCCGCCTCTGTTGCCGACCGCAGCGGCGCCGCGTACTCTTGAACGGGGTCAGTGGAGCTGCTGAGGAGGAGCGATGGGCATGAGCGCAACACGCAGAAAAGCCAAGGCCATCGCGGCTCGACTGCGCGGCGAAGGGCTGCGGCAGGCGGCTGCGGCGCTCTTGGCGCTGGCCGTCATGGTCGGTTGCGAAGAGGCCGCGGGCCCATCTTCACCGGGCTTGAGCACGGCGGGGGACGCGACCGCGTCTGCTGACAGTGCCGGCATCGACACCATCGCCGACAGCGCATCGACCCAGGGAATCGGAAAATCGTGTGTCGTCCCAAGCGATTGCGCCTCCGTTAGCCTCACATGCTTTGAGACCAACGCCTCCACGGGTGCCGGCATCTGCAGCAAATTGTGCAGCGGCTCGCTAGATTGCCCGCAAGGCAGCTACTGCAACCCCCAATCGGGCAAGCTGATCTGCACGGAGCCGCGGTTCTGCAACCCATGCCAAGTCGCGGCGGATTGCGGCAAGGGCGGGCTGTGCCTTCAGGGCGCCGGCGGCCAAAAGTACTGCACCAAAGCCTGTGCCCAGGCCAAAGCGTCCTGCCCTGCGGCGAGCTCGTGCCGGCAATATGGAAGCAATGTCGACGATTTTGCCTGCCAGCCCGACTACGGATCCTGCGCGGGCGACGGCAATCAGTGCTCGCCCTGCACCGGCCAAGGCGACTGCGCAGTTGGCCTGGAGTGCCACCTAAGCGCTTCTACGGGCGAGAGATTCTGCGCCAAGACCTGTAGTCCGGGCGCTGCGAATGCCTGCCCCAGCGGCTACGGCTGCGCGACCCCCAAAGGCAGCAAAGTGTCCTACTGCTTCAAGAGTGTGGGCAGCGAGTTGATCGCCACCTGCGCCAAGGGCGACAAGGGCTTTTGCGAACCGTGCAACGCCGACTACGAGTGCGCTTCGGCCCGCTGTGCCTCCAAGAACGGCGAGAAGTACTGCGTGGCGCCGACTCCGTGCAGCGGCCCCAAGGACTGCCCTTACGGCGGCGAGGCGACCTTCTGCGTGCCCAGCGACAACGGCAAGGGCATGATCTGCGCCCCGCCGCTCTCCTGGGGCTGCCAAGGCTACCTGACGTGCCTGGCCCACGCGTGCGCCTCGGACGAGATCTGCGTCGCCGGCCAGTGCAAGGAAGAATAGCCAAGCGCGGACTCCTGGCGGTTGGGCCGCGGCGCCAGCTGACCGCGTCTCGGCACCAGCCCCGATGCGGCGCAAGCTCACGCCAATTTCGCTGGCGAATCTTGACAAGAACCGGGGTTTTCCCGTAGCCTGCGCCGCACTTTTGCCCGACCTGGCCCTGGGCCAGCGCCGAGCAACCCACGACAGCTTGCGCACTTCGCGACGGAGCGAAGCGCCTCCGAGCTGATACAAGATCGGCCCGGGAAGGGGACTTTGCGCCCCGCCCGCCAGCCCCTTGGCCCTGCAGATCGACTGACGTCGATCGCCTTGAGGATCCATGAGCGACGCCATCAACGCCCCCGCCGCCGACGCCGCTACGGCTGCGCGTTTTCAGAAATTCAGCTTTCAGGCCGTGGCCACGCAGTGCATCGGCTGCAGCCACGTCCGCCTCCTAGAAGGCGTGGCCTACTGCAACAGCTACGCCATCCCCGAGGCCAAGTGGTCCGCCGGCATGTGCAACTTCGCGACCCACGCCAAGGTCGAGAAGAAGGTCGACACCAAGATGGTCAACCCCCTCAAGGCGAGCAAGCGCGGCGGCAAGTAAGCCCCTGCTCTGGTTTGCGACGGGCCGGCTGTGGGGCAACCTGCGGTCGGCCTGTCGCGTTTTTCAGCGGCGAATTCCACAAGGAGAAACGCGATGTCCCAGGCAAACGAACCGGCCGTGCTATTTGAGCTCCGCCCTTGCAGTCACGGCCAAGGCGCGGTGGCGCTGCTGCAGATCGCCCGGCCCAAGGCGCTCAACGCCATCAACCAGCAGGTGATCGACGAGCTGGATCAACGCATCGCAGAGATCGCCGCGGACCCGCGGATCCGCGCCGTGGTGCTGACGGGTGCAGGCGAGAAAGCCTTTGTCGCTGGCGCCGATATCGCGGCCATGCAGCACATGAGCGCCGCAGAGGCCGAGGGATTTGCCAGAAGGGGCGACGAGGTCATGCAGCGGCTGCACGACTTGGCCGTCCCGGTGATCGCCGCGGTCAACGGATTCTGCCTGGGCGGCGGCTGCGAGCTGGCGCTGGCCTGCGATTTCTTGCTGGCGTCGACCAAGGCGCGCTTTGGCCTGCCAGAAGTGAGCCTGGGCGTCATTCCCGGCTTTGGCGGCACCCAGCGGCTGACGCGGCAGATCGGCCGGTTGGCGGCCAATCGCTGGATTCTGACGGGCGACCTCTTTAGCGCCCAAGAGGCTCAACGCTATGGCGTGGTGCAAGAGCTGTATGAACCTGAAGAATTGCTGCCCCAGGCCTTGGCAATGGCGGAACGCATCGCCTCGCGCGGTCCTCTGGCGGTGGCGGCCGTCAAACGGCTGATTGTCCGCGGCGCCGATGAGAGCCAGGTCGCGGCCATCGCTATGGAAGCGGCCGAGTTTGGAGCGATTTTTGCCACTGCGGACCAGAAAGAAGGCATGGGCGCGTTCCTGGCCAAGCGCCCAGCCCAATTCACCGGGGCGTAGTCCATCGAACCTCAATTTCGCGGCGGGTTGTACAGAATTCCGAGTTCGATGTACGAAATAAGACCCAGCCGTGGTGCCCAAAACCCGTTGGACGGCCACCGACGAACCCGCTGCGAATTTCGGGTTTGGGGTACTAGTCGCCGAACCTAAGGCGCCGGAAGGCGAATCTGCAGCTCGAGTGTGCTCTTGCGGCCGTGGACCTGGATGAGGGCGCGGGACTCGCGCTTCTGGTCCACCACCGCCAGCAAGTGATCCCCCGCGGCCAGGGCGCCGATCTTCCACTCTGCTCCCGCGGCGAGGGTGCGCAAGGGCGCTCCATCGATAGCGATTTTCAGTTCGCGGTCGGTGTAGTTCCCCAGCTTGGCTTCTACCGCGGCAAAGGTCGGCGGATCGACCTGCAACTGCTGAGTCGGTGTCACGGCGACCTGCTGTTCGGCTAGTCGCCCATCCTTGCCAACGACCCGCACGGGCCACTTGCCTTGGGTCACCGCCACAGCGGCCTGTTTGCCGGGGGCGACGCTCGCCGCGCGCTGGCCGTCGACAAACAAGTCTAAAGAATCAGCGGGCTGCCGATTGATCAGGTGCAGTCCGCCGCCGGGCGGGTCGAACTGAACGCTCAGGCGATCGCCGTCGCGAAGGCTCAAGCCGGCCTTTTCGCGCCATCCGAGCCGAACGACGATGATCTCCAGCTGGTGGGCCCCAGGCGGCAGCGGCACGCGGAACTCCTTGCGCGGGCTGATGTGGCCCACCAAGCGGCCGTCGACCCACAACTCCAAGGTCTCCGCCCAGTGGTTGATCGCGGTCAGAGAAGTCTCGCGCGCGGCAATCCGCCACGTCGCGTGCTCGCCTCCCTGGAGAAAAAGACCCATTTTCAGCGGTTCTTCTCGGTGCGGCTGCTCGGCCGTCAGCGCCAGTCGTCCGGCGGGAACCCGGAGCAGCGCGGTCTTGCCTTCTGGAATCGCCAGGGGCCCCAGAGCCGGCACGTGGACCTTGACGGGATCACCTGAAGCATTGACCAGTTGCAGCGTCGCAGTGGGCCGTTTGAGGGTCCAGCTCAGCTGCGACGGGCCGCGGGCAAGCACATCCAGTTTGTAAGACAGCCCCGATTGCGCCCCCGTGGCCACCACGCCGTAGTCGCCGCGAGGCAAGCGCCAAGTCGCCGTGGCGTGGGCAGCTAGCTCCACCGCGGTATTGCGCAAACCTTCAGGAAGCAGAACTTTTTCGCCGGTCTTGTTGGCCACGCGGACCTCAACCTCTGGCGACTGTCGGTCCTGTACGTCGTCTGCGGCAGCCACCTGCCACGCCACCGCGCCGCTCGCCACGCCGACCCAGCGCAGCTTGTGCGCCCCCGGACCGGCCCCCACCGCGGCCAAACGCGCGCCGGCCTCGACTGCGCCGTAGGGACGGCCGTCGATCGCCAACTGCGCGAGCTCTGCCAGCGGGTTGATGAGGCGCAACACCCCGGTTGGAGTCGGCAACTCAACAGTCAGGCGCTGCCCGCGGCTCAACTGCACGGTTTTGCCCCAAGCCCAAGCCGACCGCAGCGACCGCGCGGTGATCTGCCGTTCGCCAGTGGCCATAGGGCCAAAGACCTTGGTCTGCCCCGGTGCGAGCTCGCCGATCGGGTCGCCGTCAAAAAGCAGGCTCTGGTTCTCTGCGGTGCGGTTGATGATCTGCAGCGTTGCGCCCGGGGCAGCCAGCTCCACGCTGCGCCGCTCGCCGCTCGCCACGACGACTTGGGCGCGATAGGTCCAGCCGTCCCCTCGCGCGGTGTAGGCGACCAGCGAGGCGGGGGCACACCAACGGGCCACCTGCCCGACCTGCAATCGACGCGAAGAAAGCCCTTCGACTTGCAGCGCAAGCGCCTGGCCGGTGCGGTTGACCCAGCGCACCTCGCGCTCGCAGCCCTCTGAATCGGCGGGCTTGGCCGCGAGCTCGCCCAGCGGATAGCTCAAGACCGCCAGCAAGCCCAGCGCCGCGATCACCTTCTCGCCACCGCTTGCCCGCGCCGTCGCCCTCTGCGCCATATCGCCCCCCTTGGTCGGCCGAGCCGCGCCACCGCCAAACTGGGCTAGTCGCCGAGGCCAAGCGCGCAGCGCAATTCAACGCCCGCTGGTGTCAAAAAGTTCCTGGACAAACAGGTGCTGATCAAAGTCGCGCAGATCCTGCATGCGCTCACCTACGCCGATCAGCTTGACCGGCAGGCCCAGCGTCTCGGCGATGGCAAGCACCACGCCGCCTTTGGCCGTGCCGTCGAGCTTCGTCAGCGCGATGCCCGTCACCTGCACGGCTTGCTTGAACTGCTCGGCCTGCTTGACCGCGTTCTGCCCCATCGTCGCGTCCAAGACCAGCAGCACCTCGTGGGGCGCCCCTTCACTGGCCTTGCCGCAAACGCGAGTAACTTTCTTTAACTCTTCCATCAGGTTCTGATTGGTGTGCAGGCGACCTGCGGTGTCGACGATGACCAAATCGAACCCTTCGGCCTTGCCGCGCTCAATGGCCGCAAAGGCCACGCTCGCCGGGTCGGCGTTGTCCTTGCCGCGGTGCAACGGCACGTCCGCCCGCTGACACCAGACTTCCAATTGGTCCACGGCAGCAGCACGGAAGGTATCCCCTGCTGCAACCAAGACTTTCTTGCCTTCCCCGGCATAGCGGTGGGCCAATTTGCCGATCGTGGTGGTCTTGCCCGAGCCGTTGACCCCCACGACCATCAGTACCGCGGGCCCCGGACTCGCCGTCACCTGCAGAGGCTGCTGCCCCACCTTAGCCAGCAGCTCTTCTGACTGCACCCGGAGCCGCTTCCACACCTGCGCGGGATCGGCCAATTCCTGACGCGTAGAGGCCTGCTTGAGCTCTTCGAGCAGCCGCCGCGTGGTCTGCACCCCTAGATCGGCGCGAAAAAGCACTTCTTCAATCTCGTCGAGCAATGCGGCGTCGAGCTGCTTGCCGGCAAACAGCTGGGTGATGCGGGCGACAAAGCCCTCTTGGCGCGTCTTGGCCAACCCTGCGTGAAGATAGTCTTTTTCCTCATCCGCCCGGCTCTTCTTTTTGGCCGAAGCCTTGTCAAGCGACTGGGTCGGCTGGTCCAGAGCCTCGCGGCGGGTGGCCTGGTCCAGCTCTTGGCTCGGCGGCGTCAGCGCCTTGGCAACGCGCATCATCCGCCACGCGACAAACGCCACTAAGGCGATCATGGCGATCACCGCAAGGGCGCCAAGGCCCAGCACGGCAGGCGAAGGCGCGACATCGGCGAGGCGGGGCAACATCAGATCCAGCATGAATTTCTCTCGGCTTGACGGAGAGGGTGGGAAAGAACGGCGGTTCCGAGCCGTCGGTGGTCGAAATAGCCAATGCTGTCAATGGCTGTTCTTTCCCATCCAGAATACTTTCAAAGGGTCAGGGGAGCCGGCTGTGGCCACAGGCGCTTTTGTCCGCCGCAGCGGCAAGAGCGCGGCAAGGTAGGCCGGTCGGGGCGCAGAATCAAGTCTCGCCACGGCGATTCCGGGGCAACCCAGGCCCTTGTTGTGGGCGGTATTCCACGCCACAATCCTGCCGTTTGTCCGCCGTCCACTGCAGGAGAGTCCATGAGCGCTGCCCCCAAGGTCCTGGTCGCCAATCGCGGAGAGATCGCCCTGCGGGTGATGCGAGCCTGCCGCGAGTTGGGCTACGCCACGGTGGCGGTGTATTCAGACGCCGATGCCAATTCTCGCCATGTGACGTTCGCCGATGAGGCCGTGCGCTTGGGCCCTCCACCGTCGGCCGAGTCCTACCTGCGCGGCGACAAAGTGCTGGAGGCGGCCCTGGCAACCGGTGCGACGATGGTCCACCCAGGCTATGGATTTCTTTCTGAGAACGCCGATTTCCGCAATCAGTGCGACGCTGCGGGCATCACCTTTATCGGCCCCGGCGCCTACGCGATGACCCAAATGGGCATCAAGACCTTGGCGCGCCAAGTGATGCACGCCGCGGGTGTGCCGGTGGTGCCGGGATCGCTCGAGCCGCTGCAGAGTGTGGAAGAAGCCCAGGCGATCGCTGCAGATATCGGCTTTCCAGTGATGCTCAAAGCCGCGGCGGGCGGCGGTGGGCGCGGCATCCGCCTGGTGCGAGAGGCCAGTGAGCTGCCCGCGGCCTATGAAGGGGCCGTGCGCGAAGCCGTGGCCTATTTCAAGGACCCCACGGTGTACCTGGAGAAGGCCATCGAGCGGCCGCGCCATGTCGAGATCCAGGTGATGGCCGACCGCCACGGCAACGCAGTGCACCTGTTTGAGCGCGAGTGCTCCGTACAGCGCCGAAACCAGAAGATTATTGAAGAGTCTCCGGCTGCCCACCTTTCCCACGCCACCCGCATGGCCATGGGCGAAGTGGCCGTCCGCGCGGCGCGGGCTGTGCAGTATGAAGGGGCGGGCACCATCGAGTTTCTGGTCGATCCCCAAGAGAATTTCTACTTCATGGAGATGAACACGCGCCTGCAGGTCGAGCATCCCGTCACCGAGTTGGTCACCGGGACCGACCTCGTGATCGAACAACTCCGTGTAGCCCAAGGCGAACAGCTGTCGTGGACCCAAGAGCAGCTCAGCCAGCGCGGCCACGCGATAGAGTGCCGCATCTACGCCGAAGATGCCTCGCGCGGCTTTCTGCCCTCCCCTGGGCCCCTGCACATCTATCGCCCTCCCACGGGTCCGGGGATTCGCTTGGACGACGGATTCTGCGAAGGCGACGTCATCTCTAGCTATTACGATCCGATGATCGCCAAGCTCAGCGCCTGGGCACCGACCCGCGAGCTGGCGATTCTGCGCATGTGCGCGGCGCTTCGGGCCTTTGAGCTCGGCGGCATCCAGCACAACATTGAGCACCTGCTTCAGGTACTGGAGTCCCAGGCGTTTCGCGTCGGGCCGTACGACACAGGCGTGGTCAAACTGCTGCCGCCCTTGCCCACCGAGCCTGTTCGAGACGAACTCGCCGTCGCCTTGGCCGCCATTCTCCGCCATCGCCAGGACAATCAGCCCGCCGCCGGCCAAGCTGCGGCAGAAAGCGAAGGCGCCTGGGCGGTTTGGGCGCGCACGGGCGGACTGCGCGGCCGCTGATTAGGCTCATCTGACGGTTCACCTACTGATCTCAAGAGGCTTCATGACCACTTCTTACCTGGTGCGCCGCGGCGACCACACCGATCGCGTCAGCGTCCTTGAAGATCGCGGCGACTCCGCCCTGCTGCAGATCGGCGATCGCCAGGTAGTGGTGCAATTGCGCCGCCTTCCGGATGGCCGCTGGCTGATCCGCGACGACCGCGACCGGCGGCTCCTCCGCAGCTTTGAAGAGCGCGGCGAGCTCGTGCTGGTGGACCATTCCGCACAGCATCGCTTTGGCGTCGAGGACGAGCGGGCCCAATGGCTGCGCGGCGCGGCGGGCGCCCATGGCCACGGCGGGGGCAGCATCAAGGCCTCCATGCCCGGGCGGGTGGTGCGCGTGCCCGTCAACGTCGGCGATATTGTTCCGCCTCAGGGCGTGGTCGCCGTGCTAGAGGCCATGAAGATGGAGAACGATGTCCGGTCCGCAGGCGGCGGCGTCGTCAAGGCCGTCCTGGTCCGCGAGGGTCAAGCGGTAGAAGCCGGGCAATTGTTGGTGTCTCTGGAGGCTGTGTCGTGAACTCCCCTTCTGTAGGCGATATTGCGCCGTCGCCAAGCGATGACGACCTGGACTGCGTGGCGCTGACCGCGGCGTTGCCCGAGCGCGTGCTCGATCAACTCTCCGGGGTGCTGTGGCTGCTTTCGCCCAGCGGCGTGCTCCTAGAAGACGCGCTTTGTCTGCACGGCGGCGATCTGGCCCCCGGCGTGGTGCGGGCCACCCTGTATGTCGCGCCTCAAGAGGCCGGCCAGGCCGCACAAACTCTCAAGACCCAAGCAGAATTGCTCGGCGTCCAGGTCGACGTGACCGCCACCGGCGTAGAGCGCCAGGACTGGAACCGGGTCTGGAAGAAGTTCTACCAGCCGCTGACCGTGGGCGACCGCGTGCGCGTAGAACCGGCTTGGCAGCAGGGCCCGGAGCAGCCAGGGCTCATCCGCATCGCCATCGACCCCGGGATGGCTTTTGGCACGGGCACCCATGAGACCACCCAGCTCTGCATGGGCGCCGTCGTGCGGTGGATGGACGCGCAAAAGGCCGCGCACCGCGACACCCAGGCGCTGCGCATGCTCGACGCGGGTACGGGCTCGGCGATCCTGGCGATTCTCGCCGTCAAAATGGGTCTGGGCAGCGCGGTCGGCACGGAGATCGACGCCGCCGCCCTGCGCACCGCCCAGGTCAATCTGGCCCTCAACGGCGTCGAGTCGGCGATTACCCTGCTGCACACCGGCGACCCCAAGAGCGCGGGCCCGGAGCAATTCCCTTTGGTGACCGCGAACATCCTCGCGAGCGTCCTGGTGCCCTTGCGAGACGCGATTGTCGATCGGCTGGCCCCCGGGGGAACTCTGGTGCTGTCCGGGATCCTGGGCCGCGACGGCCAAGATGTCGCCGATCACTATGCAGAACGGGGTCTTACCCTGCTGCGCCGCGACGATCAGGCCGCGTGGGTGGCGCTGACTCTTGAGCGGCCTCTCTAGCTTTGCCTCCACGGCTGAGAGCCTATGCGCCAGCTCCTATTAGACATTCCCCAGCCCTTGAGCGACGGCACGCTGCCTTTGGCCTGGCCGATTAGCCGCGATGTTCGCCACCGCCTTGAGCGGGTGCTGCGCCTGCCTGTGGGTGCCCAGTTGATAGCGGCAGATGGCCTCGGCCGGCGTGTCCCGGTGAAGTGGCTGGGCGCCGAGGTCGCGGTCGACGGCCCCGTCCAAGATGGCCCACCTGTGCCCCCAACCTTTGTCCTTGCCGCAGGGCTGATCAAGGGCGACCGCTGGGACTGGCTGGTGGAGAAGGCCAGCGAACTCGGGGTCGACTCGCTCCAGCCCCTGGCCTGTGACCACGCCGTCGTGCGGGTAGACCCGAGCAAAAGCGCCGATAAGCGCCAGCGCTGGCAGGCCGTCGCTCAAGAGGCCTTTGAGCAATGCGGCCGGCTGCGGCTGTGTCAGGTCGCCGAGCCCCTGCCCTTGCGCCAGTGGTTGGCGCGCCTTGGGCCCCAGGACAGCGTGCTGGTTTGCGACGAGACCCTGCCGGAGCTGACCCTGGCGGAGGCGGCTCTGCCGCTGTTTCGCGCCCAGCCTCAGCGCTGCCTGCACGTGGTCGTGGGCCCAGAAGGCGGCCTTTCTGCAGAGGAATGGCAAGCCCTGGACCGCAGTGGTGCCCAACGGGTTCGCCTGAGCCGACAGGTGCTGCGAGCGGAGACAGCCGGGCTGGCCGCAGCGGTGATCGTCGCCGCGGTCCGCGAAGGCTTATTGTAGCACCCATCTCGCCAACAATGCGGTTTTACAGTGCTATTGCAGATGATTCTTCCTCGCCGCGCTGGAAAGGGTCAAGTGCCCTCCTGACGGGGTTGAGATAGGCGTCTCGCGGAACAGTCTCGTTGAATCAGGCAGTTGCGCGTTGAGCCGCTGATCGGCACCGACCTGTGGAAAACTTTGCTGAACAACACGAATTTCATCGCGAAATTCTTTTTTCTTGACTTTGTGGCGCTGATTTGCACGATTGAGGTTGTCGCATCGCCCCTCGTCGCGTAAGGTTTTCCTTGCGCCAGTGCCGTCCTGCTCAATTGGTGAGCCCCACGGCCTGCGCGAGGTAGGAATGACCCCAAGCAAGCCTATGACCATGCGGCCGATTCGCCTTGCCCTGCTGGCGACCGCGCTACCGCTGATCTTTGCCCCCGCCCTTGGCCATGCCGCGCCGATCGATGCGCCCGAAGAACCCAGCGCCAACGCCGATGGACCGGGGGAAGACCCGCCGCTCGTGTCACCTGAAGCTATGCGCGACCTAGGTATTTCAGCCGAAGCCTCCGAATCAGAAGAAGCGGGCAACCCCACGAGCTTTGCGCCCCGCACCAGCCGCAACACCATCCGCATCGCCAAATACACCGCCCGCGCCGGAGACATGCTGCGCGAGGTGGCCTACCGCTACTTCGCTTCGCCGTCGCTGCTTGCGGCCGTCAATCGCCTGCCGTTTGGCCCGGACGCCAACCCCGCGCTCAAGCCCGGTCAAGTGATTCAAGTGCCGATCGCCAGGGGTTCGCCCAGCGGGTTTGAGCAAGGCGAGCAGCTGCTGCCCGCTCCGGGCCTGCAGATGACCAACAACCTGGACCGCAAGTGGGGCCGGCCTGGGGTCGTCAAGGTGCTCCGCCAGGCCTTTGCGGAGACGTTCAAGCGCTGGCCTCAGCGCCACCCGATCCTCATCGGCTCGCTGTCCAAGGCGGGCGGCGGCAAGATGGGCCGGCACAAGTCGCACCGCTCGGGTCAGGATATCGACATCGGCTACTTTACCCGCGAAGCCAACCGCAAGACCTGGGGCACCCCGCGCGTGGCCGACATGGACATGGAGCGCACGTGGTTCCTGGTCGATTACCTAGAGCGCAGCGGCCACGTGGCGGCGATCTTTATGGCCCCGGCGATCCAGCGCAGTTTGTATAGCTATGCGGCGGGCCGCGGCGTCAAGGAAGAGCGCCTCAAGGGCATGTTCCAGTACGGCCCCAAGGGCAAGGCGGGCGGTTCGCTCATTCGCCACTCGCCCGGCCATCGCGACCACATGCACATCCGCCTGTGGGTTCCGGACGACATGCCGGAAATCCGCCGCGATCTGAACACTTAGCTCCAAGAAGCTGCCGCACGAGCCAAAGACCGAAACTCTTTGGGCTCGGCAGCGACCAGAGCTACGCGCGCCGACTTAGGAACTCCAACACCGCCTGTACCCGCTCGGGGCCCGCCTTCTCTGTCAGCAGCAGGTGGCCCGCGCGCGGAATCTGCCGCACCTCTGCGATATCGCCCAGCAATTGCCTGACTCGCGCAAGGGCCGGTTCGGCCGGGATCGACCGGTCCGCAGTGCCGTGCAGCACCAGGCACGCCTGCACGTCTGGCGGCGGCCGACGCAGCACATCCGCCTGAAAATCAAGCATTTGGTAAACAGCGCGCAGAGGCAGTTCGTCGTAGCGCGGCGGCCGCTGATCGGGCGGAAGCAGGCCATTGGGGCTCGTGAACACGGGCGCGAGGCCCATGGCTCTGATTCCCTGCAGAAGCCGCGCTTGCCAAGGCGCCACGGCCAGGGCTGGAGCGATCAACACCAGCCGACCGCGCTGCGAAGGGGCGATCTCGGCCACCAGCCGCAACGCCGCAAGGCTGCCCATGCTAAAGCCAATTACGTCGATGCGTCGGCAGCGCTTCTCCAGCCAGCGCAGCGCACTGCGGCCACTGGCTAGCCAGTCGGTCCATGCGGTGTTTTCCAAGGCGCGGGGCGAGGTTCCGTGGCCCGCCAGAAGCGGCACCGCCACACTGCGACCATCCTCCGCCAGCGCCCGGGCCAGCGGCGCGAGCTCCCAGGGCGATCCCGTCAAACCGTGCAGCAGCAGCGCGCCGCGGCGATCCCCTAGTACAGCAATAGGTTCAGCGCCAACTGGGCAAATCGCGGGCGCACGAAGCGACTGGGGCAAAGCGTCACGGTCCATGATGTCCTCCGCACATCTCTATGCCATCAGCTGGCCTTTCCGGGTACCAAACCGCGCACCAGCCAGATCGAGCGGCCGCCGCTGCGCACCGCCAGGGATTCAGCCCCCACCAGCCCCAACAGCGGCAGCAGCTGCGGCTCTGCGATGACCACAGCGGCCCGCCAGCCCGGCACCCGCCGCCGCACCACCGCCGCCCAGCGCTCGGCCAGCCGCCGGGCATCAGCGCGCCCACCTAGACGCAGCCCCCAGGGCAAATTGCTCACCACCAGGCCCGGCTCAGCCGTCGCGTCCCGGCGCCACGCCCCCAGCTCCACCGCCTGGAGAGTCAAATGGCCCAGCACCCCGGCGCGCTCGGCGTTGGCCCGACAGCGCTGGACCGCCTCGGGATCAAGATCCCCTGACTCTACCTGGACTCGCGGTGCGTCTGCCAATGCCGCTGGCTGCTGAGCCGCGAGCCCCGGCCAATGGCGGCAGGCGAAATCTTCCGTGCCGAGCGACTGCCCCCAAAGGGCGGCTTCGATGGTCAGCGTGCCGCTCCCGCACATGGGATCCCACACAGCCAAGCCGGGTTGCAGGCCGGCCCAGCCCAGCAGCGCCGCGGCCGTCGTTTCGCGCAGCGGCGCCGGCCCCGGGTCCAGCCGGTAGCCGCGCTGGCTCAGCGGCCTTCCCACGGGGTCGATGGAGATCTGAATTTCCCGGCGATCGCAGCGCAAGTGCAGCACCTGGCGCGGCCCCACCTCGGCCGGCAAGGCAGCCAGCTGATGGGTCCACCAAGCCGCCTTGTCCGTCGCCCCGGCCAGTGCGTGGACTTTGGCCTCTACCGCGGCATGGGCCCCGAGCCAGCCCGCCTTGCGCAGCGCTTGAAAAAGCCTTGGAACCGCATCGTTTCCATAAAGATCAAGCGTCGCCACCTGCACGAGCACCTGTTCGACGGAGCGCAGCCGCGCCAGCAGCGACGTTAACCCCGCAGCTCGGCAAGAAAAGGCAATTCCGTGCTGCTTGGCCCTGACGGCCACCGCGCCAAGGCCGGTCAATTCCGCCATGGCGATCGCCTCTAGGCCTGGAGCCACAGCTGCCCAAAGCTGCAATTGACCGCTGGGCGCCGCGAGTTGGCCGACCGGCACCGCCCCGCCTGAGCCGCTTTGCCCCGCCGATGGCCTCTGCTTGGCGTTTCTGGTTTGACGCTGATGGCCTTGGTCGCTATCCTGCATGGTTTGTCCCGCGGCCGGGCGGTCTTTGTCCCGGCTCAGCCCTTTGCTACCTGCCCCGCCCGATCTGGGCGAGCGCTCCCCCCGACCGCGCTGCCGAGGTCTACATGTTCCCACGTCACCGCTCTGCCGTCATCTCTCGCCTGCTGGGCCTTGCTGCCCCCACAGCCCTGATCGTCGGCATTGCCAGCGGTTGCAGTCCAGCTGCCAACACCAATGGCAACAACGTCTACGTCGTCCCAGACGGCAGCGGCGGAGGAATTGACGTCGGCGGGGGTGGCGGTGACGGCGGTTCAGGGAGCGGCGATGACTCCGGCGGCAGCGGCAATGACTCTGGCGTCAGCGATACGGGCGGCAGTGGCGGCGTCGACACCAGCAGCAAGCCCAAAGCCAACTTCACCGGATACGCCTCCAAAGAGCTGCGGCTGCGGATTGTCGGTCCGTCAGGCCGCGGCCACGCCGTCGTCTCCGGCTCTATCGTCGAAGTGGCCGGCGTGCTGTTTGGCGATGCGGATGAAATCAGCTGGTCGACCGACTCGGGCGGCACTGGGTCGGCCCACGGCGCGCCATTCTTCCAGAGCGACCCCATCACCCTAGTTCCGGGCGACAACGTCATTACGGTCAAGGCAAAAAACGCGACCGAGACCGTGCAGGACACCTTGGTGGTGACCTACAACCCGACGTTTACCTTCCAGGACCGCCTCCGCGCGGCCCCGCGGGTGATCAAGAGCGGCAAAGCGACGTCCGTCATCGCCGCCATCGCCATCGGCAAGGCCACCAACGTGGTCAAGGGCAGCGTCAAACTCTTCCGCGTCGACGATTCGGGCAACACCCTGACGACGTTTGGCGTGATGGAAGACAACGGCGACCTGTCCACCCAGGGCGATGAGATCAAGGGCGACGGCATTTACTCCCGCAAGATCAACGTCAACGACTCCAACCCTGGCACCGTCAAGCTGCGCGTGTCGCTCCAAGCCCAGGCGGGCAATCAGACGATCACGGCGTACACAGACATCGTCAGCCTCGACGTGGTCAATAATGTCTCCGGCGCCGAGTGCAATGAAGTCGTGCAGGCCCTGCAAGGCGCCAAGGCGGCTGGCGACGCGGCCGCGGTCGTGGCTTTCCTCAAGAACAACGCTGCAGTGGCCGATGCCGGCGACAACGGTGCGGGCAGCGTTTGGGTGCGCTTCAAGAGCGGCCTGCTCGGCGCCGTCAGCCTGCGCAAAGAGGGCAACCGCGGCGGCGAGGCCGACCCGCAAGTTCAGCAGAGCGGCGGCGACGCCAACCTCGCCCTCTCGACCATTCAAGTTCAGTCCAAGCGCGCCTTGCTGCTCGACCCGTTCAACACCGACTTTGGCGCCGACGAGGTGGCCGGCCTGGGCACCGCGCTAGGCAAAATCGCTTGCCCCGCCTACACCGTCGACAACGCCCCGGGCAAGGCCGCTGACCTGCGTTGGTTCCGCCGCTTGTTTGACTACGGCGTGGTCGCCCTCGCCAGTCACGGCGACGCCCTGTTTGGCAACATGGCCGCGGACGCCAAAGCCAGCTACGACTGGCGCCATCTAGGTAACCAAGAGGTCCTGTGGACCGGCCATCAGGTCAGCTGCGCGTACTTTGGCACCTCTGGGGCCCCCGCCGCCACGTGCACGGAGAGCAAAGCCTGCGGCCCCGAGTCCGAGTGCGTGATCAACCAGGCCGGCGGCAACGGCGTCTGCGTCGACCACCTGACGGCCGACCTTCGGCGGGGCCGCGTCATCATCGGTTCGGACGGCACCTACGGCGTCACGCCCAGCTTCATCAAGCGTCACGCGGAAGAGCCTTTCCCCAAGTCGCTGATTTACCTGGGCGCCTGCCGCTCCCTCTGGAATGGCAGCATCGCCGGTGAACTGTTCGCCGCAGGCGCCGCTGCAGTCGCGGGCTATACCGGCCCGGTGGCCAACGACTTCGCCACCAAGTGGGGCAGCACCTTCCTGCTCAACGTCATCGAACAGCAGAAGCTGAGCGGGGTCGCCCATGTGTCGATCGAGGATCCCGCCAACCCGGGCAGTTCGTTCAACTTGGTCGGCGCGCAGAACCTCGACGCGTTCCACAGCGACATCATCAATGCCTCCTGGGAGACCGGCAACGTCCAGGGATGGATCAAGAAGGGCGACGGCCGCGTGGTTTCTCGGCTCGGTTCAACCGTACCGGTAGCCGGCAAATTCATGGGCATTATCTCCACCGGCCTCGGCTATACCGCGCAAACCGGCGAAATCAATCAGCGTTTCTGCGTGCCCGCCGGCAAGACCAAGTTCAGCGTTTGGTGGAAGTACTACTCAGAGGAATTCAAAGAGTACTGCAGCTCACAGTTCCAGGATGCGTTCACGGTTCGCTTGGAAGGCAAGGTCGGCAACAGCACGGTCGTCGACGTCAAGGTCATGGACCTGTGCGACGGCGGCAAGCAGTTCAAGGGCCTGACGCCGGCCGACGTGGACTTTGACCAAGGGGATGTCTACATGACCCCCTGGGTCCAGGGAACAAAGGACATCTCGCCTTTCGCCGGCAATGGCAATACCTTGCTTCGGTTTTTTGCGACGGACGTCGGCGATTCGATTTACGATACCGCGGTCTTGTTCGACAAGGTCGAATTCCTCTAGGGTTTTCCCCGGGCGGGGAGGAACGGGACAAAGGCCTTTACGCCCTCCGGGCGAGAGGGCAATTCGCTATACATTACTTGCGGTTTGCAAAGGGTGAACCATAGGGAACGTGGGGGCGTTCCGCCCCCTACCTCCCTAGTGTTTCCCCCTCTGCACTCCCCCTCCTTTACCCTCCATCCCCCTGATCAATCCAGTAGTTAAGGGCATCTGTCCGCCGCCAGCGAAGCGGTGCGGCGGTGTGTTGGACGATCGCGCCGGCAAGTACAATCGACCAGTCCGCCGCCAGCGAAGTGGCGCGGCGGTGTGTTGGACGACTGTGGCGACAAGCACACCCAACCAGCCCGCCGCCAGCGAAGCGGTGTGGCGGTGTGATGGACGTTCGTAGCGACAAGTACACCCAACCAGCCCGCCGCTAGCGAAGCGGTGCGGCGGTGTGTTGGACGATCGCGCCGGCAAGTACACCCAACCAGCCCGCCGCCAGCGAAGCGGTGTGGCGGTGTGATGGACGATCGCGCCGGCAAGTACACTGGACCAACCGGCCGCTAGCGGAGCGGTGCAGCGGTGTGTTGGACGATCGCGCTGGCAAGTACACTGGACCAACCCGCCGCTAGCGGAGCGGCGGGCTACGCGACGATTTCTCGCTGTCCTGGTGCACTAGCGAACGCTTCACCGGCCGGTGCGAAGCTGGCGTCACGGTAAAGCTAGGCCGTCTGCCGGCCAAGTGCGCTTGAACCCAGTCCGAAAGCGTTGACGGGAAGGGGTTGAGAGTAAAGGAGGATGGGGTGCAGGGGAAGGAAACTTTAGGGCGAAGGGGCTTTGCCCCTCGGCCCTATGGTTCCTTCCCTTGCAAACACCGTCTTGTTGGACAAATAGCTTCGCTGCGCGGAGCGCGCAACCTACTTCTTCTCGCCCGGTGCAGCCTGTTCATACTGCAGGTGCTGGAGCGCGACGCCAGTGCGAATCTGCTTGACCGAACGCAGGCCGATGTCCATGGCCCGCTGCGGCAGGAAGCCGATCAGCAGCAACCCGGCTGCCGCGATGCCCATCGCCCAGTGTAGCGACGGCTCTTTGATGTACTCGCGGGCCACCCGTGGCTCGGGACGCATGTAGACCCAAACAGTGATCCGCAGGTAGTAATACGCGCTCACTACACTGTTGAGAACGAGAATGATGATATGAGGCAGATACTTAGCGTCATCGACCGCTAGAACGTCGCGGGCGAGCTGAAGCTTGCCAAAGAAGCCGAGCGTCGGCGGCACACCGGCGAGCGAGATCATCGCTAGGCCGAGTACGGCCCCGGCAAATGGATACTGCCGGCCCATTCCGATAAGTTGCGCTTCACCGGTCTGCTCTTCGCCGCCCTTGCCCACAGCGGTCAGGGCGCCAAAGGCCGCCAGGGAGGCGAGGGCGTAGCCCACCAGATAGAACGGCACCGCGCCACCGGGCTGCTGATAGCCGGGCAGATTGGGGTCGGCGACCCAGGCCACCGTACCCAGCAGCAGGTAGCCCGCGTGGGCGATTGACGAATAGGCCAACGTGCGCTTGGCACTGCGCTGGCTCAAGGCCACGAGGTTGCCCAGCGTCATGGAAACAACGGCAAGGGTGGCCAGGATGCTCGGCAGCTGCGCGTGAAGGTCGGCCATCGCAGGGCCCGTGAGGCAGGCATAGAGGTACTTGAGGAACGCCGCAAAGCCGGCGACCTTAACGGCGGAGGCCATAAAGCCGGTGATAGGCGTCGGCGCGCCCTCATAGGCGTCTGGGGCCCACATATGCAGCGGGGCGGCTGCGACCTTAAACAGGAAGGCAGCACCCGTCAGAGCGACCGCCAGCCCCAACCACAGGTCGTTGTTGCCCAGGCCGGGCGTGACCAAGGCGCGCTGGATCTCAATGAAGCTTGTGCCGCCGGAAAGTCCGTACAGGAACGCCGTACCGTAAAGCAGCAGCGCAGAGGCCACTGAACCCATGATGAAGTACTTCATGCCCGCTTCAACGGACGCCGCCGAGGTGCGCTTGAAGGCGACGAGCACGTACACCGACATCGACATGATTTCGAGACCGATGAACAGGGTGATCAAGCTCTCCGCCGACACCATCGTCGCCATGCCAAAGGTGGCAAAGTGCAGCAACGCAAAGTACTCGCCGTAGGCCATGTCGTGCTCTTCTAAGTACCGCGGGCTGGCCAAGTGGGTTAGAGCGGCGCACAGACTCACCAACGCGACAAAGAACAGCGAGTAGCCGGAGGCCGAAATGTGATAGCCAAACGCCGCGGTCTGCATCTCGTGGGGGCCGTACTTCCACATGACCGCTGCAGCGACCACGGCCATCAGGGAGGCCGCCGCGCCAAAGTACCCCCAAAATCGCCGGTTCTCGACTTGGATCGGCAAGAACGGATCGACCACCAGCGTGAACAGCGCTGCGAACAGCAGGATCAGCAGCGGGGTGGTCAGGGCCAGGTCGTGCAGCATGGCGGCTTCCTCGGGTCTGAGCTCAGGTCGGGGCTCTGCGGTGGGCTCCCCAATTCAGGAGCGCGGGGCAAAGTCCCCTGCGAATTGGGCAAATCGCTGGGGCTACGGCGCTTGGACCGGCACCACTGGCCGGGCGGCGGTGCGCAGCTCGCGCTGATAGTCGGCAGGCGAACGTACCTGCTGAATCTGCGGGCGAATCGGCTGGACCATCGCGTGAACGGTGGCCTCCGACAGCTTGAGCCAGCCAGCCGGCGCCACGCCAATCCACAGGATAAAGGCGCTGAGAATGCCGACGATCACCCGCTCGCGCAGGGTCAGGTCTTTGAGCAACTCATTGGCATGCTTGGTAATTTCGCCAAAGAACACCCGCCGAACCATCGACAGCATGTAGACGGCGCCCAGCACGATGCCCAGGGTCGAAATGCCCGTGCACACCAGCACCACCGTGCGCCAGGAGATGGCGCCGTCCGGCCGCGGCAGGATCGACGACTGCACGCCTTCTTTGAAGCTGCCGGCAAAGATCAGGAACTCGCCGACAAAGCCGTTGGTCAGCGGCAGGGCGATGGAGCTCATGGTCACGAACACAAAGAAGCCGGCGTAAACGGGCATTCGCTTGGCAATTCCGCCGAATTCGGCGATGTCGCGGGTGTGGCGGCGCTCATAGAGGAACCCGACCAAGAGGAACAGCGCGCCGGTCGAGAGGCCGTGGTTGACGCCCTGGAGGATGGCCCCCTGCAGCGCTTCCTCGTTGAAGATGGCCAAACCGAGCATGACAAAGCCCAGGTGGCTCACCGAACTATAAGCGACCAGGCGCTTGACGTCGGTCTGCACGTAGGCCATCAGCGCACCAAAGACGATGCCAATGGTGGCGAGAATCGCGAACAGCGGCGCAGCCTTGCCCATTGCCGCCGGGAACAGCGGGATGGCGAAGCGCAGCAGACCGTAGGTGCCCAGCTTGAGCATCACGCCGGCCAGGATCACGGAGCCGGGGGTGGGCGCCTCGGTGTGGGCGTCGGGCAACCAAGTGTGGAACGGGAAGACCGGAACCTTGATCAGAAACGCCAAAGCAAAGGCGGCGAACATGTAAAGCTGTTCTTTGTCGGTCAGTTGCACAGCGGTCAAGGCGGAGAGGCTAAAGGTCCCGGCGCCCTTGTTATACAGGTACAGGATCGCCACAAGCATCAGCAGGGATCCGAACATCGTGTACAGAAAGAACTTGACCGTGGCGTAGATGCGGTCCTTGCCGCCCCAGATACCGATGATCAGGTACATCGGCACCAGCATCACTTCCCAGAACACATAGAACACCAGCAGGTCGGTCGCAAGCAGCGAGCCGATCATGCCGGTCTCCAGCACCAACATGGCAATGGTGAACTCTTTCCAGCGCTTGTCGATGGCCGACCACGCACCGGCAAAGACCAGCGGCACCAGTCCGGCCGTCAACAGGATGTAGGGCAGCGACAGGCCGTCGATCCCCAGCGTCCACCGCGCGCCAATCGCTTCGATCCACGGATAGTCGTCTACGAGCTGCATGCCGGGCACGGCCACGTTCACCCCGGCGAACACCGCCAGCGCGACGAGCAGCACGACTAAACTGCCGGTAAAGCCCAAGGCCTTGTGAGCCCAGGGCTGTTCGCCGGGAATCAGCAAGCACCCGAGGGCAAAAAGCGTAGGCAGCAGCGTGAGCACGGTCAGCAGCGGAAATCCGCCACCGCTCACGGTCTGCAGCCAGGTTTGCGAAAGGTTGGCGTCCATCTCGTGCCCCAACTAGGGAGGGAGGGCGACCAGCGGGTCTCTAAGAACCCGCCAGCAGGCCTAAATGAGGTACCAGGTCAGCGCCGCCAGACCGACGATTACGCCTACCAGATAGGTTTGCACTTCACCGGTCTGCATGAGCCGGCCGATCTGCGAAAGTCCAAGCAGGGCGAGCCCTGGGCCGCGGACCATGAGCCCGTCGACCAGGAAGCGGTCGATCAGCTGGAACATCAACTGCGAGACTGTCCGCAACGGCTTGATCACCACCGCGAAGTAGAACTCGTCGACCCAGTACTTGTTCAGGAGGGCATTGTAGATCGGCGCGAGCGCCCCGTTGGCCAGAGCAGCGCCTCTCTCCGAGGGACCCTTGCTGTACATGCTGTAAGCGAGGCCGACGCCGGCGCTGGCGACGAGCACCGAGACCCCCATGAGCATGTACTCAAAGGACGGCTCCAAGTGGCCATGGACCAGTTCCTTGCCGCGGGCGAGCACGGGGTCGAGCCAGTGAAAGAACTTGTTCCAGTGACCGTGGTTAAACGGCATGCCCAGCAGGCCCGCCACAGCGGAGAGGAACGCCAGGATGCCGAGCGCGGTCGCCATGGGCCAAGGCGAATCGTGGGCGTGCTCCCAAGTGTGGTGGTCGCCGCGATACTCCCCGGTAAAGGTGAGGAAATACAGGCGGAACATGTAAAAGGCCGTCATGAACGCCGCGGTCAGGCCCAGGGCAAAGGCGATCTTGCGCCACTTGCCCAAGCCCTCGACGCTCTCCTTGTAGGCGTTCTTGATCTCGGCCACGCGCTTGGGGACTTCAGCGCGGTCCACGCCTTCCAGGCCCTTCTTGGCGGCAATCGCAGCGCTGACGAGCTTGGTCTCCGCCTCGCGGGTAAAGCCGGGCTCGTAGTACTTCTCTAGCTTCTCCACTTCAGGGTGAAAGGCCAAAGTCTCTGCCAGAATCGCGTCCTTGCTAAAGAATCCGGCGAGCGGCGGCAGACCGGCAATGGCGATGCAGCTAACCAAGAACGTGGCGTGGACCACGGGGAGCTTCTTCTTGAGCCCGCCCATCTTGCGGATGTCCTGCTCATGGTGCAGGGCGTGAATGACCGCGCCAGCTCCCAAGAACAGACAGGCCTTAAAGAACGCGTGGGTGAAGAGGTGAAATATGCCAGCCGCGAAGGCCCCGGAGCCGACGGCAATGAACATGAAGCCGAGCTGCGAAACCGTTGAATAGGCCAGGACTTTCTTGATGTCGTTCTGCACCAAACCGATCGACGCGGCCATCAGCGCGGTCAGCGCGCCCACCACCATAATCACGGTCATCGCGTGCGGCGAAAGGGCAAACAGGAAGTTCAGGCGGACGATCATGTACACGCCGGCGGTCACCATGGTCGCGGCGTGGATCAGCGCAGAAACGGGCGTCGGGCCGGCCATCGCGTCGGGCAGCCAGACGTACAGCGGGATCTGCGCGGACTTACCCGCAGCGCCGACAAAGAGCAGCAGGCAAATCAGCGTAATCGTCGGCGCGTGGGCCAGGGCCTTGACGCCGTCCGAGAACAGCAGCTTGAGATTGTCGTAGTCCACCGAGCCGTTGCCGTAGGCCAACAGCAAGAAGATCGCCACCACAAAGCCCATATCGCCAATACGGTTGACAACAAAGGCTTTTTGCCCGGCTTCGGCCTTGTCCATATCCTTGAACCAGAAGCCGATGAGCAGGTACGAGCAGGCGCCCACGCCCTCCCAGCCGATAAACAGCATGGCGAGGTTCTTGCCCAAGACCAGCATCAACATGCTGAAAATGAACAGGTTCAGGTAGGCGAAATAGCGCCAATACCCCGGATCGTCGTGCATGTAGGACGTGGAGTACAGGTGCACCAGGAAGCCGACGCCGGTGACGACCAGAATCATCACCGAGGAGAGCTGGTCGAGCAGGAAGCTCAGCTCAAAGCTGTAGGTGCCGGCGGCAATCCAGCGGTACAGGTCAAAGCGAAACGCGGCGTCGGGCGTGGTCGCCATGGCCGTGCGCAGGGCAAAGAAGCCCATCACCGCGAGCAGGAACGACGCAAGGACCGCGATGTTGGCGATCGCAAACGAGGTCTGCCGCGAAAAGCGCTTGCCGAACAAGCCGTTGATCACGCCACCCACCAGCGGCAGGCCGACGATGACGGGGAGGAGAGCTGAAGGGTTGAAGTCCACGGTGCGCCTCGGGAAGGGTCGGCTCGGTGAAGGTCGGCAGGGAGAGGTCGGCGGGCGGTCTAGCTCTGGGCCGGTCAAACGGCGGTCGGGCTAGCGCTTGAGCAGCTTCAAGTCGTCGATGTACACCGATTTCTTTAGACGGAACACCGCCAGCACCATCGCAAGGCCCACGGCGGCTTCTGCGGCGGCCACGGCGATGATAAAGAAGGCCAGCACATGGCCCTCCGTCCAGCCGCGGTAGCGCGAAAAGGCCACCAGCGTCAGGTTCACCGCATTGAGCATCACTTCAATCGACATGAGCATCACCAGCACGTTGCGCCGGGTCAGCACACCGGCAAGGCCGATCGCAAACAGCACGGCCCCCAGCATCAGCAAATGTCCCAGTGGAATTGCAGTCATGGCGATCTCCTAGTGATGGCCGTGGTCGGCGTGACCGGCGTCGGCTTCATCCTGATCGGGCGCATTGGCGAGGCGGTTGAGCCCAGCCGGCGGCGGCTCAGGGCTAGCGACGTACTTGAGCGAGCGCTTGGCGAGCACAACCGCACCGACAGCGGCCACCAGCAGCAGCACCGATGCGAGCTCAAAAGGCACCATAAAGGTGCTGTAGAGCATCCGCCCGACCACCTTGACGGTGCCGTAGCCCTGAGCTTCCGTCAGTTCCGTGGCCACCGACCCGGAAGCGGCCAGGGCAATTGCCGTGGCGAGCTTGCCAAACACGAACAAGGTCAGCACCCCGGCCATCACCTTGGTGAAGGTAATCTTGGGGGGCTGAATCTCCTCTGGGCCGAGATTTAGCAGCATGATCACAAAGGTGAAAAGCACCATGATCGCGCCAGCATAGACGATGATCTGCATCGCCGCGAGCAAGTGCGCAGAGAGCTGGGCGTACAGCGCCGCGAGGCAGAAGAACGACCCAATCAGGCTCAGCGCCGAGTGAATCGGGTTCTTGCCCATGGGCGGCACCAGCATGGCGATGGCAAAGCCCACCGCGCCTGCGGCCAACACATAAAATAGCACGAGCTCGCTGGACATCCTGCACGCTCCGAGCTGGGAACTCCCGGGATGGACCGGGCCCCACCGGTGGGGTGGGAAAGGGCGAAACTAGGCCGCTGCTAGGCGCGCGCGAATCGCCGCCTCAAGCTGGGGCCGAAACTTCTTGGCAATCGAGCGGATCGGCCATGCCGCCGCTTCGCCGTGGGCACAGATGGTATTGCCATCGATTTGGTTGCACGCGTCGATCAGCAGGTCGATCGCCTCTTCGCCAGCGACGCCTTCGTCGAGCTTCTGGGCGATGGCGTGCAGCCAACCCGTGCCCTGGCGACACGGCGTGCACTGCCCACAGCTCTCGTGCTGATAGAACTTGGCGACGCGGCCCATGACCTTGATCAGATCGGTGCCCTCTGCAATGACCGTAATGCAGGCGGTCCCCAGCATCGAGCCGACGCCCTTGAGGCCATCAAAGTCCATCGGTACGTCGATCTCGTCCTTGGTGAGGAACGGGCAAGACGATCCGCCGGGGATGATGGCCAGAATTTCCTTGTCGTCCAGGATGCCGCCGCCGAGTTCGTAAATGATCTCGCGCATGGGCGTGCCCATCGGCACTTCAAACAGCCCGGGATTCTTGACGTGACCCGCCACGCCGACCAGCTTGGTGCCGCCGTTGCGCGGGCTGCCGAGGTCGCTCCAGGTCTGAGCGCCGATCTCCAGGATCACCGGAACCGCTGACAACGTCTCAGTATTGTTGACGATCGTCGGCATTCCAAAGACGCCGATGTTGGCCGGAAACGGCGGCTTGAGGCGCGGCATCCCCGGCTTGCCCTCGATCGACTCGATGAGCGCCGTCTCTTCGCCGCAAATGTAGGCGCCCGCACCAGTGTGCACGTAGACGTCCAGGTCAAAGCCCGAACCCTGGATATTCTTGCCGAGCCAACCGGCCTTATAGAGCTGCTGGATGGCCTCATCCGTGACTTTCTTGGAATTCCAGTACTCGCCGCGAATGTAGATGTAGCAGGTGTGCGCGGCGATCGCATAGGCGCTGATCAGAATGCCTTCAAGCTGGCGAAACGGATCTTCTTCAAGGAAATAGCGGTCCTTGAAAGTTCCGGGCTCGCCCTCGTCGGCGTTGACGACCAAATAGCGCGGCCGGCCGTCCTTGGGCAAGAAGCCCCACTTGACGCCCGTCGGAAAGCCGGCGCCACCGCGGCCGCGCAGCCCGGAAGCCTTGACCTCGGCAATCAAGCCCTCTGGCCCCAGCTCCAGGGCGCGCTTCCACATTGCGAAGCCGCCGTGCTTTAAGTAGTTCTCAAGCTTGGTGAAATCGACGCCCAGGTGGCGCCGCAGGAGCAGCCGGTGCTCAGGCATGGTGACCTCCGTGGGCGTGGCCGTGGCCGCCCGACAGGGCATCGTCGACCCAACCAGGCCGCGGCCCCAGGCGGGCCCCTTCGGTCTGCAGCTTGGCCAATAGCTGGCGAAGGCTGTCGGGGGTCATGCGAAAGTAATCGTCTTGATTGACCTGCAGGCACGGGGCGCGCTCACAGGCGCACAGACACTGCACTTCTTCTAGGGTAAACAGGCCATCGGCGGAAGTCTCGCCCGGCTCCAGACCCAGCGCCTCTCTGGCCGTTGTGACCAGGTCATCGCTGCCGCGCAAGTAGCATGAAACATTGGTGCAAATCTGCACATGGAAGCGCCCATGCGGTTTCTTGTACAGCATCGTATAGAACATCGCGGTAGCTAGCACCGACGCCAGCGCCAGCTCCAGGTGATCCGCCACCATCTGCAGCACAGCTGGACTGAGCCAGCCAAACTCGTCTTGGGCCAACCACAACACTGGGATCAACGCGCCTTGCTTGCGCGGATAGCGGGTCAGCAGCTCGGCAATTTTCAGTCGCGCGGCCGGCGAAAACTGCGGCGACTCAAGCGCGGACAATTCGGTACGGGCTTCGGACATCGGGGCCTCTAGGAGGTCTGCGGCGATGCGGCAGTCCACTGACGGCCGCTGACAGCAGGTGCGGGCGGCAGTCACAGGTACGGGGTCCATCTACAACCGCCGGGGGCACACCTGCCAAAGCAGACCCACCCCCAGCACGGCGAACCAGCGGGCACCGGCCCGCCAGAATGGGCCGGTAGTTAGCCTCTGCCGCCCCCAGATGTCAAGGCGGCCCGGCTAACGGTGGCGTAGTTCCGCATTTCTCCAAGGCCCAATGCCCCTGGGCACGGCTAGGCCGGTCCCATTGCGGTTGGTCGCCTGGAGGTCCGGCGCGATGTGTTTTGCTCGGACGGTCCATTTGTTGGAGCGAATAGCGTTTTGGCGCTACCCTCGGTCGCCGCGGGCCGGGGCGCCCGCCAGAGTCATCATGCGCGGATTCATCCTGGCTGCGGGGCTCGGCACCCGCCTGCGGCCGCTCACAGACGTGCTACCCAAGCCGCTTGTACCCATCGCCGGTCAGCCCCTGGTTGAGAGAGCCGTGCGCCAGCTGGTGGCCGCTGGGGTCAACGAAGTTGCGATCAACCTCTTCCACTTGGGCGACGTGATCGCTGACTACCTGGGCGATGGTCGGCAATTGGGCGCGCAGATCACTTGGTTTCGCGAAGGCCCCGAAGTCTTGGGCACTGGCGGCGGCCTCAAGAATGCCGAAGCCTTCTTGCGCGGCGGCGGCGATGCCTTCCTGCTCGTCAACGGCGACGTTTGGAGCAGCTTCGACCTTGGCGCCTTGGTCGCCAGCCACCGCCCAGATGCCCTCGCCACGCTTGCAGTGTGCCGAGTTGCGCACCGCCCAGAACTCCATACGGTGTCCGTGCGGCAGGACGGTCCTGGCCAGGGGACCGTTGCCCATATCCGCGGACGGCCAACCGAGACATCAAGCGATTTCAAGGTGATCTACTCCGGCGTCGGCGTCTACGCGACCAGGATTCTCGACCGCTTGCCGCCCAGCGGGCCTGCCTGTCTGGTACAAGACGCCTTGATTCCCGGCCTGGCCGCCGGAGAAGCCGTCCGTTGGATTGAACCAGCGGGCGCATGGTTCGACTGCGGGACCCGAGGTGAGGTGTTGCGGGCAAGCGCTTTTGCTCTTCGCGAGCGGGCGAGGCGCTCATTTGGGCATTGACTGGCCGAGGCCGCTCCGCCCTCCGGGCGAGGAAGGTTTTTCTTTTCATTACAATGTTTTGCAGGGGAAGGAACCATAGGACCGAGGGGCAAAGCCCCTTCGCCCTAAAGTTTCCTTCCCCTGCACCCCTTCCTCCTTTACCCTCAACCCCTTCACCTCGTTTTCACTGGCTAATTTCAAATGGCTCCGGCGACCAAAGCGAATAGCCAGCCGCCAGTGAAGCGGCGCGGCGGCGAAAACCGTCTAGACCTTTGGACCGACAAGCCAAAACCCAGCCGCCAGCGAAGCGGTGCGGCGGCGAAAACCGTCTAGACCCTTGGACCGACAAGCCAAAACCCAGCCGCCAGCGAAGCAGCGCGGCTGCGAAAACCGTCTAGACCCTCGGACCGACAAGCCAAAACCCAGCCGCCAGTGAAGCGGCGCGGCCGCTTGCCCTCGACGAAGCCGCGAAGCCACAAAGGCTGAGGTTCAAGAGATCAAGCTAGCGCAAGCACGCAAGCGCCAAGCAAATCCAAAATAGCCAATCACATTCAGAAGGAGCCCCTCTCTCCAGTCCGTTGGAGAGAGGGGCGGCCGCGGCAGCGGCGGGGTGAGAGGCGGCGTGAAAAGGTGATGGCCGAAAGAGCCGCAAAGCGGCTATTTCAGCCAGAACTGCATTTCCGTATCGCCCAGCTTGATCCGGTCGCCGTCCTTCAAGAAAACCTTGTGGACCTGCTGGCCGTTGACCAAGACCTTATTCTGCGAGTTGAGGTCGGCGATTTCATAGCGCATCTCGTCGATCTTGAGCGCCGCGTGGCGACTCGACACGGAAGCATCCGGAATCACGATCGTATTGCCCTTGATTCGCCCAATAGTGGTCACATCATCGACCAAGTAGAATTCCGTGCCCGCCATCGGGCCTGCGATCGCCATCAACCTACCGCGGTGGGGCCCATCGGGCTTGTTCGAGCCACTCTCCTGCTGCTGGGTCGGCGCGTCGCTCTTGCGATTGGCGAAGAACTTGATGAGGAAAATCAGCAGCACCAGCGCCAAGATGCCGCCGACTACCATGCCCACCCACTTGAGGATCACGCCCCAGTTGGTAGACGGCTTGGGCAAACGAACGTCATTGTAGACGCCCTCTTCGGTCGCGCCGTCCTTGAGCTTGGCCTTGACCATCAGGTTGTACTTCAGGTCGTCCTTGCCCTTGATCGGCTCGCCGTGGTCCGGCAACTCGGCCAATTTCACCCGAATAATGAACTGCTTCTTGATGCGGCGGGCCAGCGCGTCCCACACGCCCGGGATGCTGATAAACTTGTCCGTCTCAATGCGCCGGTAAACGCCGCCCATGGAGTTGGCGGCATTCTGCAGCAGAGGCAGGTACTTGGCATCGTCCGCCGTGAAGCCGATGGCAAAGATGCGGATCTGCTGGTCGCTGTAGCGCTCCAAGATGTCCTTGAGCTTGTTCTGCAGCTTGCTCACGTCCGTCTCGCGGTTCTTGCCGTCCGACATGACAATCAGGTACTTGCGGCGAGCCTGGCTAAGCTTCTCGCCGTTTTCAACCATATAGTTCAAGGCTTTGTCGACAGCGACCAGCGATTCGGGCGCCAGAGTCTTCTGCTTGGCGGCCGCCCCCTGCAGGAGCTCGTTGCCGCTCTCCGGACCTTGCGGGACCTTGTCGGTCTCCACCGCTTCCTTAGCTTGGTTGAAATTCGACGCCCAGGCGTACACCACTTCGTGGACGGCCCCCTCGCGATAGCGCAAGACGGCGATCTTGTCGTTTCCGGACAGGGTCTTTACCAGTCGACCTACGCCCTCTTTCTCCTGGTCGTAAGTCGAGTGCTCTTCGCCCTCCTGCTTCTGGTACGACGCCGAAGCGTTCATCAGAATGCAGATCGCCACCGGTTCGCCGGCTTTGTCTGCGGTCTCGATCTCCACGCTCTCAATCTTGAGCGGTTGACCAGAGAGCGAAATCTCCAAGTCCCCCTGCTCCACCTTGGGCATCGGCTCGCCCTGGGGATCAAGGATATCCGCATTAATGGTCAGGATTTTGGTCGAAGGCTCATAGCCGACGATGTCGAGCAGGACGCGCTTTTCACTCTCGGCAAAGGTCGCCGGGGCCAGCAGCGAAGCCAGCATCGTGCCCAGGGTTAGCCACGCAGAGAGGCGCCGAGAACGCCACAAATAGCTCATGAAATGCTCCCTTCTCGTCGGCAAACGCACCCGTAACTGCCGCAGCAATCGGGTCTGGCCGATCTCGTCCGCGCGTTGTGCAGACAGGTTTTTCTACTCCAACGACTTGAACTTCAGCTCCGTGCGCCCGAGCCGAACCTTGTCGTTGTCGATGATGTCGTAGCGGCTCACGCGCCGTTCATTGACAAAGGTGCCATTGGTCGAGTCGAGGTCGCTCAAGGTAAACGTGCCATTTTCATGGCGGATAACCGCGTGCTTGCTCGACAGGTACGGATCCGTCAGCACCACGTCGCAGTCGGCGGCCGTGCCCATGGTGTTCTTGCCATCGACGAGGCGGAAATCGCGGCCGCGCAGTTCGCCAGAAAGCACGACTACCCAGCCCACCACCGGCTTGAAAGTGCTGCGGTTGATGGAGTTCAGATCGATGGCGACGGTTTTTTCCGCGCCGCCGTACTCCTCGGCCTGCTGTTGCTGCGCCGCGGGTTCCTGCTTCTTCTTGCCGAACCACCCCATGTCTCCCCCTTCCTGCTTGGGCTGGTCTTTCTTGCCGCCCGTGGCAGCTGCCTTAGCGGCTTTCACCGGCGCATCGACGGCCTTGTTGAACTCTTTGGCCGCCGCGGTCTTGGCCTTGGCGATCGCACCGGCCTTCTTGGCGTTCGCCAGGTTGACGACGGAGTCGACGCGCTGCGCCCCAAGATTCTTGAAGAAGTCGACGATAGCGTTGCTCACGACGCCCTCCGCGGCGATCTTGCGCCTGGCAGCGGCCGGCACCGCAGCACGGCACTGCCGGTTGACTGCCCGCTCAGAATGTCACGCCCTCCAACAGCGCGCAACCCGCAGACGCCGCTCAGGAGCGCCCCGCTTGCACCCGAGCAGTGGTTACGCGTGGCGGGTCGGCTGGTAGGCCCACATCTTGAACACGTTAATGTCACGGCCAGCGGTAACCGGCTTGAACTTCAAGCGCAGGCTGACCTCGCGCACGTGCTCAGCGGGCACCACGTAAACCCAGTTGCGCCAGCGCATCTTGCGGTCCGAGCCCGAGCAGATGCAGTTGGCGGCGCGGCGGTCGTTGGCCTCGACTTCGGCTTCCCAGTCGCCGTGCACGTAGTCCATACGCCAGATCACGTACACCGGCTTGCCCGGCTCGACGTTCTTGATCTCGTATTCCAGCTGCCCGCCCTCAAAGGCCACGCCGGCATCCTCGACGATCACGCCGTCGGGATACTTGAGCTTTTGACGGGTCTTGTACTTGTCGCGCTCACCGGTGATGCGCCACGAGTGGCTGCGCTCGCTGTCGGGGTCAATCGGGTCGATGGTGTCGATGAGCACCATGTCCGTGCCTTCGATGGCGATGCGCTCTTCAAACGCCGCCGAGCGGACCTTGATGCTCTCAATGACGGCGTTGGTGTCGCTGACGGCCGCCTCGATCTTCTTGGGCGCCTTGAGCTGCTTGGAGAACACATTCTCCATGAACTTAAAGCATTCGGTCTGGTAGTTCATCAGGCCGCCCAGGAAATCGAGCGAGAAATGCCGCTCCTGGTAGCGCTGCAGTGAAATCTCGATCTGCTTCTTGAAGTTTGAAAAATCGCGCAAGCTGGAGATCTGCGGGACATTTGCCTCGATCTCCTGCACCAGCGTCCACTGAGTCTGCAAGATGATGAGGTACAGCGAGAACACGTTGCGCAGGTCCACCAGCTGGGCGTGGATCAGCATCTCCAGGGTGATGAAGGCGTGCAGCACGTCCGCGGCCGGCAAGATGCGCATCTGGTGGTACATCAGCGCGTAAATGGTCTTGCTGCGGCGGATCATCTCCATGATTTCCCACAGCATCTGCGGGCTCAGGAAGCTACCCACGATACCGGCAACCGGCACAAAGCGCAGGTCGATCTCGTTGGCCTGGGGGTTGAACGGGTCCTTGGCGTCCAGCAGGCGCTTGACGTCCTTGGTCACGTTGATGCGGCACAACTCGACTTCTGTGTGCAGGTCCGGCTCGGTCGGACTCCACTCAATCTTCAGGGTTTCCGCAATCTTGCGATGCCCCTTGAAGTCCAGGTTCTCTTTGTACGAGATGAAGTCGGTGAACTCCTCAATGTACCGCGCCACCAGGTACACCGTGGCCGGCAGCTTGAAGTCGCCCGGATTGAATTGCTTGATCTCCGGCTCCCAGAGGAACAGGTCATTGCCCTGCCCATCTACGGCGTAGCCGGCCTGCACTTCAACGGCCAACTGGCCCTGGGAGCGCGCCGACACGCGAAAGCCGCCCAGCGCATGGGGCACAAGGCCTGGGCCGTGCATCATGCGGTTATGTAGCCGGCGCTTCTCGACGTGGTAGCGCTCGCCGTCGTTCCAGTCCTTCTCAGTAGTGCGAAAACCGCGAAAGAAGTTCAGGCGGCGGTAATTGCGTTCGGTGATCTCGGCCATGGGTTCCTCATTGGACTCGGGCGGTTGCGCTTCTGGTAGGGCTCAGCTTCGCGGGGCAGTATCTGGGTTCAGGGTCAGGGAGCTTCGGACCAATCGAAGTCCGACTCGGCCTCGACGAACGCCTCGCCGATGATCAGACCGTGATCCTCTTCGTCCAGCTCCGCCTGATCGGCAAAGGTCAAGAAATACATAGTGTGCGCCGGTCGCTCGGCCTGGATCACCCGGTGGATGCGGATGATCTGGTCGTCGCTAAAGGACGAGGCGGGCTGCGGCAACTCGACTACAAAGCAGTGCGCGAGGTTCATCGGCGGCAGAACCACAGAAGTGATGCCGATCTCAGAGGTCACGCCGATGCGAAACGGCTCAAAAGGCCAGGCATTTTCATAAATCTGCGGCTTGACGCCGACGTACATTTCCAGCAACTGCTCTAGGGCCTTGCGGGTACCGCGGATGCTGTACAAGGCCGGAGCCCTGCGCAGCCAACGCCGCTGCTGTTCCACGGGCCAGTCGGCCTCGATCTGCAGGGCGATCCAGCTCGCCAGCCACGGGATAAACTGAGCGTCCGTTTCCTGCGGGCGAAACAGACTGGGCAAGCGGTCGAGGTTGTCGCCGACCTTGTCATACAGCTGCTGAAAGATCCACAGAAATTCGTGCAGCAGGTGGTTTTCGCCGGCGGACTGCGCCTGGAAAATCTGCGGCAGAAAGCGCATCCAGCTCTGCTTGGCGACCGAAAGCTGCACGATTGTCGACGCATCGACCAGCTGCCCGCGCATCGGCGCTTGTTCAACGACCGAGCCCTCTTCGGCATAGGCCTCGACATAGCGCGCCAGCGGTGGCGGCAAGCCCGCCTGCTGCAACACAATGCACGCATCGGCATAGCGCAGGGTCGTCAGCTCAGGGACGATGACCTTGCGCAAGGCGCGATCGAACGCTCGGCCACCCGGTCGGCTAGGACCAGCTGGGCCGCGAGGCGTGCGATCAGTGGGGGGAGTGGCCATGGACTGCTCCGGAACGCCTCAGAATCAGACGATGCGCTCGTGCGCCTTCTCAACCACTTCGACCCGCACCACGTGAACGAGCTCGCCCGCGCCGACCTTGAACTGGTCTACTTCGAGCTTGCTGCCTTCGTCCACCAGGCGCACCCGGTCCACAAAATCGACACCCGGCACGTCTTCGATGACGTGGTACAGGTCAACGCGGTACACCGGACGGCCAAACGGCCAGCCCTTGCCGTCCTTGCCGCCCTTGAGGGGGTGCAGGAACATGCGGATGCGCCTTTCAATTTCGCGCTTGACCCGATCCGACCCTGCGGCCTGCAGCACCACAATCTCTACCACCACGCCGAGCTCGCGGAATGTCGGCCGCTGCACGTTGAGCATGGTCGAAATGAGCTTGCGGTCGGCCAGATGGTTGCGGACCTTGCGGAGCAGTTCCGTAGACGGAATCGGCTTGTCCATAAAGTCCGGGTGGGTCTCGGCGACCTTGGGCACGATCACCACGGTGATTTCGCCCTCGCGCTCAAAGGTCGGCAAGGCGCAGACGCGCGCCACCGAGTTGGACGCTTCGATCGCCAGCCACTCAAAGTCCTCCGCTGTGACAGCCCGGCCCTTGGCCTTGAGCGAGTGCGGACCGCGGCGCTTGGCCTCCTCGATGGTCTCCAGGTCGCAACCGCCTGCCGCGGCAAACACATTGCGCACGCTGTCGATGTACGGCACGCCCTGCAAGAGCACCGTGACACTGTCGGGCGGCACGTTGCCCTTCTCGCCGTCGCCGACCTGGTAGCGCTTACAGACGATGTTGCGATCGCCCTTGGGCGGCACGAGGCCGTGGATACCGTCGCCAAACTTGATCTCGCTCGTGACGATGTCTTTGACGTAGTGGCGCGAATTGCTCTTGGACTCGTAGAGGCTGTCCACCTCGCGCCAACGCACCAGCACGCCGCCGTCTGGCGAGTCTTCGACAAAGCGTTCGCCAAATTCTCGTTCCAGTTCAAGGAGATCTGGACCGACCGGCCGCTCGCGCTCGCGCACCCACACTTCCTGACCGGGCAGCACCGGCCCGCGGACGAACTTGAAGCTCTGGTTGGGCGTCGCCTTGGACGAGCCGAGAATTTCCTCCGCATACGTCGTCACATTGGTCGCGTAAGTGGCGTTCAACAGGACGTTGCGCAGCATCGGCGGCTCGTCGTAACCGCCAAATTCAAGGCGGGCGCGGAGCCAGTACAGCGGCACGCCAAAGCGCTTGTGGGCGCGGTGATCCGTCGGTCCAACAAACTCAATGAACCCAGACTGGGTAAAGCCGTAGGTCTGGTCGCGGGTGATGAGCGACTGCCAGTCCTTGCCGTTCCAATACTCCCAGTTGATCACCTGTTCAGCGTGCAACTGGTTGAGCTGCTTGGACGTCTGCCCCGGACCAGCCTTGAGCCGGCGCCCAGGTCCGTCGGTCTCCGCCAACTCAAAGAACAGGTGGATGCGCTCATTTGGGAACGGCGGCGGGCCAGGAGGGTTGGGCCCATCGTAGTTCTGCAGCTTGAATCCGAGGTAGAGCGTCGGGCTCTCTTCGGCAATCGGCTGGAACGGCTGGAACGGCTTGCCCGCTTCGCCTGAACCCGCGAGGGCGGTAAAATCGCTGTACAGAAAGTCGTTGTAGGCCAGGACTTTCTCAAAATCGTGCTCTTGTTCCACAAAGCGCAGCGCCAGATTCTTGAGCTGTGGCGGGCGCAAAGGGCGGATGTCCTTCCACACCCAGCGGTCGTTCTCAAGCTCATACGTGCCCGGGACGCCAAAGTCGCCGCGTTCGATGCGCGCGCGCACCCACACCGCTTCTTTGCCGTTGACGTCCACGGCCTTGATGTCTTTGGGCCGCTTGAACGACACGGCGCCCGACACGGTCAGGCACTGGCTGTCGTCGCGAAAGCCAAAGCCCGGATCTTCCATGTCAAAGTCGCCAACGCCGTTGCGTCCCAGCAGGCGCCAGCGCTTGCCGTTGTGGTACTCCCACGCCACGACCAGATCGGGCGACGGCGCAGGCAAGGGCGACACGGAAGCGTCCGCGAGCTCAAAATCGATGCGCACATCGGCGTCTGGGTGGTTGAGCACCCGCTCGCAGGCGATGTACAGCGCCGCATCCACGGTCGGCTCGCGGCCAAAGGGCTGCATCAGCCGATCGCCCTCGAGCTTGAGGAACAGGCCGCCCGACAGATTGGCCAGGGCCTGGTCCGGCTGCTCGCCTTCGCCGGTCAACTCGAGCTTCATGCTGACGGTGTCGACCAAGGTGTCGGCGGCAGAGTTCGGCACCTCAATCAGCTTGCCGCGCAGGAACAGGCCCGTGGCATCGCCGACCGACGTCTCCGCCATCGAAGGCGGACCGATGAGGGCAATCTGATCGGCCTCCGTCTCCAGCGGCGGGCTGGCGAGGGCGCGCCAACGCTCCCCGTCAAAGTACTCCCACTCCACCTGCTTGACGAGCGGCGTCTGGTTGCTGCCGTGCGCCGTGGTGCGGATCGTCAGGATCGAGGTCTCGTCAAAGGCCTCGAGGCGCTTGTCACCCACAAAGATGAAGCGCTCGACGCTTCGCACGCCCGACCAGAGCTCAAGCCCCTCGCGCTTGCGCCCCAGGAGACCTGTGTAGTCGGAAAAGGTCTCGTGGTACTGGCTCATGCACATGGCCAGCTGGGCATTGGTGACGCAGAGGTCGCTCTCCGTCTCAAAGGCAATGGTGCTGCCGTCCGGCCCAGGCTTGGTGCCTACGCGGGCGCCGTGGGGCACCGTCACCATGTCCGCCTTGGGATTGAGGCCAAAGCGCAGCACCGTGCGAGCCGGCTGGGGCGGCGCAAGGGTGATGCCCATCAGCTCCAAGAAGGCCAGAAAGTTCTTGTCCGGGACTCGATTGAGCCGGTACAAGGTCATTTCTGTCATCCAGGCAAACAGCTCGATCAGAGTAACGCCGGGATCCGAGCGGTTGTGGTTGGTCCACTCGGGGCAATACTGCGGGATCAGCCGAATCGCTTCCTGGACGATGTCCTCAAAGCTGCGGTCGTCGAGATTTGGACTTGGGATCATAGATCCTGCTCCCGCCTCAGGTAGAAGGGATACACAAGGTTGCGATCGACATTGGTCGACCTGATCTTGTACTTGATGTCGACCACCATGAGGGAGTCTTCACCGCCGCGACTGGGATTGGCCGAAACCCGCACCTCGGTGATGCGCGGCTCCCACTTGTTTAGGGCCTCGGCGGTGTAGAACGCCACCATGCCGGCCGTAGCTGTCGAATTGGGGTGGAATACGTAATCGTGAATGCGGCAGCCAAACAAAGGCCGCATGACGCGCTCGCCAACGGCGGTACCGACGATGAGGCGGATGCTCTCTTCGATGTTGTCGCCACCTTCCGAGAGGCCCATGCCGCCCACGGAATTAATCTGCAGCGGAAAGCGCATGCCGCATCCGAGGAAGCTCTTGACCATGCGCGGCTACCTCCAAGGTGGGGACTCTGTCCCTTTCACCGACCCCGCCCTCTTTCGTACCAACCGGAGCAATCCTAGCCAGCGGACCCCTGCTGTCAACGGCACCGGCCCGCAAACTCGCCTTTGCCCGCACAATAGCCGCGGCGGCACTGGGCCCGGGGAAGGCTGACCCGTTGAATCCCCACGGCAAAGCCCAAAACGACAGCGGCCCGCCGCAGATCACTCTGGGCAGGCCGCGCGATCTCGACAGAGGGCTACGAACCCTTGACGTTGCGAGAGAAAGCGATGGTGGTACGGTAACCTTCCTCACCGCGGTAGCTGTGGGTGGCCGAGACGATCAGATACTTGCCGCTGAACGACTTGCCAAACCCTTCGAACTCAATGGTCTTTCCAGGAATAGCCTTGGGATCACCGTCCATGGTGATCTCGCCGTTCATGAAGTCCATCGAGAACTGATCAAAAAGCGCCTGCGCAAGCGCCTTGGCCTCTTCTTTGGTGTTGACCGGCTGATCGACGACGATGTATTTGCGCCCCGTCGACCCTGACCCGTACAGGCCCGTGCCCGTCTCTGAATGGCCCTTGGCGCCATCAAAGCTGTACGTCGACGACGTCACCTTGGCCACAATGTTCTTCTTGGTCACAAAGTCCCAGCTGCGAACCTCGACGGCCGCGTACTGCTGCACGGTCGAGAGGCGGAACTGCAAGTGCAAGAACGGCTTGGCATCGCCCGAACCGCCCTGGCCACTTCGCTCGCGCGAAATCTTGATCACCGGCGCTGAAGCCGGATCGGGCTTGCGAAAATTCACCTTGGTCGCGCCGTCATCGCCGGCCTTCATCTCAAGGCTGGCACCCACGGCCTGCAAGAATTCAAAATCGCTCATGTTGAGCTGCGGCACGTAGTGGTGCTTGACCGACGCAGAGCCGAGCTCGCCGGCGCTCATCTTGTCGCTGGTCTTGCCGCCCTCATTGGCCTTGGAGTTGTTGATCACTTCGGAGATCGGCGTGGTCGGCGAGATGCTGGGCTTGAGGCCGTCGCCCCAGGTCTTGGAGCGCTGGCCGCGGGTCAAGCGGTGCATCTTGTGATAGCCGGAGATCGTGGTGTGATAGCCGGCCTCGACGTCAAAGCTCGGCTCTACGTAGGCGATCTCACCGGTCATCAGCGTCGACGACTTGTCCATCCCCAAGCCGATCTCGACCTCTGTGCCGGGCTTGAAGGTATCGATCAAGTCGAGCTGCTCGAGCTTCATCATGTCGTATTCGACCGAAAACATGTCGGGCTGATCGAGCCGCAGATCCACCGACACCGAAACGATGCCTTCGCCCGCGCGCGTCTCAAGCGACTTGCCGGTGTCGGTCTGGATGGCAGTGCTGCCCGCGAGTTTGACGGTCAGGCTGGCGACGTTCTTGTCCATGGCGACACTCCCTTGGGTCGTTCCCTATGCTGGGCGCGTCGTTCCCTATGCTTGGGTACGTCGCTCCCCTTTGCAGGCCCGAACAGGCGCCGCTAAGGCACCCTGCTCGCCAGTGGCTGTGCGTGCGCGTGCGCCGGCCTGCCAAAGCGGGCGCTGGCGACCCCATCCGCACAACCGGGCTGGAACCATTGGGCCGAGTCCGCCGCGGGGGTGCGGCCCGCGACGCCCGACCCAACGGGTCTCAGCGGATAATCGGCGGAATCAACAGCCGCTGCCCCGGCGCCAGCTTGAGCGGATCGTCGATGCCATTGGCATGGGCGATGCGCCGCCACTCCGCCGGATCGTCGTACTCACGGCTAGAGATCCCCTGAAGCGTGTCGCCGCGACCGACCAGGTGAACGTGGGCCGTGTCCGGGCTGGACTTGGTCTCGTTCTCTGGCGGCTCTTCCGCGAGCGTCAGCTTGCAGGTCGCGCGCACCGGCGTGCCATCGGGCAAGAACATCGTGTAATTGACGTCCAAGCCAGTGACGAACCACATGCCCGTGTTGACCTTGTTGGGACTGGCTTCCGCCGACCAACCAGAGCCCCACAGGAACACCACCCGAGGCGGGCGATGCAAGTGCTCGTTAGCCTTGAGCAGCTGCTCAAACCACTGCACATGTTCGACATACACGTTCTTGCGCTGGTCAAAGCAATCAAACAGCAGCTCGCCAAACTCCAGTTGCGCCGGATTGCCCGTCGTAAACTGATGCTTGGGAGCGCTGCGCCCAGCCTGACGCCCCTGCTTGGGTGCCATCGACTTGGTGACGCGGACCGCCTCAGGATTGAACATGAAGTCGTGAAAACTCGGAACGAACTTCCCCTTGGAAGCGTCGTCCGCGTAGACCTCGATCCGGGCCTTCGTTGGGTCAGACATGGAGCCCCCTTCTCTCGCGCTCGCGCTTGATCCGCACCATCACCGACCTCGCGACCTTCATCGCCAAGGCCTCCAAATCCTGCACGTTGCTGCCGTGTTCCTCGGCCGCCGCGCGCTCCTTCTCAGCACCGCCGCCAGCCTTGCCGGCCTTGTGCCCGCCGACGCCGGCCATGGGCATGCCCACAGTCGGATCAGCGCCGCTCGTCACGATGCTTTCGGACAACGGCTTTGCCGCCGCTGCCGCAACCACCGCTTGCGCCGCCGGTGCCACCAAGGGCAGCACGTTGGATGCCGGCGCAGACGTTACTGAAAGCACGCGGGTCATCGCCGCGGCTTGGGTGGCCTTGATGCCGGCCGTCGCACCGCCGCTGCGGCCCGACGCTGCCATCGAGGCCTGCATCGCTGCCGCGGGATCGCCGCCTGCGCGGAAATCACTCGGCATCACCTGCTCGCCCTCAAAGGCGGCCATGGGCGCTGCGCTCGGCGAGGCCCGGTGGGTGTGACCCCGCCGCGCCATGACCGCCTGACTCAAGCGATCCGCACCGCGCACCGCACTCGGCGACGGCGCTCCATCGCCAAAGAACATCTCCGCATCGCCCTGAACCAGACCCAGCAGGTCGCCGGCCCCCAGAGCTGCGGCGCCGTAGCCCACCCGCGAACCGGCCAGTCGGCTCAGCGACCGCGAAGCCGCCGCTTGACCGCGGGGCGTGGTGTGGAGCCAGTTTGAGCGGCGCTGTTGGCCGAGCAGATTGCGCCCGCGCTTGAGGCCCAGAGGTGCAAACTCGTGGAGCTTGACCGCCGCCAGCTTGAGCGAATCTGCCTTTGGCGCCGAAGACTTGACCGAGCGTGCGCTGGATTCCTCAGCAGCGCCACCCGTCGAGACCGTGCCCGCTGCCTCCGCCGCAGGGGCGAGCATGGTGCGCTCCACCTCGGGGCTGTTCATCGGTCGCGGAGCAGGTCGCTGGCCAAAGTCGCCGGAGGCCAGGGCCGCCAAGGCAGCAAAGCCGCTGAGCACCAGATTGTCGCCGTCGACGGCCGCCGGGACTGGCGTTCCAGCGCGGCTCTGAGTCGGCGCTGACGCTGCCAAAGCTGGCTTGGTCGCCGCAGCCTTACCTGCAGGCTGCACTGCCGCCGACCGCGAGAACGCGCTGGGCGCCTCGGCATTGCCGTCCGCAGTGTCGCGCATCGCGAGCAGTTCGCCAGCCGGGGTCGCGTCCGACGCCATGCGCCGCAGCACCTTGCCCGCGACATCCGAGCGTCCGAGCCACTTCGCCGCAAAAGCAGAGGCGATATCGCGCTCAGCCGCAGCCGTTGGTTCGCCAAGCGCCTGCAGAATGGTGCGCAGGGCCTGAGGAGTCAGGCTGTCGACCGCGGCAGAAGCCGAGCGACCAGAGCGCGGATTGCGCTCCGCAGCACCCTGAGAACCAGCAACTTGCGGTCCAACGCGGCTCGAAACTGGCGACGTTGCCCGGCCAGCGCGACGGCCTTCAGCCGCAACGGAAGTCCGCGACGGTGTACCGGTTGCAGAACCTCGCTCGGCATTGCCCCGCGCGGTGTTCCTGTTCGCCGTAGGAGAGTTGGCCACCGCTGAGGCGCCGTCCACCGACGACAACGGAGACCCGTCTTCGCCCAACGAGAGCAGTTCGCCGGCGCCGTCCGTCGCTGCCGCCTTGGACACCGCGGTGCCAGCCGACAAGCGCTTGGCCAACCAGGGAGTCAGCGCATCGGCCTGGCCACCTGGAGCCGCGGCGAGCACGCCCAACTCCGCAACGCCGCTAACAGATTGCAGCACCGAAGAGCCGCGAGCACTGGCTGAAGCCACCGTGCGCAGGGCTGCTACGGCCTGACGCTGAGCCCGCTCCACAGCCGCCACCGCGGCCATAGCCGCAGAAGCCCGAGCCGCCGGACGGCTGCCCGCACTGCGCTCACCCGCAACTGAACCGCGCGAGACCGTGGCTGCATCTGCCCGCGGTGCGTCGCCGAATGCAGCCGCTTCCGCTTCGGCACCCGGAACGAGCCACTCGCCCGGAGCTTCTCGCTGGGCGTCGGCCGACCCGTGCGCAGAACGCTTGGACGCCAAAGCCTGAGCCAGACCCAAGGGCCGGGTGTCGAGCGCAGAAGAACTGCGAAGGGACCAACTTGCCTGCGCCGAACCCGCCACCGCCGCGTCCGCATGATCTGCGGAAGGCTCAAGGCCCAGGAGGGAGCGGCCGACAAAGCGCTCGGCGAATCCGGAAACCGCAGCAGCCGAGAGGCCTGGGACTCCGCCCGTGGCCTTGGCCCATTGCTGGGCGATTCGCTCGACGAGCCGGGAGCTTGCCGAAATCGCCCCAGAAGAAGCCACCGCGCCAGGCGCAGATTGTGACACCACCGGAGACGCGGACGCCGCAGAAGTTGCAGCCCCGCCAGCAGACCGGCGCGACTCAGCGGCAGCCATCGAAGCGGAGTGGGCCTGAGGCGCGATCCACGAAGGCAACTGGCCGGACGAAGCACCGCGGGCAGAGGGCGTCGGGACACCGGCCAAGCGCCGCGCTACCGATTGGGCGGACGACGAATTGCGCGGGGACTGCTGGTCTTGAGACGACTGAGCCGCCGAAGACCGCGCCACCGAAGACTGAGCCGCCGAAGACTGGGCACGTCCTGCCAGAGTGCGGGCTGCCGCGGCTGGACTGGCCACGCCTGGAGCCCTGCCCTTGCCATCGACCGCCCCAGCAGCGCGAGCATCGAGGGATTCCGCAGCCGCGACGACTTCTTCAGCCAGACCGAGGATCTCGCGATCATCTCCGCCAGAGGCCAGAGAGCCGCGGTAGGTTCGGCCAGCGCGGACGCCGCGGAAGGCCTCTGTCGCTAGTTCTGACCAAGCCTGCCAGCGCTGCAGAGGCGCTGAGGCGAGTTCTTGCTGGGCACCCAGATCGCCAAGACCCGATCCAGAGGCTTGGTTGGCGAGGGCGCGTCGCGACACCGAACCACTTGTCTGCGCAGCCGGGACTGGCATGGCAGAATTCGCCGGGGACGTCGCCATAGCCTGAGCGGGCGCCGATCGGCTGTCAGCGGCTGTCGCCAACTGATGAACAGCCATCTTGGCCAAGCCCTGGTCAAGGCGCTGCAGGTGTGCGCGCGCGTGACCGACCGCCGCCGCCATGCCCGCGAACGAACGCGGCGCCGCCGAACTGGACGAGTCAGACGCCGTTTGGCTTGCGCGAGTTTGCCCGCTCGTCGGCAGCTGACCAGAGACCTGAGTCGGCTGAGTCGACTGTGTCAGCTGTGTCGACTGTGTCGGCAGATTCGACCGAGAGCTGGCGTTAACCCGTTGGGCCGCCACGCTCAACTGTTGTGCGGTCTGCTGGGCACTCCACTGGTGGCGCAGCGCCGCAAAGCTCTGGGCCTGGGTCTCCGCACGGGCAAAGGCCTGGCCGCCAGCCGCCACAGCGCGACCCGCCAGAGGCGATGCCTGAACCGAAGAGGCCTGCGGCGACGAGCTCCGCGCCTGGGGGGCGGACACCCTCGACCGATCGGCCGATTCCGTGATGCCGGCGGAGCCCGTGTCGGCCGCGCCAAATTCTGCTGCAGGCAGATCCAGCAGCGCCAACTCGGCCGCTTGTTCAGCCATCCGCAGGGCGCGGGGAGCTGCCGCAGAAGTCTGCGCTTGTGCAACCGAGCTGAACGGACTCGCCCAGGCCGTGCGCTGCATGGACGGCTGACGGCCAGCCGCGGCAACGCGCTGAATCGACGAGTTCAACGGCAGCGCCGCAGCCGGGGACTGGCTGGCAACAGCAGCTTCCGCCAGCGCCGCGCCCTCTGCGGTCCGCGCACTGCCGTCCCGGCGCGATGGCGCAGCGATCGACTGCAGGGGGTTGTCACCCCCCACGTCCCCACGCGACTGGGGCATGGAGACCCCGGTGGTGTCGGCGCGGCGGACTTCGGCCAGCACCCGGCGCAGCTCCTTGAGCTTGTTCTGCAGGTGCAAGGGGGCGCGACGGGCCTGGCCTTTGGCCGCGCTGGACTTGGCCGCAGTGCCGGACGATTTTGCTTTGGATGCTGAAGACTTGGGCGTAGACGCCTTGGCGCTTGTGCCACTGCGAACGCGTGCGGTCTCTGCTTCCACGGCGGCTTCGAGGTCGGCGATGTCGCCCTGGCCCTCTTCCTCTTCCAGAATCAACTGAACGAGGTCTGCCAATTCGCCGACCTGCAGGCTGCGAAGGTCCGCGCCGAGGCGGGTGAGCAACGTGGGCTCGGCGACCAGCTGGGCCGCCATGTTCCACGCAGAGGGGCCAAAGCCGCCGCCCAGGGTCGACAGGCCGGCCAGGCCACCCAGCCAACGGTCGTGGCCGTGGGTGAGCGCCGCCGACGCGGAACTGTGGGCAGCGCCAAGCGCACGACCACCGTCCCAGCGAGACAACACCGTGTGATGCAAAGTGAACACGTCTGCCGCTTGCGCAGAGTTCGTGCCGCTTGACACCGCTTCCGGGGGCAGCTTGTCTGGAGATCGCTCAGCCACGGGGTACCTCCCAATCGCGGTCGGAATTGCTCACGGCCAGAGCCGCGGGCAGCAAAGGACGCCTAGCCAGCAGCGTAGGTGAAGTAGTTGTAAGCGACGCGAATCTGCTCAAAGCCGACTTGGCCGGCCATCGAGTTGAACGCGGGCCCAGTGTACTCCACAAAGAAGCAGTCGAAGAAGTCGTAGTGACCAATCGCCTGATACTTGCGGTCCAGCACAACGATGGTCAGCTGGAAGCGACCCGCGGCGCCGGTGGGGACAGCCGCCCCCTGCAGGCCCATCTTGAGCAGGTTGTAGAACTCGCCGGAAGAGGCGAAGAACCCGCGCTTCATGGTCAGCGGCTCGAACTTGCCGGGGCCGCGCATGTTGTACATGTATTCGTTGTTGCCGCCCGAGCGGATCGGCACCGGCTCAGCCTTCCAGGAAATCCCACCGATTTCGCTGAATTGGCCGTACGTAATCTTCTCAATCACGATGTTGAACGCGTAAGCCACATCGGGGCTGCCGTTCTCATACGTGCTGTGCGAGGTGTCGTTGCCGCCGCCCTTGGGCGAAATCGACGCGAGAACCGGCGGTTTCCAGATCTCGGGCGCCTTGGTCGGCACGAGCTTGCCCGGCGTAGTGGCCGGCTTGGTCGGCTTTTTGGGCGCGGGCTTGGCGGGGGCCTTCGGCTTGGTAGTCTTGGCCGGGGCCTTGGGCTTGGGCGCGTCCATCGCCGCGAGAGCCAAGTGCTCTTCTTCGCTCCAGTCGACCAGCTGCGGGGCGCCAGCGGGCAGCGAAAGCATCGAGCCCGTCGTCTTGGAAGGCTCAGCGGCGACCAACCGCGATGAACGGGCGCGCGTGGCGGCCGAACCGGGCTGACTCACTGCGGAATTGGGCTGAGCGGGGAGGGTCGCTGCCATGATGTCCTCCGAAGTACTTTCCTGCGGGTGGCGGGCCGGATCAGTGGGATGCGGGGCCCTGGTAACGCTGCTTTGACGATCGCTGCTGCGGATCTCTCGTTCGGGGGTTCGCGGCTCCTGCCTGGTCGCCTTGGGGGCGCCGGGGCCGGATGTCACCGCGTCCGGTCTTCCCTATGCTATGCAGGATGCGTGCCAGATGCACGTCCTGTTCGCCGTGGTGGGGTGGCTAGGCACCACCTTCTTGCGTCATGGTATCGATTTCCTGAACGACGCGCACGCCGATGAACTCGGCTGGCCGATGCGGAGCGAGCCAGACATCGACCAGAACCTGGCCATTGTTGACTGTTTCTGGGGTGTTGAGCTCTTCATCGCAGTTGACGATGTAGGCCTCATCGGCAGCCGCGCCATTGAGATAGCCGCGCCGCCAGAGTTGATCGAGAAAGAACTTCACGTCGCGCTGGACAATGTGCCAGAGGCGCTCGTCGTTGGGCTCGAACACCACCCACTGAAGGCCCGCATTGAGAGCGCGGCCGATGGTGAGGATGGTTCGGCGAACGGTGATGTGCTTGAGCTGGGTGTCACTGCTGGCCGTTCGCGCGCCCCACAGGCGGATGCCGCGCTGAGCGAACACCTGCATACAGTTGATGCCCTCGCCGTTTAACGTGGCCAGGTCACCCTGCTGCAACACGATCGACAGGTCGACGACGCCCTCAAACGGCTCATTGGCCGCGGCGCGGTAGACGCCAAACTCGCGATCGCAGCGGGCAAAGACACCGGCGACGTGGCCGCACGGCGGAACCTCGCGGCGAGCGCCCATCGGCACGATGTACGGGTAGTAGAAGGCGGCGTAGGACGTGTCGAAGAGCCGGCGCCAGACCATGGCCCCAGTGGGATTGGTGTCGGGCGGCAGGTCGAGGATACAGAAGCGATCTTGCTTGGTTTCGCAGACGGAAATCGCCAACTGCTGGACCGTCTCCATGTCCTTCTGCGTCCAAAGCCCGCGCTGGATGAACCAGGGCAGGTCCGGCATGCAGATGAGATCGGCCTCTTCGAGCTCGGCGTTGCCCAGAAGGCCGTAACGCTGACCTGGGCCGTTGTCCATCCCAATGAAGTCTTCTGGCCGAGTGGTGAACAGGCCGTCCGCGCCGCCATCCAGGACCGCGAGCGAGATCTCGACCGGAAACACTTGGGGCATGGCGGACGGCGCGTGCAGGTCCGTCACGGTGATCAGCTGGGAGACGCCGTTGATCACCCGCTCTGCGTAGCGCGGCGACTGGCGAGCGAGATTGAGATCGCGAAACACTTCTCTGGAGTTGTGGGTCTCCGCAATCAGATCGAAGTGCACGGGCTCGACGATGGTCGGCGCCGAGGAGGAGAAGATCGTCTCTAGCGGCTCCTTGTCGGACCAGTAGAGAACTCGGCCTTCGACCGCCGTAAGCACGCGGTAGGCTTCCTGCTTTCCATCGCTGAGGCGCACGTGGGTGCCGCGGGCAAAGCCGTAGGTGGACTTGACCATGACCGTCGCGTCACCGGGCTGGCCGTCGACGGTGATGAAGGTCTGCACAGGCGAGGCGCGGTGCTGGACCGACACGCGGATCGCGTTGCCCCAAACACCCTCAGAAACAGCTTGGACTTGCAGGGTGTTGAGCTTACCCGCATCGCGCAGGCGCACCGACGACTTGATCGCGAAGTCCATGCGATCGGTGTCGCGGAACTGCGGTCTCTCGTCGTGCGGATTGCGCTCAAAGAGGTGGGCAATGCGGGCGACGTAGCACTCGCGGCCGCCATTGAGGAAGAAGCCCTCAATCGCGACGGCGAGGTACGTGCCGAGCTCTGGCGGCAAGCGGCCAAACACCTGGTGGAACTGTTCAATGCTGGTGATGCGCGCCGCAGACGCAGTGGGGCCGCGTTCAGCCAGGCCCAAGAAAACCGGGACGCCGCTCGGCAAAAGACCGAGTTGCGTGGGCTGACCGGGCCCGCGTTCCATGTATACGCCCGGCGGTCGCATCGTCACCATGCCTGTGCCCCTTTGGTGTTGGGACCGGCCGCGCAGTGCGGTGGCGATCCCGATGTAGCAGCTCTGCCCGCGACGGGGAGACCCCAGAGACAGTCAGCGCAGAATCTACTTGCGCGACTTGTTGATCTCCTTGTTGATTTCGGAGATCTCTTTGACCCAGAGTTGGCGCTCTTTGTGCTCCATCTCGAGGATCTCGTCCAGAGTCCAGTGAAAGTGGTAAGCGATATACGCTACCTCCTGGTAGAGCCTTTCCAGGGGGTAGCTTACGATTCCCCCAGATCACCTCCGGTATCGACTTCGAACTGGTGGCCGCACTCAGGGCACTTGGCCTTGATCATGGCCGTGCCTTCTTCATTGATGCGGCGGTAGAAGTCCTGCAGATACGCGAGGTCCACCGAGAAGAGCGACTCGATGATCGACGGATTGATCGACTTGAGGGAGCCGAGTTGCTCGATCACGCGCGAGAGGAGAATGATGACCAAGTAGGCGCGATTGTTCTGCACGCGGTAGTCCTGCAGGGGCAGGATCTCGTCTTTGGCCGTCGCGAGGCGCATCACGCCTTTCTTGTGGACGACGCCGTCTTTGTCTACGTAACCGCGCGGCAGCGTGAACTCGAATTGGGTCATGAACGACATGGAGTTTCTCCGATAGGTCGTCGGGGAAGCACGGCCGGGGGCACGCTGCTTGGGCCGCAGTCATCCGCGAACGAGGCGAAGGTGGCATAGATAGCTGGGAGTGACAAGGGGGCCGGCGGGCTGAGGTTGAAACTGGGCGAAACTGGGGGCCCGGGGCGACCCGTCCGGTCTGATGGTTGCCCGTAGAGGAGCGAGGGTCCCCTGCGCCCAGGTAGTCGGCGCAGGCCTCGCGGCGCCCAACCTGCGCGGCGCAGGGTTGAATCGCGGCGGGGCTGGGAAAAACAAGAAGCCCCTCCTCCCCGCGCGTGGGGAAGAGGGGCTGACGCAAAGCGTCGGAGTGGAGGGCGGCGTGGTCAGCAAAAGCCGGCCGGATCACGCGCAAACCGCCCTCGACCCCAAGAGACTACTCGCTGACGTCGCCACCGGCCGGCATCTGGCCGATGCGGAAGATCACGAATTCGGCCGGCTTCACGGGGCACATGCCGATTTCGCAGATCATCTGGCCGGCGTCGATGACTTCCGGAGGATTGGTCTCGTCGTCGCACTTGACGAAGAAGGCCTCTTCCGGGGTCTTGCCGAACAGGGCGCCCTGGCGCCACAGGCGGAGCAGGAAGGCGCCGAGGTCGCGGGTGACGCGCTTCCACAGGCGCTGATCATTCGGCTCGAACACGACCCACTGGGTGCCGAGCTCGATCGACTGCTCGACCATGTTGAACAGACGGCGCACGTTGACGTAACGCCAGGAGGCGTCCGACGAGATGGTGCGCGCGCCCCACACGCGGATGCCGCGGTTGGGGAAGGTGCGGATGCAGTTGATGCCCTTGGGGTTCAGGAGGTCCTGCTCGCCGCGGGTGATGTTGTACTTCAGGCCGATGGCGCCGCGCACGACTTCATTGGCCGGGGCCTTGTGCACGCCGCGCTCGCTGTCGCTGCGGGCGTAGATGCCGCACATGTAGCCTGACGGCGGCTGGAAGATGTTGCCCTTGAAGGGGTCGTACACTTCAACCCACGGGAAGTAGTAGGCGCCGTACTTGGAGTCGCGCGGCTTGGGCAGCTTGTCAACGCCGCCCTTCTCGATGACTTCCGGGGAGTCGAGCACCGCAAAGCGATAGCGCATGTTCTCGCAGTGCGAGAGGACGGCGTCCTGGATGACCGGGTCGGTCTGGCCGGGAGCGGCGACGATGTTGACGTCGTCCACGTCCTCGAGCGCCTTGAGGCCGGTGCGGGTGCCCGGGCCGTTGTCGGTGCCGATGTAGAGGGCGGCCTTGCTGGCGAGCTTGGGCTTGCCGTCGGCCGGCGGAGCCTTGGAGATCTCTTCCCAGTTGCCGATGTTCAGCACGTAGGCGCGAGCGCCGCCGTTGTTGAAGAAGCCGTAGACGGCGTGGGCCAGGTACTCGGAGTTCTGGAAGTCACCAAAGTGCTTGGTGAACTGCGACCAGTTGGTGCAGAAGATCGGCTCATTGACGGGGCCGACCGAGCACTCGCCAAGGAAGGCCACCGTGCTGGTGCCGACCATCTCGAGGGGCTTGGTTCCGCGATCCACTTCTTCAACGTAGACACCGGGCGACAGATAAGTCGTTGCCATAGAACACACCTCTCCAAAGGCGCCACCCGCTTCACCGATCCGACCGCTGCAAATGCGCGGCCCCTTCGTGCGACAGTGGCAAGCCTGATCGCCCCCTGGACCCTATGCCCAGAGCAGCGCGGCAGGCAATGAGCGAGCCCGTTGGGGCCCGCGTTAGGTGACCGAGGGCCCGTAGGCTTTCGGTCTCGACTGGTTTGGGCCGAGCGATCGCGCGGATCGCCCACGGCCGGTCGCCGCCAGAAAGGCTAGCGAGTGACTGCGATTTCGCGACCAATGACGCGACGGACCTCAGAGGACCGCCGGTCAGACTCGACGCGGAAGCGAATGTAATAGAAGAGCGCCGGCCGCATCTCTTCGTTCATCGAGCGCCAAAACGACATGGTGTCGTTGTGGTCAGCCGTCAGATTGGGATAGATGTTGAGCTTGTCGTCCGGATAGAACGAATCGCCCTTGAGCACCTCGCCCGTGATGATGGTGTTCTCCAAGAAGGTCTTGACCACCAGCCCCAGCAGCAAATTCTCCTCGCCGGGCGAATTGCCCCACACCGACACGCAGAAGTGAGCGTTCAGGTACACCGGCGCGTCGCGAAAAAACTCAACGATGTTGCCGCTTTTGTCGTGGGTAGACACCAGCGACTCTGTGCGCTCTCGATAGTTGCCGTGAAAGCCGATGTGGAACAGGAAGGCGTTCACCATCGGCAGGTTCTTGATGTTGTCCTTCTTGGGGCGATCCGTGGACACCGACACGGTCGTGAAACCGTTGGACTTAAAGGACTCCTTGAGGAGCTCCTTCAGCGTCTCGCCGACATCGCGAATGACCTCAAACTGGCTCATCGACCCCTTGGACCTGCGGCGGATTGGGTTGGCAGTGCGTCGACCGGTTTAGCCTTCCTGCGCGGCGCTGTCAACTAGGCTGGGCGGCGGCGCGGTGCAGATTTCAGTAGTGCAGCAGCGAGCGCACGGGGGCGTCCGAGAGGCGCGCCTGACCGCCGAGAAAATCCAGTTCAATCAAGAAGGCATAGCCGACAACGTGGCCGCCAATTTGCTTGACGAGATCGGCCGCAGCGCGCGCGGTGCCGCCCGTGGCCAAGACGTCGTCGATCACCACCACGCGCTGACCCGGGGCGACCGCGTCGGTGTGGATCTCCAGGCTGTCCGATCCGTACTCCAGGCCATAGCTGAGGCGCAGCTTCTCTGCTGGAAGTTTGCCGGGTTTGCGCACCAGAGCCACGCCCTTGCCCGTCGCGTAGGCCATGGCGGATGCGAACAGGAAGCCGCGGGACTCTACACCGAGGATTAGATCGGCCTGCAGATCGCTGGTGGCCGCAGCCAGGGCATCGATCGCCGCCTTGAGCGCCGGACCGTGCTGCAGCATCGGCGTGATGTCCTTAAACAAAATGCCGGGCTTGGGGAAGTTGGGGACATCGCGGATGAGGTGAAGGTGGGATGCGAGGGACACGGAGCCTCCAGATCTGAGAAGGGGACGGTGCCGCAGCGCTAGCAGCTGAGCGGCCAGAGTCGGGTCACAAGAATGCAGAGCTTCAGCCGGGTGCGTGGAGGGGAAATGGCTTCCCTTCCAAATAGTTAGCGAGGCGATCGATTTCCGGACCGCGGCTCAGATCGTCGCCAAGGGCGGTCACACTGACCAGGCCGTCGCGTACGGCGTTGCAGTCGCTGCCTGCGATGTCGGGCATGGTGACTTCAGCGCCGCCAATCCAGTAGTAGTGGCGACCTCGCGGATCGTTGCGCACAATCACTTCATTGGAATAGAAGCGCTGGCCCATGCGCGTCGCCGCCCAGCCCTGCCACGGACCGCGGGCAATGTGGGGCAAGTTCACGTTCAAGGTGCCCTGAATTTGCTGGGCGAGCTGAAAAAGCGTGGGCAGCAGCGCGGCGATGGGCTCCTCTAGCTCAGGCAACTCCGCTTCTTTGCTGGAGCAATGCGACAAGGCGATGCTGGGCACCCCCCAGTGCGCGCCCTCAAGGGCACCGGCCACCGTGCCGGAATAGAGCACATCGTGCCCCAGGTTGGGACCTGGATTGATCCCCGATAGCACCAGATCTGGCTTGAGCCCCAACTGATGCAGCGCGAGGTACACGCAGTCGGTCGGCGTGCCGTCGCAGGACATCCAACCGTCGCGGATCGGGCGCAAACGCAGCGGTTTGTACAGTGTAATCGCGTGGGAAACGCCGCTTCGCTCGGTATCAGGGGCTACCACGCGCACATCGGCAAAGCGGCTCGCCGCCCTCGCCAATGTCTCCAGGCCCGGGGCGTGAATTCCATCGTCATTGGTCAAAAGCAGTAGCACGTCGGCCTCCGTTTGGCGCAGCGGTGTAGTGCAACTGCGCCCGCGTGTCAAAGCGATTCGCTTACCTGCGCGGCATCGGCGTGGAGGACGGCGGAGATCGGATCGATTTTTTTGCGCTTTCTCCGCGGCGCATTACTGTCGGCAGCGAGGCAAACGGCTCAATTGGATGCCGGAGAGCCAAGACGACATGAAGAACGCTCATCTCCAGCCGGACCTGTTGTTCTGTCGCCAATGCCGGAGGCATTTCCGCGGCAAGCGGCGGCAGTGCCCGACCGACGGCCACGCGCTTGAACTGGTTTCTGCCTTTCCAGGGCAGGCCGGCGACGTGTTGGACGAGCGCTACCTGCTGACCAGCCTGATCGGTGTGGGCGGCATGGGCTCGGTGTTCCGCGCTCGCGACCAGGAGGCGAATCGCGACGTGGCCCTCAAGCTGCTTCGCTCAGACTACGCTTCCAATGCCTCTGCCGCGCAAAGGTTTTTTCAAGAAGCCCGCCTGCTTCGCCAGATTCGCCACCCTGCGGTGGTGGGGCTACACCGCTTTAGCCGCACGGCTGACGGCCACCTGCTGATCGATATGGAGTTGGTAGACGGCGAATCCGTGCGCGATCGCGTGCTCAACCAGGGCCATGGCCTCGATTTTGCCTCGGCGATGGCGGTGCTGGACCAGCTGCTGGCGGCCCTGGCGGCGTGCCACGATGCCGGCGTAGTTCACTGCGATGTCAAGCCAGAGAACCTGATGCTGCCCCGGCACGGCGGCCTTGCCCCCATGAAGCTCGTGGACTTTGGCGTGGCCCAGGCTCCCGGCCCGGTGCAACAGTCTGAAGACATTGGCATCATCGGCACGCCGGCGTACATGAGCCCGGAGCAAGTGCGCGGCGCAAGTGTGGACGGGCGAACGGATCTCTATCTGGTAGGCTGCGTGGCCTACGAGTTGCTGACCGGTGACCCGCCGTTTCTGGGGGCAACCGCTCTGGATCTTTGCCACTCTCAGCTCCTGGATACGCCGCCCAAACTGGCGACGCGCTTGCCCGCCGAGCAGATCCCGGTGGGCTTTGAAGCGTGGCTGCAGCCGCTGCTGGCCAAGGATCCGGCCCAGCGGCCGTCGTCGGCCCGCCAAGTGCGCGAGCACCTGCGCAGCGTGCGCCATGCCCACCGCGATGCCGTCGCGGCTGCCCACAGGCTGCTGTCCGCCCAGTCCGTGGCGTCTGTGCGGCCGCCGAGTGCGTCGCTCCTGCGGCGGCCTACAGCTTCGGCGCAGCGATCTACCCCGAGCGAAAGCCGCAACGGCTGGACCGTCGATATGGTGCGGGCGCTCGTGGAGGTCCGTCAGGCTCACTCGCAGACGGGGATCGTCTACGGCGCCGAGGCGATCGAGCAGATCGCTCGCCACGTGCTCGCCGGGCCGATTCAAGAACTGCGCGAAATGGGAGCTGAAGTTCGCGGTCCCGCCGGGCCTCACCTGGAAATTCGCGTCAGCTGCGCGGGAGACGAGCGCGGGGTCATCAGCCACCTACTGGACACAATGGCCAGCATGAACGCGCACTTGGCAAGAATTCCGGAGCCGCGGCTGGAACTGCGCGCGGCGATCGTCGCAGAGCTTCCCGGGGCCGGCCTGGCTCAGCCCATGGGCGTCGATCCGCTCGAACTCCTGTCGCTTAGCCCCATGACCCAGGTCCGCGTCGACGAATTCGTGGCGCGATGGGCCGGAAGGCGAGCCCTGGTCAAGCTGACCAGCGTGACGAATCCAGGGCATGCAAAGGCGACCGATATCTACGCGACCAGTCTGAATCCGGTGTAGTGCCCGCGGGGTGTAATTCGGAGCTCGCTGGTGATCTCGTAGCGATGCTGGATGCCCTCATCCACCTGCCTCCGGCCGCCCCTAGCGGGAGACGGGTGGCCGCGGAGCGGCGGTGTGAGGGCGTCGGCGCCTAGCGTGCCGCTGGCGGCACGGCCCTCGGTTTTGTGTTCAAGTCGCCGTGCCGCTTGCGCCAAAAGCACAAAAGCCGCAGCCCTTGCGGACTGCGGCTTTCTTGGCGGAGCGGACGGGACTTTGCGCCGCAGCCCC
>CAXNCS010000009.1:0-60141 GCA_964201005.1 Myxococcota bacterium
GCCCAAGCGCGCACGGTGGCCGCGGGGCGGACGTGCAACAACCGCTGCCGCACCTGTGTGGCCCACCACGCGGAGCTGGAGGATCGCAGCGAAACCATTGCCTTGCGGGTGGTGCAGGCGGCCAAGACCGGAGCGCTGGTGCTGGGGGGCCGCGAACCAGCGCTGCTGGCGGGGTTGCTGGGCCATGTGCGCTTGGCCAAGGAAAGCGGCGCCGCCGATGTCGAATTGCTCACCAACGCTCGCTTTCTTGCCTCCCCCGGCGCGGCGGCCAAGCTGCTGCGGGCCGGGACGACCCGGCTGACCGTCAAGCGCCACCGCTTGAGCGACGCCGACGAGGCCGCCTTTGCCCAGAGCCCCGCGGCCGGAGAGCAAAATCACCTGGGGCTTCAGCAGGCTGCGGCGCTTCAGGACACCCACGGCGGTTGGCGCGTCGCCGTGCTGCTGGTGCCCGCTCATGAGGCGTGGCTGGAGCTGCCGGACCTGGTCGATTGGGCCGCCGATCGGCAGGCGCGCGAGGTGCGCGTAGAAGTGACCGCCGGCGAATTGCCCTTGGGCGATCTGGCGCTGGCCAAGCTGCTGCTGGCAAAGTCCGCGGCGAGGGCTCTGGAGCGAGGCCTGCATTGGAGCATCGACGGCTGCTGACCGCTGAGGTGGCAAAGCTTGATTTGACCTCAGGTTCGCTCGCCAGGCCGCCGCCGCAGCGCCCGTTTGAGAATTGGCCGGTCTGGCGCGCATGTGCTACGGTTGCCCTGCATGATCCAGCTGTACCATGTCCATAAACGCTACGCCAACGGCACGGATGCCCTGGTCGACATGACCTTGCGGGTGCGCGAAGGCGAATTCGTGTTCCTGACCGGCCCTTCTGGCGCGGGCAAGTCGACCCTGCTCCGCCTGCTCATGGTCATGGAACGCGCCACCGACGGGCAGATCCTGATTGGCGGCCGCAATATCCACGTGCTGCGCGATGCCAGCGTGCCGTTCCTGCGGCGCAACATCGGCATGATTTTTCAGGACTTCAAGCTGATCCCGCGGCGCAGCGTGTTTGACAATGTCGCGATTTCGCTAGAGATCATGGGTCTGGGGCGCAAAGACATCGCCAAGCGGGTAGAGAGCCTGCTGGACGGCCTGCGCCTGGGCCACCGCCTGGATGCCCTGCCCGGCGATCTGTCGGCCGGTGAACAGCAGCGGGTGGCGATCGCCCGGGCCCTGGTCAATGAGCCGGCGATCCTGCTGGCCGATGAGCCGACCGGCAATTTGGACCCCGACTTGGGCCATGATATCCTTCAGCTTTTGCTGGATGTCGGTCGCCGCGGCACCACGGTGATTGTCGCCACCCACGATCTGGCCTTGGTGCAGCGCTACGGCATGCGCACCTTGACCCTGGCGCGCGGCCAGCTGGTGGAGGATCGGCCGCGGGCAGCGCCCCTGCGCGGACATCCTGAACACGGCGAACATGCAGGACATTCCTATCTACTGGGCCAGGGCCAGGCCGCGGTGGTCAACCCCCTCCAGACGGGGCCGGATGCCCAGGCCGCGGGTGCAGGCCCGAGTCCTGAAGCCACCGCAGACAGCGCGGAGCCCCAGGGCCAGCCGGACGAGGAGGCGCAGTGAAGCGAGGCGCCAACCCCAGTTACGTGTTGCGCCAGGCCCTGCTGCTGCTGCGCGGTTCGCCCTGGCTCGCCACGGTGTCGGCGCTGACGATTGCGCTGGCCCTGACGCTGGTTGGGCTTTTTGCCACGGTGATGTTCAACGCCGCCCACCTGATGCAGGACCTGGGGCAATCGCTGGCCCTGAGCGTCTATTTGCAGGAGACCGCGGGCGAGGCCGATGTGGCGGCGGTGCGGGCCAAGCTCGAGGCCCACGAGGGCATCAAGAAGGTCAAAGTGCTGAGCCGCGAGCAGGACCGCGAGAGGAACAAGCGCCTCTTGTCTGCCGAATTGCTTCAAGGATTGGATGAAGCGGCGATCCCAGGTCAGCCGGTGCTAGAGGTGGAGATCGACGCGGCGCTGGCCTCGCGCGGCGACGTGGACGCGCTGGTGAAGTGGACGCAGGCGCTCAAAGGCGTGGCCTCCGTAGAGGATGTCGAGTTTGGCGCGGAGAAGCTGCGGCTGCTGTTCGCCCTGGTGGAGATTCTGCGGACGATCGGCATCGTGCTGTCCGCGGTGCTGCTGGCGAGCGCGATGTTCTTTGTCTTTAGCACCATCCGCTTGGCGGTGTTCTCCAGACGCGATGAGATCGAGATCCTGGCCCTGGTGGGGGCGACGCCGGGCTTTATCCGCCTGCCGTTTCTAGTGGAAGGGGCGCTGCAAGGGCTGGTGGGCGCGGCGTTGGCCGCGGGGCTGCTGGGCCTGCTGCACATCGAGCTGCGCGGGCTGGTGCGCGACGTCTACATGCTCAACGTGGCCTGGTCGCTGCTGCCGCCCGGGATGATCGCCTGGCTGGTGGTGGGCGGGCCGGCGGTGGGGCTGGCGGCGAGCGCGCTGTCTGTCGGCCGCTACCTCAAGCTGTAGGGGCAATAGGCGATGGCCGGCGCGCGCGACCCACAACTGCGGAGAGCTGGATCGCCGATCCTCGCGCGGCTGCTGGGTCTTATGGTGGCGCTGATCATCGCGGGGGGTGCCCCGCTGCACCCGGCCGCGGCAACGGAAGCGCGACCGCTCAGCCCAGAAGAGCGCAGCGATCTGCTAAAGCGCTACGAAAAGGCCCTGCAAACTGAGCTGGGTCTATTAAAAACCCTGGATGAACTGGACCAGCGCGCAGACAAACTCGACGCGCAGATTGTGCGCTTGTCCGTTGACTTGGCCCAGGCGACCGACGCGATGCACCTGGCCGAACGCCAGCGCGCCAAGGCCCAGGCCGACCTGGAGCAAATGCGCGCGACCGTGCAGCTGCGCCTGAGGGCCATCTTGCGCATCGCCCAGCTGCCGACGCTGCGATTTGCTTTGTCCCACCAGGATTTTTCGCGGTCGGTGGCCAAGGATCGCCTGCTGCGGCGCATGCTTGCGGCCGATCGACTCAGGCTGCAGAAGTACGGCGATCAGCTCAAAGCGCTGGAAAAACTCACGGCTGAGCGCGACCGGGCGCTCGCAAAGCTGCGCCAGCTCGACCTGGACCTGCACGCGGAAAAGGCGCGGGGCGAGCAAGAACGCCGCGATAAGCAAGCGCTTTTAGCAGAGCTGGACAGTGACCGCCGCCTGCACGAACGCGCTGCCCGCGATCAGGACGCCGCCCACCGCGCCCTGTCTGAACAAATTGCCGCGCTGGCCGAGTGGAGCGAGCGCAAGTACACGTTTGCCATGGTGCAGGGCAAGCTGCTGCCGCCGATTCAGGGGCGCGTAGAGGTGGGCTTTGGCGACCTGCGCCACCCACGGTTTGGCACGGTGACGCTGCACCGCGGCTTGGATCTGCGCGGCGGCAGCGGTCCGGACCAGCCGGTGCGCGCGGTGTTTTGGGGCAAAGTGGCCTATGTGGGCTGGCTGACCGGGTACGGCGAGACGGTGATTCTGGATCACGGCCGCGGCTGGCACAGCGTCTACGGCCACCTGGAGAATACCAAGGCTGAAGTGGGCGAATTGGTCAAGGCGCGCCAGAGGATCGCCGACATTGGCCAGAGCGGATCGCTCAAAGGGCGCTACCTGTACTTTGAGATTCGCCACAACGGCCAGCCGGTCGATCCGGCGGAGTGGCTGCGCTGAAGACCAAAGCCCTGCGCCTACCTGGGCAATCCGACCCAACGGGCCTCGCATAGCCATCCCCAGGTGGTCGTTTGGCGGCGCCGTGCTACCCTCTTGCCCCGCCGCGCTCCTGCGACGCCCTGGACCTGCCCGATGTCGAGCCCGCTGACCCTGAGCCCTGCCCCGCAGATCCCGAGCCCTGCCCCGCCAATGACCGATGGGTTTTCAACACCTTCGCAGCTGCCGCGCGTGGCCAAGCGGGTGCTGTTGGTGTTTGACGGCGGCGACGCGCCCGGGTACGCCACGGTGGCGGTAGCCCTGACCGAAGAGGGTTCGCGGCGCGGCTACGAGATGTGGGCGGCGACCGAGGGCCTGCGATCCCTGACCAGCGACCGGACTTCTCAGCCGGCGTACGAGCGGCTCATCGTCGGGCGGGGCGAGCGCTATGCCTTGCTGGCCCAAGGGATTCCGGCGCGGTCGATGGGCAGGCGGGTGCTGGATGCGGGCAGCGATTTTCGCTCCGAGCGCTACCGCGGCTTTCGCGACCGCTCCAGGCGGGTGGAGGCGGCTGAAGACTTTGCCCGCCAAGGCTTTACCCACCTCATCTGCATCGGCGGCGACGGCACTTTTGCCGCGACCAAGGCGTGGCGCGAGGAATTGGGCCTGCAAGTGCCGGTCGGCTTTATCAATGTGTCGATCGACAACGACCTCACGGGCGACCGGGCCATCGGTTTTGCCACCGGCGTGGAAGCGGGGGCCGGCGTCGCCCGCGGTCTGCTGGAAGACGCCTACACGCACAAGCGCATCTACTTGCTTGAGATGATGGGCAATCGCAGCGGTCGGCATGCCCTGCACTGCGGCGTGGCGGCGCGGGCCCACCTGGTGGTGTTGCCGGGATTCCAGTTCCCGGATGCGGTGATCGCCGAGCTGGCCGCGGCGCTGGCCAAAGTCGACTACGCGCTGGTGGTGGTGGCCGAAGGTTACGAGCTGGAAAAGCGCAAGCGCCTGGCGACCACGCCGTCCGCCTCTGAGTTCTTGCGCGGGCAGCTGGAGCGGGGCGGCCTGCGCGACGGTCCGCAAAAGCGGGTAATCGCGGAGCCTTTTTCGCGGCACCTGCGCGGCGTGCGCCCAGCGTATGCGGAGGTGTCGGCGGCGTACCTCAAGGCCTCGCTGTTGATGGACGCGTTTGACGCCGGCCGCAGCGGGATCATGCCCTACGTGCTTGCCGCCCATGACGCAGGACTCCGCGATTTTGCAGATGTCCGCAGCCACCACGGCGTCGAGCCGGCCTTTATGCCGCTCCTGGAGCGCCTGGGGCTGCCGCTGTTCCGCCGCCACGTGAGCGAGCATTTTGTGGTGGGCGGCCACGGCTGATAGCGGCCAGCGGCTATGCCCGGGGGCGTCGGACAGGTGCCAGGGTCTTGTCTGATCCTTGAGTTTGTTAGCCTTCTGCGATTTGCGCCGGCACCAGCCCCGCGGCCAGCAGAATCGCTTCCGCCGCCTCCAGGCCGTCGATCGCCGAGCTGACGATCCCGCCGGCGTAGCCCGCCCCTTCCGCGCAAGGATACAGCCCCATATGGCTGACCGACTGGCGATCTGCGCCCCGGACCACCCGCACCGGGCTCGAGGTGGTGGTCTCCGCGCCCACGATAATCGCCTCGCGGCTCAGATAGCCGCGCAGTTGGCTGTGCTCGACCTGGCGGGCGCCGTGCTGCAGGGCCTGGGCGATCCGCGGCGGCAGCAGCTGGTCGATGCGCCCCGGACGGATGCCAGGGCGATAGGTGTAGCGATCAGGCAAGGGCGCCGAGTCGCGGCCGGCGACAAACGACAGCAGGTTCTGCGCTGGGGCCTGATAGTCGGAGCCGCCGGCGATAAAGCAGGCCTTTTCAATGCGTTCCTGCAGGGCCACCCCCAGCAGAGCTCCACCGGCCACGTGGGCGCCAAAGTCGGGATCGCCGTTCAGGTCGCCGGGCTTGGCAAAGTAGAACTCATCTGCCATCACCTGGGCGACCAGCGCCGCATTGGCAAAACCGGAACCGCGACCCGCGTTGCTCATGCCGTTGACGTTGAGGCGGCCGCGAACCGTGGGCGATGGAAGGACAAAGCCGCCGGGGCACATGCAGAAGGAGTAGACGCCGCGGCCCTCTGCGAGCTGCGGCGACGGCACCCGCTGGGTCAGGAAATACTCGGCCGCGCCTACAGATTCGTCGCCGGCTAGTGGCCCCAGCTGCACCGCGTCAATGAGCGCTTGGGGGTGTTCCACGCGCGCGCCGATGGCAAAGTCCTTGCGCTGCATCGCCACACCGCGGCGGGCGAGCATGGCGTAGGTGTCGCGGGCGGAGTGACCGGTGGCAAAAACCACTGGGCCACCGGGCAGTTCTGTACCGTCATCCAGGCGCACGCCGGTCACCCTGGGCAGGGCGCCGCTGAAGTCCAGGATCAGATCGTCGACGCGCCGGCCAAACACGACGCGGTGCCCGGCCTCCATCAGCGCGGCCCGCAGCTTCTTCATCATGGGAATCAAGCGGTTGCTACCCACGTGCGGGTGGGCGTGGATCAGGATGTCGCGGCCGGCGCCCAGGGCCACCAAGCGCTCATACACCTCGCGAACCCTGGGATGCTTGCTGCGGGTGTAGAGCTTGCCATCGCTGTACGTGCCGGCGCCGCCCTCGCCAAAACAGAGATTGGACTCGGGATCGAGCTGGCCGGCGGTGCGCAAGTCGCGGACTTTGAGGCTGCGGCCTTCAACGCCCTCGCCGCGGTCGATGACGGTGCAGCGGACCCCGGCATCGGCAAAGGCGAGCGCTGCAAACAGCCCGGCGGGCCCCATGCCGACGATAATGGGCCGCAAAGCCCCGACATCTTTGGCGAGCTTGCGCGGGCGCACCAGCGGCGGCAGCTCGGTGCTGGGCGGGGCCTCGTCGATGCGGCTGGCGTCGACCTTGAGGACCCACACGGGCGCGCGGCGCTTTCTGGCGTCCAGGGCGCGGTGGCGCACCACCACGGTGCCCAGGTCTGCGGCGGCGATGCCCAGGGCCGCGGCGGTCAGGCGCAGCAATTCGGGGTGGACCTCTGGCGGCGGGCCGCCGGCGATCACGGGGATGCGGACTTCGATCGACATCATGGAGAAAACACCGGCGGCGCCAAAGGTTTAGCGCACTGTTGGGCCCAGGCGAACAGCTGCGGATCGGCCACTGCGGGGCCAAAGAGCGTGTAGGGCCGCTGGGTGAGCCAGCTGGCGCGACGCCCAAGGATCGCACACTGCGCGGCGCGGCGGGAGACGGCAACGCTATCGAGCGGCACAAAATCGCCCAGGTCGCGGCGCAGCGCCTCAGGCAGTTCCGCCAGCGGCACCAGGGAAGCGGCAAGGCCCGTGTCGAGCGGGTGATTGACCGCGGCCAAGTGGCGGAACATCGCCCGGCGCCCAAGGTCGTCCAGGGGGTGGGCGGCCAGCCAGCGCTGCAGGTCGCCGCTCATCAGGCCCTCTGGGGTCGCTGCCGAGCGCTGGTCGAGCCACTGCACGGTTTGCAGAGCGCTGGAGCCGGCAAAGAAATCCCTTGGCGCGCGGTACTCTAGCTCGGGCCTCATTTCCCGCAGTGGCGCGGAGAATCCTTGACACAGCGCCGCTACCCTCTCTGCGCCACACAATTGCGCCGCCAGAATTTGCGGCAGATCGGCGGGCAAGGCGGGCCGGTTCAGCTGGCGCAGATAGGCTTGCGTCGACGGATCCTGCAGGGCGGCGGCCGCGGCATCCAGGTCCACGCGCAGCGGCTGGTCGGAAGCCACCAGGGCCAAATCCCCGGAGGTCAGGCGATACACCGCGACATGGCCAAAGGCCTGGTGCAGCGTGCAGATCACCCGGCGGACCACCGTGTCGCTGGTTTCATAGCTCTGCAGCCACTGGATCAGCACCCCGCCGGGCTTGAGCTTGCTGCGAATGCGGGAAAAACTCTCCAAGGCAAACAGATCGGCGACACCGGCCAGCCAGGGATTGGAGGGCTCGCTGGCCACCACGTCGAGACTGGCGTCCGGGAGGTGGCGCAGGGCTTCACGGGCGTCGGCAACGGCGATGTGCACGTTGGGCTGCTGCCACACGCGGTTGTTGACCTCGGCAAACAGCGGCGCGGCTTCGACAACAGCAGGAGACAATTCAACCACTTGGACTTGCCAGCGCGGATTGGCCGCCAGCGCCGCCGCGGTTTGCCCCGTGCCCAGGCCGACCACAAAGGCGCGCTGACCGTGGGGACGGTGCACAGGCCCCAGCAGGCCGCTGAGGATCTGGGTGACCACATCGACACCGCTGCTGCCGTCCGCTTTGCCGTTGGTGCGCAGGCTGACGGTGCCATCGGCGCTGCGGTGCACGGCTACCGTGGCGTCCTTGCCGTCGCGGCGCAGGAGCACTTGAGATTGCTTGCGCTGATCGGCCAGCCAGCGGGGCACGCGCTCCGGGGCCTTGTCTCTGAGGCGAAACATCCCTGCGATCAAAGGGAATCCAGAAGGGGGGGCCGCAAGGAGCAGCAGGCCCGCCGCCAAGAGTGCGGCCCCGGGCAGGGCGAGGGCCCCGGCGCTCCACGGCCGCGGCAGCACCAGCAGGGCCACCAGCAGCGACAGCCCTGAGGCGGCGAGCAGGGAGTTCTCCAGACCGATCCACGGCATGAGCCCAAAGCCGCAGCCCAAAGCGCCCAGCAAATTGCCCAGGGTGTTGGCGGCGAGAAGCCGCGCCGTCGCCCGGTCGGTCGGTGCGCCGCGCTCTTGGGCGGTGGCGAGCAGCGCCGGAAAGGTCGCCCCCAGGGCCATGGCCACGGGCAGAAAGTGCAGGCCCACCCAGGCAAAAGCTTGGGCCAGCCAAAGACTGTACGCCTCGGCCCGCGCAGGCAGGGCCAAGCGCAGCTGCGCCAGCTCGACCGGCAGGCGCTCGAGCCGCACGAGCAGAACCGCGCCACTGAACGCGGCGAGCACCTGCGAACCGCTGAGGAGCAGCGCCGCGGAACCCCGGCGAGCGATCGCCGCGGCCATGATCGCGCTGCCGGCGGAAATTCCGGCGATCACCACCACGAGCATGAACGCAAAGGCATATACGGAAGAGCCCAGCAGCAGGCCGATGATCCGCGTCCACAAGACCTCTGCCGTCAGGGCCACGGCACCTGTGGCAAAGGCGGCCGCCAGAAGCGCCGCGGGCACCGGCCCATCGGCCGCAGATATGTGGGGGGACCCACCTAGAGTCTCTTGGTTTTGCTGAATATTTGCCCGCGAATACCCGGCTACGCCCAGCGCCACCGCGAGGTTGATCGCCCCGCCCAGCTGCAGAGGCCGCTGCAAACCCAGGCGCTCCAAAAGCACAAAGCCCGCCAGGGCCGCCCCCAGCGTCGCCCCCGCGGCGTTGAGGATGTAGTAGCGCGACACCAGCGCCACGCCGCGATCTGGATAGCGAAAATGCACGGCCCGGGCCAGCGCCGGCAGGGTCGCGCCCATGGCGGTGCTCAGCGGCAGCACCAAGGCCGCAGCCAGGGCGAGTTTGGCCGCTTCGCCCAGGGCCGGAGAGGAAGAACCCGATGCCGCCAGGCGCTGGACCATCGACTCCAACCGGCCAAAACCAAATGCGATTAGCGCGGGCAGCGCCAGAGCCCACAGGCCGATCAGCGCCTCCAGCGCGGCGTAGCCAAGGAGGGGTGCGCGGCGCAGAAGAGGCCAGCGCCGGAGCCAGCGGTCCGCCAGCGCCGCCCCCAAGGCCATACCGCCCAGGAATACAGCCAGCGTCACGGCCTGCGACGACCCTGCAGACCCCAAATGCAGCGAGAGCAAGCGCCCGGCGGCCACCTCATAGACCAGACCCGTGGTACCGGTGATGAGCAGCAAGCCTGGGACGATCCAATCGAACATGCCGGGCCTGGGCGACGGTGGGGCGCCGCCGGGAGTATCGGCTGGCCGCCGACCGCTTGGCAATTCTGGGGCTTGTGGAGCGGCGCGGGGAGGGCCAAAATCGGCGCATGAAGATCGACCTTTTGCCCCATCTCAGGCCGCCCAACGCCCGCCAACCCCTTAGACGGCCAAGCATTTTTGCGCTCCTTGCCGGCGTACTGCTGGTGGCGAGTCCGGCGGCTGCCGCAGATGCTGACGCCGATGGCCTGAGTGATGGCTGGGAGATCAGCTACTTTGGCAATCTCGACCAAAAGGCCAGCGGGGATGCGGACAGCGACGGCCTGAGCAATGCCATGGAATTGGAGCTGGGCACCGATCCGACCCTGGCGGATACGGATGGCGATGGCCTAAGTGATTCCAACGAGTTGGCGGTAGGCCTGGGCACCGACCCGCTCAAGCTGGATACCGATGGCGATTTCCTCTCGGATCAACTGGAGTTCGTCAAGCTCAAGACCAATCCGCTCAAGGTCGACACGGATGGCGACGGGCTGCCGGACAATGTCGAGATCCAGGTGACCAAGACCAATCCGCTGAGCGTGGATTCCGACAACGGTTTTTCTGACGACGGCGCTGAGGTGCTGGTGGACGGCACCGATCCGACCAAGCCCGAGGACGACAAAAAAGACAGTGACGGAGACGGCTTATCCGATTGGCAAGAACTCAACGTCCATCTGACCAATCGCTTTGTCAAGGACAGCGACGAGGACGGGCTGCAGGACGGCGAGGAGGTCAAAAAATACAAGACCTTGCCGAATAAAGCCGATTCGGATCAGGACGGACTCAAGGACGGCTTGGAAGTCGAACCCTTGCAGACCGACCCGCTGAAGCCCGACAGCGACGGCGACGGGCTGAGCGATGGCGAAGAGGTCAACCTCCACAAGACCGACCCCCTGCTGGCCGACAGCGACTGGGACACGCTCAGCGATGGCGCGGAGGTGCAGGTCCACGGCACGAGCCCGATCAAGGCCGACACGGACGGCGGCGGGCTGTATGACCCCGTGGAGATCGCCGATGGCAGCAACCCCAAGCTGGCGGGCGACGATGCGGGTAAGGACCCGGATGGCGACGGCTTGTCGACGGCCTACGAGCTGAAGTTCAGCGCCAGCAATCCCAATGACAAGGACAGCGACGGTGACGGCTTGGACGACGGCCAAGAGGTATTGCCCCTGCTGGACCATCTGAAAACCAAGGTGAATGATGCCGACAGCGACGAGGACGGCCTCCTGGACGGCAAAGAGGGCGGGATCAGCAAGGACGGCACGCCGGCGGCGGTGAGCGGAGGCACGAGCCCCCTGCTCTACGACACGGATGGCGACAATCTGGGCGATGGGCTGGAACAAGGTCTTACAACGCCTCAGGTTTCTGCCAAGCAACCCGCGGCAACGGCCCAGCCGTTCAAGGGCGACGCCCACCCGGCGAGCAAGACCGATCCGCTGCAAAAAGACGGCGACGGCGACGGCCTGCTGGACGGCCAAGAGGATGCGAATCAGGACGGGCAGTGGTCGGTGCTGGCAGGGGAGACGGATCCGGGCAAGTTTGACACCGATGGCGACGGCATTGACGACGGCTGGGAGGTCAAGTACAGCGGCAAAACCGGTGAGGGCTTGGCGCTTCTGCCGCTGGATCCGGCCGACGCGGCCTATGACAACGACGGCGACGGTCTGACCAATCTGCAAGAATACCAAGTCACTAAGCTGGATGAGGCCGGCAAGGTCGCGGCCAACCGCACCAACCCGCGGGCCAAAGACACCGATGGCGACGGCCTGACGGACAAGCTGGAAGTGCAGGGCAAGTACGCCGGCAGCGCGCCGTATCAGGGCAGCGATCCCAACACGGCGGACAGCGACGGCGATGGCCTGATCGATGGCAAGGAGGACAAGAACAAGAACGGCCTCTACGAAACGGGCGAGACCAATCCCAAGAAGCCCGACAGCGACGGCGACAGCCTGGCGGACGGCGCGGAGGATGCCAACCAGAACGGCAGCTGGGACAAGGCCGCGGGCGAAACGGATCCGACGGCGGCGGACTCCGACCTGGACGGCATTTCTGACGGTCTGGAGGTCAATTTTCACGGCACGAACCCGCTGATCATCGACACGGATGGCGACGGACTGCCGGACGGTCTGGAGCTGGCCAAGAAGGGCGACGCCGACCCCAAGACCACGACCAACCCCAAGAGCAGCGATACCGACGGCGATGGCCTGAGCGATTCGGCAGAGGATGTGAACAAAAACGGCAAGGTCGATGCGGGGGAGGTCAATCCCAGCTCGGCCGACAGCGATGGCGACGGGCTGCCAGACGGCTTGGAGCTGGGCAAAGGCGCCGACGCCGACCCGCTGAGCAAGACCAATCCGCTGAGCAAGGACAGCGACGGCGACGGCCTGTTTGACGCGGGCGAGGACAAGAACAAGAACGGCAGCGTCGACGCGGGGGAAAGCGACCCGCTGCAGGCCGACAGCGACAAGGGCGGCAGCGCCGACGGCCAGGAGTTTAGCGACGGCACCGATCCCCTGGACCCGACGGACGACGTCGCGGGGGATTTTGACGGCGACGGCTTGAAGAACGCTTTGGAGAGTCAACTCGGCACCGATCGCAAGAACCCGGACAGCGACGGCGATGGCATCAGCGATGGCCATGAAGTGGCGGCTGGGGTGCTGGTCGACACAGACAGCGATGGAAAGGCCGACGTTTTTGACGACGACAGCGATCAGGACGGCTGGCCAGACGCAGCGGAAGCGGGCGACGACCAGTGGAAGACCGCCCCGGTGGACAGCGATGGCGACGGCGCCGCCGATTTCCGCGACCCAGACAGCGACGGCGACGGCCTTGAGGACGCCAAAGAGCAATTCTACAAGACCGAGCGCACCAAGGCCGACACGGACGGCGACGCCCTGAGCGATGGCGCGGAGGTGCAGCTGGGCTGCTCGCCGATCGACCGCGACAGCGACGACGACGGCTTGCTGGACGGGCAGGAACCGGGTGCGGACAGCGATGGCGATGGGCTTATTGGTCCCTTGGACGCCGATCGCGACAACGATGGTCTGTGGGATGGCCTGGAAAGCGGCCTATTGCTTGGACAATTGGACAGCGACACCCTGATGGCAGCGCGGGCCTTCCGCCCGGACTTGGATCCCAGCAGCAAGACCAACCCCGACAACGCCGACACAGATGGCGACGGCCTGCGCGACGGCGCGGAGGACTGGAACCACGACGGCAAGCAGCTGTTGGCGGTCAACCCCGGCGATCGCTGGGAGGGCGACCCGCTGAACCAGAACTCACCGATTGACAAGACTAAATTGCTAGATATCGATGGAGATGGACTGCCGGACTGGGAAGAGCAGGTCCTGGGCACCCGCGCCGACGACCCGGACAGCGACGACGACGGCGTGTATGACGGCGCCGAATGGAACCTGAGCCTGGACCCCGACCGCGACGGCGCGCCCTGTGCCAGCGATCCGGACAGCGACAATGACGGCCTGAGCGATGGCTTGGAGAGAGGCATCGGCGCAGCGGCCAAGGCGACCTGGATGCTGGTGGGCAACTTTAGGAGCGACGCAGACACGGCGACGACCTCCTCGCCCTTGCTGAGCGACAGCGACCGCGACGGCGTGCGCGACGGCCTGGAAGACGCCAACGGCAACGGCATGGTCGACGCGGGAGAGAGCGACCCCTTGGACCCAACTCAAGCCACGCAAGGGCTAGACAGCGACGGCGACGGCCTCGGTGACGGTGAGGAGCTGCGCTGCGGGACCTCAAGCCAAGACCGCGACAGCGACGACGACGGGGTCGCAGACGGCGCCGAAGCCAACCCGTGTAGCGATTTTGACTTGGACGGCCTGGTCGGAGCGCTGGACGCGGATAGCGACGACGACGGGCTATTGGACGGCACCGAGCAGGGCGTCGCCCAGGCCATCGCCGATGCGGCACCTCTGATGGGCACCGACATCGCCCGCGGGTGGTTTATCGCCGACGCCGCGCCGCTCTCTCGCACCCTGCCGTTGAACCGCGACAGCGATGGCGACGGTCAAATGGACGCCAATGAGGACCACAACCGCAACGGCGCAGTGGATCAGGGCGAGGGCGACGCGGCTGACCCGGACAAGCAAGGGCAGAGCCCAGACAGCGACAAGGACGGCCTGTGCGACGCTTTGGAGACGAACCTGCAATTCCCCTTGCAGGACGGCGATGCCGACGACGATGGCGTGCCAGATGGCGCCGAGGCCAACTATGCCCTGGACAGCGACGGCGACGGTCTAGTGGACGGCCGAGATGAAGACAGCGACGGCGACAGCCTCTATGACGGTACCGAAATCGGCTTGACTGAGGCGACCTTGCCCTTGCCTGAGTCCACGGCCAAAGCGTCCAACGTGTTCATCGCCGACGCCGATCCCTCGACCCGCACCCTGCCGCGCCGTGCAGACAGCGATGGCGGCGGTTTGGCGGACGGCCAAGAGGACTTTAGCCACGACGGCAAGGTCACGAGCGGCGAATCAGATCCGCAATTGGCCGCCGATGACCTGGCCAATGACGGCGATTTTGACGGCGACACCCTGGCCAATGAGCTGGAAGTGCTGCTGGGCACCGATCCCCTGCACCCGGACAGCGACAAAGACGGTCTGCTGGATGCCACCGAAGTGCGCGACCCGCAAAAGCCCGCCGACACGGACGGCGACGGCCAAATCGACGCGCTGGATGCGGATTCCGACAACGACCTGCTGCCAGATGTTGTGGAAGCGGGCCTGGAAGCCGGCGGGCAGATGCCGCAAAAACCCCTGAATTCAGATGGCGATGCCTGGGAGGACTACCGCGATGAGGACAGCGACGGCGACCGCCTGCCAGACGGCGACGAAGTGCTGAAATACGCGACGAATCCGCGCAAGGCAGACACGGATGGCGGCGGGCTGGACGACGCCATCGAGGTGCTGCAGACCCAGACCGATCCGCTCGACCCCAAAGATGACAAGGAGGTGCTGGAGTACGGCGCGGTGGTGCGCGGGACTTCGCCGCTGACGGCGTGTCAGGCCTCGCCGGGCCAGGGCGGCGCGGCTCCCCTGGCGCTGCTGGGGCTGCTGAGCGCCTGGGCTGTGCGGCGGCGGCGGCGGGGCAGGGAGCGGCCGTCCTGGAGCCCGCCAAGGGCCGCGCTGGCCCTCCTGCTGATGGGAGCCGCCCTGGTCGCAGCTAGCCCAAGCGTGGCTGCCAACCTGCCGGACACCACAGGAATGCGGCAAAACAGCGATGGCCAGGGCATCTTGGGCACGGAATCGGCCCACGAACTGGTTCCGTATGGCCTTTCTGCCGGCGTGCAACTGCACTACGCCTATCGGCCGCTGGTGGCGGGCAATGAGGTGCAGGTGATCCGCCCGCTGGTGGAGGGCCGGCTGCAAGCGGACCTGAGCGCGGCGATGCGCCTGTGGGATCACCTGACCGTGGCCGCGGCGCTGCCGATCAGCCTGTACCAAGAAGCCGAGCGACCGAGCCTCTACGGCAGCAATTCCGGGCCATTGCCAAGCGGTCCTTTGGTGGGCGACGCGATGATCACCGCCAAGTACGTCTTTGAACCCGAGGCAAAGGGCGCTTGGGGCGGCGCGGCCCTGCTGACCGCAACGCTGCCGACGGGCGATCCCGGCCAGTACTTTGGCCGCCCCGGCGCGACGGTGGCCCCTGGCGTGGCTGCGTCAAAGCAGGCGGGGCCGTGGCGCCTGGCCATGGGTGCGTCCGCGCGCCTTCAACAGACCACGGCGTCGTTCAACGTCCAAGACGGCCCGGCGTGGCGCTGGAGCGCGGCGGCGAGCCTGAGCCCTGCGGCGGCGCTGGTGAGCTGGAAAGAGCCGGCGCGCGCCGACGCCGCCTGGATCGACGCCAGCATAACCCACGAGACTTCGCTGACTTCGCCCTTTGGCCACCGCCACAACGAGCGAGTGGAAGGCGCCGTGGCCCTGACCTGGCCGCTGGGCGAAGGCCTCTCTGCCCAGCTGGGTTCGACGGTAGGCCTGTGGTCGGGCTTTGGCGTGCCTGCGGTGCGGCCGTTCTTGCTGGTCCGCTACGGCGGCCGCTAGCGACACGAGCACCCGGTGCGCCGACAATTCACTGCTCCTCCCCAACTATCTGTTCTACTTACAGTCCTTGCTGCACGTAGCCGGCGTCTCGCCCGCGTCGCAGGTGCCATTGCCGCAGTAGCTGACGTTGCCGCAGTCTGCTTTGCAGTTCTGAGGTGTTTCCGTGGGATACATGCACTTGCCGTCGCCGCAGATGGCCATGCAGTCGGCCGGGCACTTGGTCATGTCTTCCGTGGCGGCGTCGCACTTGCCATCGCCGCAGTAGCCCGCCGCGCCGCAGTCGGCCGGGCAGTTGCCCTTGTCTTCGTTGGCGGGGTCGCATTTGCCGTCGCCGCAGCTGCCCCCGGCGCACTGGCAAGAGATCGCCAGGGCTTGAAACGAGGAAATCTGCGCCGATGCCAGCGTGTCAATCACGATGCGCCGCGCGCCTTTTGCCGCGGTCTTGACCGAAATCAGCCACTCCGCCGCGCAATCGCCGGTGGTCGCCGGGCCGCTGGTGCCGCATTTTTGCTGCTTCATGGTCAAGTCGGTGCATTTGGCGGTGTTGCCGCAGCTCAGGGCAGAGGCGTCTTCGTCGATCAGATACACGTGCACCGACTGCTGGTCGATCGGCGCGCTGCCAAAGCTGCCGGTGCCAAATGCCCGCAAGACCACCTGGTTATCGGCTGCGCACGCGGTCGGCATCAGCACGGACCACTCTTTGCCCCCCGTCGGAGCGCTGCCGGCCGCGCAGCCCAGCTGGGTCAAGACGCTCGTGGAGTCGGGCACGGTCAGGATCAGCGAATTGCCGCACTCGATCGTCGTGTCCTTGCAGGCATTGGGCTCGCAGATCTTGGGCCCGGCCTTGCAGCTGCCCGCGCTGCAGCTGTCGTTTTGGGTACACGGCTCGCCGTCACTGCAGGTCGTGCCGTCGACGACATTGCTGTGCTTGCAGACCTTGGCAAAGGCGTCGCAAGCGTCCTCGGTGCAGCTGTTGCCGTCATCGCAGCTGACTTTGCCGCCTTGGCACTGGCCGCTCAAGCAGGTGGCGCCAACCGTGCAGGCCATGGCGCTGATGCAGGGGGTGCCATCGGCCTTACCCGTACAACTACCTGCCGCGTCTGAAGAACCGCTGTCGCCCCCGCCACTGTCGCTGGGCCCAATGTCGCTAGGCCCAGCGTCAAACCCGCCGCTGTCCTTGGGTCCGCTATCGGCACTCGATCCGTCAAACACACCGGAATCGCTCAAGCTATCGTTCATCGCGTCGCTCAGCGCGTCTGAGCCCGCGTCGCCGCCGCAGTCTTTGGCGCAAGTCGCGGCGGTTTCATTGGTGTCGCAGACGCCGTTGCCGCAATAGGGGATGTTGGCGCAGTCCTTGGCGCAGTTCGCCGGTGTCTCCCCTGGATATTCGCACTTGCCATCGCCGCAGGCCGCTGAACCACCGCTGTCCGCTACAGAATCCGCCAAGGTGTCGGCCAAGATGTCGGCGCCCGTGTCTGCGGTCGCGTCGGTCTTGATGTCCGCCCCGCTGTCCGCCACCGCGTCGACACCGCCATCCGCCGCCGCATCGGCCGAAGCATCCGTCGGGCCCGCGTCGCCGCCGCAGTCTTTGGCGCAGGTCGCCGCCGTCTCGCTGCTGGCGCAGATGCCATCGCCACAGTAGGGAATACTCGCGCAATCCTTAGCACAATTCTGCGGTGTCTCTGCCGGATACGCGCACTTGCCGTCGCCGCACACGCTGGCGCAGTCTTTGGCGCAAGTCGCCGGCGATTCGCTGGCCGCGTCGCACAGGCCGTCGCCACACACCGCGGGGGTGCCGCAGTCCTTGGGGCAATTGCCCTTGTCTTCAGGCGATTCGCACTTGCCGTCGCCGCAATTGCCGCTGCATACGACCTGACCCGCCACGCACGACCCCTGCTTGCACACGTCGCTGCTGGTGCACAGGTTGCCGTCTTCACAGCCGCTGCCGTCCTGCTGGTTCAGGTGCTTGCACGCCCCGGTCTGGCCGTCGCAGAAGTCCAGCGTGCAGCTGTTGCCGTCCTCGCAAGGGCTGCTGCCGCCTTGGCATTGCCCGGCCAGGCACGTCTCACTGCCCCAGCACGGCTTGCCGCTCTTGCACGCCTGACCGTCCGCCTTGCCCGCGCAACCCGAGGTCGAGGTCGCATCGGAAGCGTCGCTGACCCCGCCGTCTTGGCTTGAACTGTCTGGGTTTTGGGCATCTGGATTCTGGGCGTCTGGGTTTTGAGCGTCGCTGGGCCCGCCATCGCCTTGGCCGTCTTTGATTCCGCCGCCGTCAGGGGCCATGCCCTTGCAGTCCGCGGGGCAGGAAATGTCCGTCTCCGCCGGATACTCGCACAGGCCATTGCCGCAATTGGCCGAGGTATCGGCTGCAGTATCCGCTTTGACGTCCGCAACTGCGTCTGGAGCGGTGTCGACGCCGATGTCGGCCACGGTGTCGGCGACCGCGTCGGTCTTGACGTCTGCAATCGCGTCTAGTCCAGCGTCGACGCCGATGTCGGCCATGGTGTCGGCGACTGCGTCGGTCTTGACGTCGGCAATCGCGTCGAGGCCAGCGTCGACGCTGATGTCGGCGATGATGTCGGCGACTGCATCGGTCTTGACGTCCGCTGCGGTGTCTACTCCAGCATCGACGCCGACATCGGCCGCTGTGTCCGCTCCAGCATCGACGCCGACATCCGCCGCTGTGTCCGCTACCGCATCCGCACCAGCACTCGACCCAGCGTCTGTCACCGCATCGACGCCGACATCCGCCTGCGCATCCGCCGCCGCATCGGCTTCGACACTCGCCCCCGTGTCCACGACTGCATCGGCTCCGACATCCGCCTCCGCGTCCGCGAGCGCATCGACGCCGACATCCGCCTGCGTATCCACCGCCGCATCGGAGCTGACATCCGCCTCCGCGTCGACGGCGCTATCCGCACCGCCCGCAGAGCCGCCATCGCTTGCGACGACGTCGCTCTCCTCGACAACATCCGGCAAGATAAGCAGATCGCTCGGCGAGGCTCCGTCCGCGCTGTCGCCGTCCTCGCCGTCTGCACCATCGTCTATGTCCGCGTCTGGGGCGTCCGCAGCGTCCAGCGCATCGGCGCCGTCTGAGCCATCCGCGCCTGCAGCGCTATCGGCAGCGTCGACCGCCGCAGTGTCAGCACCTAGGGCATCTGCGGATGAATCCTGGGGATTCTGCACATCCTCTGCCGCATCGACCGTTGCAGCATCGGCCGCGTCCTCTGCCAGAGTGACCCCTGGCGAGGTGGCCTCCTCACCGCAGCCGATCGCCGCAGCCATCAAGGCCCACCACACCGCCACCGCAGCTGCGCGCTGCATCCGCTGCTGTCCCTTCGCCATGCCCTGCCCCCTTGATCGATCCCCCGCCCTGCAACGTAGCGGAAGAGCGGGACCGGCACAAGCGCGGCAAAACGGCCCGGCTTCTAGCTGTCGCGCAGGCGCATGCGCGCTTTCTCCGGGTCGATCTGCAGCCAGTCCGGCTTCTGCTCGCGCACCGCCTGCAGGTAATAGCCCGGCTCGCGCTGGGGCTCCAGCCGGCCCTGGTCGCACTCGCCCTCTAGCCACGCTTGCACGCGCCCCAGCCACGGCCCCGCGGGCAGTCCCGTCTCCTGCAGAATCAGCGTGCCCAGGCCCTTGGGCAGCGGCGGCACCCGCTCAGCCTCGGCGATGATCTCCGGGATGCGCTGGGCCAATTCCGCAGCCAGCGCTTGAACTTCTGCGATGCGCCCGGCGCGCTTGGTGGTGTAATCCGCCCGCGAAAACGCCAACACGTCGATCAGGTGGGCGCCCATGTCGCGCACCAGCCGCCGCACCGCGCTGTCGGTCCAATCGGCCAAGTAGGCATTGGCGCGGGCGTGATGGCCGATGACATACACCACCCGCTCGCCGACCTCTTTGGGCAGCTGCAGCCGCGCCGCCACGCCCTCCATCAGCAGCGCACCCACGGCCTCGTGGCCAAAGAAATGCACCTTGCCCTTGGCCACCGTGCGCGTCAGCACTTTGCCCGTGTCGTGCATCAGCGCCGCCCAGCGGACCACCAGATGCGGCGGGCATTTCTCCACCACCTGCAGGGTGTGGTCAAAAATGTCCTTGTGGTGCACGGGGCACGACAAGTGGAACCCGGCCATCGCGCTAAATTCCGGCACCAGCAGCGGCAGCAGCCCGGCGTCGTGGAGGAAGCGCAGGCCGATCGCCGCGTGGGGCGCCACCAGCACCGATCCCAGCTGCGTGTGCCAATGGCTCCGGTCGATGTTCAGCAGGGCCACGCAATCTCTGCGGACTTGTTTGACGAGATCGCCGGCGGGCCTCAAGCCAGTCCAGGCAGCCACAGCCGCGAGCTCCAAGGCAAATTCAAACTTCCCGGTCCACCAACTGCGCGCTTCTCCGCACAGCCGCAGGCGCTGCTCAGAAGCGTCCGCCAGACCTCCCAGCGGATCCACGGCCTGCCCCTGCGCATCGATCGCCACCGCGAGCGCCCGCACCGGCTGGCTGCGCAATTGCTGCTCGACGGCCGCTGCAAAATCGACGCCGCCAGGCACCTCAATACATTCAATCGCTTCTGGCGGGGCGGGCGCGCCAACTGCCACCAGAGCTTGCCAACGCGCCACCGCCGCCGGCACCGGCACGGCAAGCTCTACGACCTGAGGCGCGTCGGGCAGTCGCTGACCGCGCAGCACCGCCAAGGCCGGCCACCCGAGCAGAGCCGCCCGACCCTGCTCGCCGCCCGCCGCGACCAGCCAAGCCTGAAGGGCGGCGAGGCGCGACAATTCCGCCGCAGGTTCAGGGGGCAAGGGGGTCTGGTATCCAAGGAGGGGAGGCAACGATACGGGCACGGGCACCTCAATGCGCGGCAGATTCGGCGCCGGGGTGTACCCGCCAATGCCCTTCCGGTCAAGTGTGCAGCGGTGCAGGCGATGGCCGCAGAGGTTGCACAACGGCATCCGCAAGTTGACAGCGCTCCACCGGGAATGGTATCACATGGAAGGTGTGCCGTAGTGCCCCTGCCCCCGGGGTTGGCGCCGCGTTCAGCGAAACGCGAATTGCCCGAGACGCGACATCGAGACGAACGACTGAACCAGCCCTAGCCCGACCGGCCCATACCAGCCCGAGCGGCCAAAGCCAACCCGATACCGCCCAAGCCCAAGCAGACGGCCGTATCGACGTGAGGGGACTTATGAAGAAGACGCTTCCCAAGTTGAAGAAAAGCGCCGCAGAATTCCTTTCTCCGGAAGAGGGCGCGATCAGCGAGAAGCAAGAAGCGCGCGTCTCGACGTTCCTGACCCTTTCGGGTGGGGACGGCGGCGTGCTGCCCGCGGGCGACGTGAACTTGTCGGCTGAGCACTGCAGCCACGGTTCCCACGGTTCGCACGGCTCGCACGGTTCGCACGGTTCGCACGGTTCCCACGGCAGCCACGGCTCGCACGGTTCGCACGGTTCGCACGGCAGCCACGGCTCCCACGGCAGCCACGGTTCGCACGGCTCCTGGTAAGAACCCCAAAGAGCTCCTGGTAAGCATCTGAAAGATCATGCCATTTGCCGCCCACCCGGTTGCTTGCAGGGTAGGTCGCGGCAGATCGTCCCCTTCGCTCGCTCTACAGAGGGTTTTGCGCACGGCTGCACCTGTGCGGCGGTGACGCTTGCGGCGCAGCGGCGGACTACCACGGCCAATCGCCGTCGGGGTCCGCGAACTGCGGATCCGCCTCACTAGCGTCCACCTCGTCTTGGGCCGGTTCATCCACAACGGCCAATAGTTGCACCGCAGGTGCCGGTTCCTTGGGGGGCATGGTCTCTTGGACCTTGGGGCTCGCCGCTGAGTCAACCGTCACGGCCCGCCGCAGTCGCTCCAACAGACGCTGATGGGCGCGCTCTACGCTGGAGGCCGAGGCGCCGCACTCCTCCGCAGCTTGCAGGATCGTGCTGCCCTCGCCATAGACCCGGCGCAGCACGATCTGTTCGGTCTGACTCATCGCCGGGCGAGTCGCATCGATGGCCTGGCGCAGGGCCAGCGGCTCGGTCCACGCGGGCATGAAAATCGTATCCTCGATCGACTCTTGCAGGCGCAATTGCACGCGGCGGTAGCGCCGTTCACCGCGCAGGCAATCGCGCACCCGGCCGTGCATGCGCCGCCAAGCGTAGGTGGTCAGGCTGGCGCGCATCGGGTTCCAGCGCTGCACCGACTCGGCCCAGGCGAGGTTGGCCGCGCCGAGTAGGTCACCGCTGTCTGCAAGGCCACGGGAATTGCGGGGGCCTGCCGACAGCCAGATCGCCGATTTGGCCAAGCGGAACGAGTAGGTGGGGCGATCGGCGGCTTTGGCTTGCATCGGGTCCTCGCGGCCGGCGGCGGCTGGGCGACCCAGGAGGTATTCACGATGCGTGCCGGATGCAAGAACACGAAGCATTTGCCAAAGCAAACGAGAGCTTAGATGTGCGATAGCAAGGTAGTGCTTTGCAGTCTAGTGGGGGCGCGCGTCCCCAAGGGGAGCTTAGGCGATCTTGGGCGCTACACGGCCACGGAAAAATCGCGCAAGGCCTGATTCAGACTGGTCTTGAGATCAGTAGAGGCCTTGCGCTGGCCGATGATCAGGGCACAGGGCACGCCAAATTCGCCGGCCGGAAACTGCTTTTGGCGGGTGCCTGGAATCACCACCGAGCGCGCGGGGATGCGGCCGCGGTACTCGACGACTTCTGGGCCGCTGACGTCGAGGATCGCCGTGGAGGCGGTCAGGATCACGCCGGCGCCGATGACGGCCTCCGACTCGACGTGGACGCCCTCGACGATGATGGCGCGCGAGCCGACAAAGCAGCCGTCTTCGACGATCACGGGGCGCGCCGAAGGGGGCTCGAGCACGCCGCCAATGCCTACGCCGCCCGAGAGGTGCACGCCGCGGCCGATCTGCGCGCAGGAGCCGACGGTGGCCCAGGTGTCGACCATGCTGCCCGCGCCGACCCAAGCGCCGATGTTGACGTAGCTGGGCATCATGATCGCCCCGGGCTCCAAGAAGGCCCCGCGCCGCACCGTGCCCGGCGGAACTACGCGCACGCCCTGGGCTTGCAGGTTGCGCTTGAGCGGGATCTTGTCAAAGAACTCAAAAGGTCCGACTTCATGGACGGTCATCGACGCGATAGAAAAGTACAGCAAAATCGCCTGCTTAACCCACGAGTGCACGACCCAGCCTTCCGCTGTTGGCTCGGCGACGCGCACTTGGCCGCGATCGAGCAGGTCGATCGTCTCTAGCACGGCCTCGCTGTGGCGGCGATCCGACAGCATGGCGCGGTGCTCAAAGGCTTCTGCAACGAGGAGGGCGAGCTGAGGATAAGCCATGGGATCCCCGCAGTCTGAGCTGCATCGGGGACCCTATGCGCCGCTGATCGACAGGGACGGGTCCCCGGGTTGGGCGAGTCGGAAATGGGCGAGGGCGCTTACTTGGGCGCTTCAGCAGGAGCCGGAGCGGCGGCGGGAGCCGGGGCGGCAGCAGGAGCCGGGGCGGCGGCAGGAGCCGGGGCAGCGGCAGGGGCAGCGGCAGGAGCCGGGGCCGCCGGGTCAGCCGGCTTGGGGGCTTCGGCCGCCTTGGTCTCTTCAGCCTTCTGCGACAGCACGTCTTGGGCTGCGCTCTCGACCGACGAGTGATCGGAGCCGGCGCGGGCCAGGATGATCGACAGCACCATGAACAGGCCCGCCGCGATGGTGGTGGCCTTGGACAGCACGGACGAGGCGCCGCGGCCGCCAAACACCGAACCGGTCGACGAACCTGCGCCGAACACGCCGCCGCCGCCGCGCCGGGCCACAGAGCCGGGCTGCAGCAGCACCACCACGATCAGGAACAGACAGACGACGATATAGAGCGCAACGGCCAGATTGATGAGCACGGACGGTTCCCCCAAAGGATGCGCGCAGATAGCCGCTTAGCGGACCGCGCGAGGCCCGATATGGTACAATGGCGCCACGGGTCTAGCAAGTAGTCAATTCGCCAAAGGGCGGGGCACCGACCTAGGAGTCCAGCCTGCGGCCGAACTCAGACCTTAGCCCTTAGCCCGGACGATCGCTGCGAATTCTTCGGCCTGCAGACTCGCGCCGCCCACCAAGAGGCCGTCGATGTCTTCCTGGCTCAGCAGCCCAGCGGCGCTGGACGACTTGACCGAACCGCCATACTGAATACGCACTTGGGTGGCAAATCCGACGCCGAGCAGGTCGCCGATCTTCTGGCGGATGTCGGCGTGGACTTCCTGGGCCTGCTCCGGGGTGGCCACAAGGCCGGTGCCGATGGCCCACACGGGCTCATAGGCGACCACCAGATGCTCCAGCTGCGCCGGGGTCAGGCCCTCGAGCGACATGCGAAGCTGGCGACCGCAGACGCGGAACGTCTCGCCGCTCTTGCGCTCTTCGAGCTTCTCGCCCACGCAGAGCACCGGCTTGAGCCCAGCGCCCAAGGCCGCGCGGAGCTTCTTGGCCACCACCGCGTCGTCATCGCCAAAGACGTGGCGGCGCTCAGAGTGGCCCAAAAGCACCCACTTGCAGCCCACCGAGGTCAGCATGGACGCGGAAACGGCCCCGGTAAACGCGCCCTTGGCCTCAAAGTGCAGGTCTTGAGCCCCCAGGCCGATCGTCGAACCGGCCAGGCGCTCGGCCACCGGCAGCAGGTAGGGAAACGGCGGGAAAATCAGGGTTTGCGCGCCTGGATAAGCGGAGAGGCGGTTGCGCACCTCGCCGGCCAGGGTCGTCGCCTCGGCCAATTCCAGATGCATTTTCCAATTGCCGCCGATGATTGGTGTTCTGCCCATGGTCTACCTCCGGCCGCCGCGAAGCGCCAGGATGCCCGGCATCGGCTGGCCAGAGAGGTACTCTAGACTGGCGCCGCCGCCGGTGGAAATGTGAGAGATCATCGGGGTCACGCCGGCGTGCTGCACGGCCGACACCGAATCGCCGCCGCCCACCACCGAGGTCGCGGTCGACTGGGCCACGGCCTTGGCGATCGCCATGGTCCCGGTGGCAAAAGCCTCCATCTCAAAGATGCCCATCGGCCCGTTCCACAGGATGGTCCGCGGCGGAGTCTGCATCTGCGGATGGTGACCGGCGAGCACTTGGGTGAACATCTCGATCGTCGCGGGACCGATGTCCACGGCGATATCGCCCGCGCTGATGTCCGCGGTCACTTTGGTCTGGAACGGCGCGTCGGCCTTTACCTCAGCGACCACCGTGTGATCGACGGGCAAGAACACCGGGATGCCCTTCTCTTCGCAGCGCGCCAGCAGGTGCTTGGCGAGGCCGAGGTGGTCCTTTTCGACCAGCGAATTGCCCATGTCGTGGCCCTGAGCGGCCAGGAAGGTGTAGGCCATGGCGCCGCCGATGAGGAGCCCCTGTACCAGCGGCAGCAGCGACTCGATCACCTCTATCTTATCAGAGACTTTAGCGCCACCCAGCAGGGCGATGTACGGCGACTCCGGGCTGGTCATCAGCTTGCTCAGCACTTCGATCTCGCGCTCGAGCAGCAGCCCCGCGCCCCGGACGGGCACCAGCCGCGGCAGGGCCGACACGGAGGCGTGGGCGCGGTGCACGCAGCCAAAGGCGTCGCACACGTACACGTCGCAGAGATCGGCGAGTTTGCGAGCAAAATCCTCGTCGTTGGCCTCTTCGCCGGCGTGGTAGCGCAGGTTCTCTAGCAGCACCACTTGGCCGGGGCGCTGATTGGAGATGAGGTGGATCGCCGCGTCGCCAATGCAGTCGTCCGGCACCATGACTTCGCAAGCCAGCAGCTCAGCGAGGCGCCGGCCTACCGACTCCAGCGAATACTTGGAGGATTTCTTGCCTTTGGGCCGGCCCAGGTGCGAGCAGAGGATCAGCCGCGCCTCGGCTTTGCGGATGAGCTCGATGGTCGGCAGCGTCGCGCGGATCCGGGCGTCGTCCGTGATGGTGCCGTCCGCGTCCATGGGCACGTTGAAGTCTGCGCGCAGCAGCACGCGCTTGTTCTGCAGGTGCAGATCGCGAACCGAGAGGATGTTTTGCGACTTGAGCAGCGATCCGACTTCCATGGCAACCTCGCAGAGCAGCGGCGTTTCACAGTGAACTCAGGCCACGCGCCGCACTCGACAGCGCAGGGGACCGAGTGAAGAACAACAACTGGGCAAAACCTATACAGAAATTACGCAAACCCACGCCGAGGCGAATTGCGCAGGGAGAATAGGCGGGTCTGGCCTCTCCGTCAAACGGGCCTGCGCCAGCGCACCATGATTTTTTCAAGGGTATTTTGGCGGGTCAGCGACGTTGTTGTGACAAGGCCTCCAGCAAAGCCGCCAACTGCGAGGCGGTCGACGCCTGGTGGCGCAAGCTGGCCGACTGGCCGAGCATCAGAATTGTCAAAGCCAATCCGGCAGTCTCGGTCACTAGCGCCGCCGCTGCGCCCAGCAAGGTGTGGCCAGAGCCGACCAGCAGCCCCACCAGCGTGGCGATCAAGAACCCGGCTGAGGTCGTGCCCAGCACCCCCGCGGCGATCTCCAGGGCCCGCGCGTAGCTGTCCAGGCTGGCCAAGCGGCCGCGGTGGCCGGCGATCAAGTCGACCATCTGATCGGGGCTGAGCGGCAGCGGCAAGGCGGGCTGGGGCTGCGCATGGGCGATCGGCGCCGGCGGCGGGGCCTGGTAGCTCGCTGGCGGCGCGGCGGGCTGGGGGCGCACCGGCGGCTGCACCGTGGGCGATTTGCGCATCGGCGGCCGCGGCGGCGGGGGCGGCACCGCTTGCATGCCAGCGCCAGGCGGCACGGTGCGCGGCGGGGCCATGTTGTGCATGGTGGCCTTTTTCATCTCGCCGGCGCCGCCCGTGTCATAGACCTGGATCACGTCTGACGATTCCTGGGCGTTGCCGGGCCCCAGGTTTTGCTTGGCGGAGTCGGCATTGGGCCGCACGGGCCGCACCAGCGACGGATCGGCGACGCGCGGCGCCCCCGGCAGCTTGGGCGGCTGCTCAAAGCCCTCGGGCAGCAGGGTCGGCCGCTGCCGCGCCGGCAAGGGCTCGTGGCGGCGCATGGGCATGACCGGGGCAAAATCGTCATCGTCCACCGCTGAAACGGCGAACTGGGTGTTGGTGACGCCCTTGACCGCCAAAGTCGGCTTGATCGAAGGGCCGCCCAGCGGCGCCGCGGGCAGATCCGGCGGCAATTCGTCATAGGTTTCATGCAGCGCGCCGGTGTCGACGTGGGTGCCTCTGTCGTCTGGCTGGCCGGCCATAGCGCTCCTCTGAGAGGATGTGAAAGAACGGCAGTTCTAAGCCCGTGAGAGTCAAGAAAGCCAATACTGTAGATCGTCGTTCTTGCACATCCAGAATTTCTTCACAGGCTCTGAGTGGCAGAGGGCAGCACAGGCTGCCGCAACACGCACTCTTGCGGTACCCCAATACCCGAATTGGCGCGGGTTGAAAACTGCCGCGGGGCAATGACCGTGCGGCGCCGGAGAATGCAAGGCGAATTTGCCGGCACCGCCTCCCGCAGCGATCGGCGAATTGCCATCGCCCGCGGGCGTGGGCTACGGTAGGGCTGAGGTGGCGATGAACTGGATGGGCGAGGGCCAGGCGATCGGTCGGCCCAGGGCTCAGCGGAGGCCAAGGGGGCTCGCCGTCGCCTTGGCGATCGCCGCGCCCCTTCTCAGCACCCCGCTGCACGCCGCGCCGATAAGCCAGGATCGCCCAGAGGAATTGGCGCTCGAGCCGCCGCCGCTGCCAGCTGAGATTTCGCCGACTCAGGTGGAGCCGTGTCCGCGGCGTTGGCCTGTCACCATCCACAAGCTCAGCGTGGCCGGGCTGTGGCGCACCCAAGAGAGCACTGTGCTCGGCGAATTGCCCTGGAAGCCAGGGGAATTGGTGACCGAAGCTGCCTGGAAGCTGGGCGAGGCGCGGCTGTGGAACCTGGGGCTGTTCTCGCGGGTTGATCAGCGGCTGGTGTGCGAAGCCGGGCAGACCCGCGCCGAGATCGCCCTGGAAGAGCGCTGGACGGTCAATCCCCTGTTCAGCTTTCAGGCCCTGGCCCAGCGCCAAGGCAAACAGGGCGAGGCCTCGACCTGGTGGACCGTGGGCGCCTCAGAGATCAACCTGCTCGGGCGGCGCATTGAGCTGGCCGGTCTCTACTCCGAGTTCAATGGACTTCCAGGTGGCCTGCTCTACACGCGCCTGAACAACCTGAGCGGCCGGCGCATCGACGCGCTGTTGCAGGTCGAGCGACTGGTGCGGCCGCGCCCCGGCTTTGACGACCAGCGCACCCTGCTGCGCGGCGAGGTCTCCAAGCAGTGGCACAGCGACCGCCTGCGCGCGACGGTGCGCTTCGACGCCCAACACAACGAGCTGCAGCCGCCGGCGCAAGGGCAGGCGCTGGTGCTGGGGTCGGCGACGACCGCGCTGGTAGACCTGGGCGTGCGAGTTGGGCGGGTGGATGTGGCGCGCATCCGCCAGGTGGGGCAATCGCTCGAGCTGAGGCCCGGTATCGCGTGGACCGATCAGAGCGGGCGCGCGCCGCTGGTTCACGCCCAGCTGTGGCTGCACGCCTTGGCCTATCTGGCCCCCGGGGAGCGCTGGAACTTGGCACTGCGGCTGCAAATGGCCGCCCAGACCCAGGCGCCGGAGCACCTGCAGTGGTTTACCGGCGGGCTGTATGAGGTGCGCGGCGTACGGGATTCCTATGCTCGCAGCCGGGCTTACGCGCTAATCAACGGCGAAGCGCGCTGGACCCTGTACGACTCCACCTGGCTGGCGGTGGTGCCGGCGGCGTTTGCCGATGCCGCGGCCCTTCGCGACGCCGAGCGCGGTCCGCTGCTGCTGGCTTCCTTGGGCGCGGGGGTACGGCTGCTGGCGCCGCGCTTTGTGCGCACGGGGTTGCGCATCGACTTGGCCCAGCCCCTGGCGGACATGCCGTGCAGCGGCGAGCGCTGGGGGCGGCTGTGTCCCGGCTTGTCCGTGGGGGTTTATCAGTATTTCTAGGCTTTGCGGAGCTTGGCGGCCGAGCCAAACCGGCAAAAACGCCGACACCCGCCGCCCCAAAGACCTGCGCCTCTGGAACGGCGGGTGCCGCAGTGTGACTCGGCCGAGGCCGATGCGGGCCTAGCTCAGCTTGAGGTTGCCCAGCTTCTCGCGAACCAGGTCGCCGATGGTGGTCGGGCCGACGCTCGGATTGTCAAAGGCAAAGTCGTCGTCTTCCTGACCCACCCGCTTGACCGACAGGCCGAGCTTGCGCTCCTCGGGGATGATCGAGATGATCTTGACCTTGGTGGTCTGGCCTTCCTTGAGCACGTCGTGGATGTTGCTGACCTTCTCTTCGCTGACTTCGCTGATGTGCAGGAAGCCCTCGATGTAGTCGTCCAGCTCGATGATCGCGCCAAAGTCCAGGATCTTGGCGACCTTGCCCTCGTGGACGCTGCCGCGCGGGTACTTGCGGGTCACTTCGCCCCAAGGATCGGACGACATCTGCTTGATGCCCAGGCTGAAGCGCTCTTTCTCGGCGTCGATCTGCAGGACCATCGCCTCGACTTCGTCGCCCTTCTTGTAGATGTCCTGCGGGTGCTTGACCTTGTGCGACCAGCTGAGGTCGGTCACGTGGCACAGGCCGTCGATCCCGTCGTCGATACCGATGAAGATACCGAAGTTGGTGATGTTGCGGACGACGCCCTTGATCTTGCTGCCCACCGGGTAGGTGTGCGCGAGCACGTCCCACGGGTTCTGCTCGATCTGCTTCATGCCGAGCGAGATCTTCTTGTTGCGCGAGTCGATGTCGAGGATCTGCGCCTCGATCTCGTCGCCGATCGACAGGACCTTGCTCGGGTGCTTGACCCGCTTGGTCCAGCTCATCTCGCTGATGTGGATCAGGCCTTCCACGCCGCCTTCGAGCTCAACAAACGCGCCGTAATCGGCCAGGCTGACGACCTTGCCCTTGACGCGGCTGCCGATCTGGTACTTCTGCTCGATGGTGACCCACGGGTCTTCGTAGTTCTGCTTGAGACCCAGGCTGACGCGCTCGCGATCCGGATCGTACTTCAGAACCTTGACTTTGACTTCCTGGCCGACTTCGAACAGCTCGCTCGGGTGGTTGACCCGGGCGTAGCTCATGTCGGTGATGTGGAGCAGGCCGTCGATGCCGCCGAGGTCGATGAACGCACCGTAATCGGTGATGTTCTTGACGATACCGTCGACGACCATGCCGACCTCGAGCTTGCCGAGGGTCTGGCTCTTGAGGGCCTCGCGCTGCTTCTCGAGCAGAGCGCGACGGCTCAGCACGATGTTGCCGCGCTTCTTGTTGAACTTGATGACCTTGAAGTGGAAGCGCTGGCCGATGTACTTCTCAAGGTTGCGCACGGGGCGCAGATCGACCTGGCTGCCCGGCAGGAACGCCTTGACGCCGATGTCGACGGTGAGGCCGCCCTTGACCCGGCCGGTGATGACACCCTCGACCAGTTCTTCGTTCTCGCAGGCTTCGGCGATTTCGTCCCAGATCTTGAGGCGATCGGCCTTCTCTTTGCTCAGCTCGACCAGGCCGTTCTCGTTCTCGCGGTGCTCGACGTAGACGTCGATTTCATCGCCCGGCTGAACGGTCAGGGTGCCGTCGTGCTCGGTGAACTCAGCGACGGGGATCTGCCCTTCGCTCTTGTACTTGATGTCGACGATCACAAAGTCTTTGTTGATCGCGAGCACGGTACCGCGGACGATCTCGCCCTCGATGACGTTCTGGGTTTTTTCCCAGTCGAGGAATTCCTTCTCAAAATCCTCATCGATGGCGAACTGCTGAATATCGAAAGCCATTTTCATCCTCTTGGTGCCGAACGCCCGCGCGCCGGGTGGGGCCGACCTTTGCGGCTCCTAGCGCTGCTGTACGAATTTGCGGGACCGCTCGGGGTTGCCGGCCATTCTGGGCCAGGTCAACGGGCGCGAAATTCTACGGGGGATCGCGGGTTGGCGTCAAGGGAAAAACAGCCTTCCCCAGCGGATTTTGCTCGCCTACCCGCGGCCTGGGCCCTGTCTGATCTTTGATATCGCGGTGGTTTGGCTGCGCAGCTCAGCCAGCGACCTGCAACAGCCGCTCGGCCGTCGCCGGAATGGCGTTCACATCGGCACCCAGGGCCATCGACAGCGCGTTGCACACCGCCGGCGCCGGGCCGTCCATGGGCAGCTCGCCGATACCCTTGGCGCCAAAAGGTCCGTAGCCATAGGGATTTTCTTCAAAGCGCACGCGGATGGTCGGCACGTCGGCCATGGTCGGCAGCACGTAGCTCGTCAGATTGGCGTTGCGCATGGCCCCCTGGGCGTCCAGGCGCACCTCTTCCCACAGCGCCCAGCCGAGCCCTTGGACCACGCCGCCGGCGATCTGCCCCACCGCCAAGGTCGGATGCAGCACCCGGCCGATCTCCTGCAGGGCCACAAAATCGCGAACCTCGACTTCCATGGTCGTGGTATCGACTTGCAGATCGCAGACATACACCGCCCAGGCGTAGGTGCCGTAGGCGATGCCTTTGTAGGCCTTGTCATCCCACACCACGCCCGGAGGCGGCTGGTACTCGCTCCACCCTTCGCGCACCGCGGGGTCCAGCGCCGCCGCAGCCTGGAGCGCCGCGCGCAGATCCGCCGCCAGATAGCTGCCGCCGCGGCCATCGGACTGCACCGACGGGGTGGCGTGCTGGCGAACCTGCTGTTCTGGCTTGAGAAGGCCGGCCCCTTCCATGCGCCGCACCAGGTCGTCGCAGGCCTTGGACACTAAGTGGCCCACGACCATCGAGGTGCGCGAGGCCACCGTGGGCCCCGAATTGGGCACCTGCGCGGTATCTGGGCGGATCACCCGAATATCGCTCAGCTCTAGCCCTAGCGCGTCGGCGGCGACCTGAGCAAAGATCGTCTGGGCGCCCTGGCCGATTTCTGTATTGGCAGTGCAGACTTCAACGATGCCGTCTGGCGCGACCCGCACCTTGCACTTGGACGCCAGATACACCTCGCCCGAGCCGGTAAAGCCACAGCCGTGCATGAACGAAGCCATGCCCACACCGCGGCGCAGCGGCAGGCCTTGGGCGCGCTGATCGTCGTTAAAAGCCTTGTACTGGATGCGTTTTTCGTCCCAGCCGATGTCGGCTAGCGCGGTGTTGGTCCAGGTCTCCAGATCGACCTGCTCGTGAATGACCTGGCCGGTCGACAGCGCCAAACCGGGCTTGACGAAGTTGCGCCGGCGCAATTCCGCTGGATCCATCTGCAGTTGATCGGCCACGCGGTCCAGGTGGCGCTCCATGGCAAAGATGGTCTGCGGCGCGCCAAAACCGCGAAAAGCGCCGTTGGGCGGGGTATTGGTCAGCACCGCTTTGGCGTCGATGCGCACGTGGGGGATCTCATACGGCCCGGCGCAGTGCAGCGTGCCGCGCGACAGCACCACCGGCGTCAAGGTGACGTAAGCGCCGCCGTCCATCAGGATTTCTGCCTGCAGGGCCAGCAGCTTGCCGTCCGGAGCGTGGGCACTGCGCAACCGCGTGCGGCTGGGATGGCGCTTGGTGGTGCACAGCATGTCTTCGACGCGATCGTAGATGATCTTGACCGGTCGCCGCGCCTTCATCGACAGCAGCACCGCGTGGCCCGCGAGAATCGACGGAAAGTCCTCTTTGCCGCCAAAACCGCCGCCGGTGGCCGTCTGAGCGATCTCGACCAGCTCGTCCGGCAGATTGCACAAGTGCTTGATCGCCGTGTGCACATAGTACGGGCACTGCAGCGAGCCCTCAATCCGCACCTTGAACGGCTTTTTGGGCCAGCCCGGGTGGGCCTGATCGTGGGGATCGAGGCGCACATCGGCGATCATCCCCTGGGGCTCAATGTAGGCCTGCTCCTGGGCACCGGTGTGGTACTCGCCCTCGACCACGCACGCGGCGTCGGCGAACACCCGGTCGATCTCGGCCTGACTCTCGCCAGCGCCTTTGCGCAACGTTAGGGTTTTCAGAGCATTGTCGCTGCCGCGCTGGATCTGATCGGCGGTGAGCTCCGTCTCATAGTCGACCACCGCAGGCAGGGCCTCGCAGATGACTTCGACGCGCGTCGCCGCCCACCGGACGATCTCCGGGTCAGGGTGGGCCAGCAGCACCACCGGCTCGTGCATGTGGCGAAACACGTCGCGCACCAGGTACGGCTGGTCGCGCTCGATCAACTGGACGATGTTGAGGTCGACCAGATCGCTGCCACTGCCGGCGTCGCCGTGGGAATTGTCGGGGGCGTGCACGGACTTGACCCGCGCAGGCACGTCCTTGGCGGTGGCGATGACAAACTCGCGCCAGTCCGGACCCTCGAGAAAGCGCACGGCTTTGACCACGCCGCGGGCGATGGGGGTGCGCACCGTGGCGCCGTACCAGCCGTCAAAGGGCACGTCGTCGACATATTGAGTGGTGCCCTGGACTTTGGCGAGGCCATCGCTGCGCTGCGGGTTGCGTCCGACATGCGGCAGGGCGGGCGGGCGGTGGTCGTGGGCCATGGCTCTCTCAGTCGGGCGCGACGGCGCCGGGGCGGAGAGGATACAACGGCCACCGGGCTTTGCCAAAGCCGGACGAAGCGGCGGAGCCAGAGGCGGACCGGACAGGTGCCAGGCAACTGTCTGATCGTTGAATTGACTGGCTAAATCCTATGCGCCCGCGCGCGCACTGACCGCGGCGAAGAACGCCTCGCGCAGCGCCGCAGGGTCGCTTGGGGCATTGCCGCCGGCCTGGGCCAGATCCGGCCGACCGCCGCCGCGTCCGCCCAGCAGCGGCGCCAGCTCGGCGACGATCTGCCCCGCCGGCAGCTTGGCCACCGCGTCCTTGGTCGAGGCGACCAGCAGCAGGGCCTTGGCGCCCTCCATCACCGACAAAAGCGCCACGCAACCGCTGCCCAGCTGGTCGCGGGCCTGGTCCGCCAGGGTGCGCAGAGACGCGGCGTCGGCCCCTTCAACCATGCGGAAAACCGCCTTGTAGCTGGCGATTTGCCGCTCTTCGCTGGCCGCGCTGGAGCTGCCGGACAGGGCCTTTTGCTTCCACTTGTCGGCCTCTTGGTGGGCGGCCTTGAGCTGGTCCTGCAGTTTGTCCAGGCGCTCGCCGAGCTGATCGGCCGGACCGCCCAGGCGCCGCGCCAACTCATTGAGTTTCTGACCGGTCTGCTGATTGAGCTCCAGGGCCGCCAGGTGGCACACCGCCTCGAGCCGGCGCACGCCCGCGGACACCGCCGTCTCGCTGACGATCTGGATCTGGCCGATGTCGCCGGTGCGGGCCACGTGGGTGCCGCCACAGAGCTCAATCGAGTCGCCCAGTTGCATCACGCGCACCACTTCGCCGTACTTGTCTCCAAAGAAGGCCATCGCCCCCTTGGCCACCGCGGCGTCCATGTTGGTGAGCTCCACATGGGCCTTGGCGTTGGCCAGCACCCGGCGGTTGGCGTGCAGCTCGACCGCGCGGATCTCCTCGTCGCTCAGGGCCGCGTAGTGCGAAAAGTCAAAGCGCAGGCGGCCTTCTTCCACCAGCGAGCCGCGCTGGCGCACGTGGCTGCCCAGCACGTCGCGCAGGGCCTTGTGCAGCAGGTGGGTCGCCGAGTGGTGGGCGCGAATGCTGGCGCGGCGCTCCGCGTCCACAGCGATCTTGACCGGGGTGCCCAACCTCAAAACCCCAGCTTCCACCTGGATTTTGTGAATGTGCAGGCCGTTGCCAGCCTTCTGGGTGTCCAGCACTTTGGCAGAGCCCGTCGCCCAGCCCAAGCGGCCCTGATCGCCCATCTGGCCGCCGCTTTCGGCGTAGCACGGCGTCAGGTCGACCACCAAGAGCGCCTCCGTGCCCGCGGCCAATTGCTCCACGCGCTGGCCGTCGACGACCAGGGCCAACACCGCGGCGTCGCACTCATCGCTCTCGTAGCCCACAAACTGGTTGCTGAGGCCGTCCGCTTCTAGCTCTTTGGCCAGTTCCACCAGATCGCCCACGCCCTTCTTCCAGCTGGCCTTGCCGCGGGCCTTCTGCGCCGCCATGGCCTGGTCAAACCCCGCGGCGTCAATAACAAAGCCTTGTTCGGCGCAGATGAGCGCGGTCAGATCGGTGGGGAAGCCGTGGGTGTCGTGCAGCAGGAACACGGAATCGCCCGGCAGCACCCGCGGCCCGCCCTCTGCGGCGATGCGCGCGACTTCTGTAGAAATCAGCTTGAGCCCGGCCTCCAGGGTCTGGCCAAAGCGCTCCTCTTCCTGGCGCACCACCCGCTCAATCACCGCGCGCTGGCTCTGCAATTCGGGGAACACGTCGCCCAACAGGTCCGCGACTTTGCAGGCCACCTGCGCCAAAAACGGCTGATGCATGCCCAGCTTGCGACCGTAGCGGATCGCCCGGCGCATCACCCGGCGCAGCACATAGCCGCGGCCTTCGCTGTCCGGATAAATGCCCTCGGCGATCAGGAAAGCGGTGGCGCGGGCGTGGTCGGCGATGACCCGAAACGCGGCGTCGGTCTCGATCTCCGGGGTGTTGCTGATGACCCCCTCTGGGTCAAAGCGGCCGCCGTAACTGTGGCCGCAGGAGGCTTCTGTCAAGCGAATCAGGTCCAGGAACAAGTCTGTGTCGTAGTTGGATCCGGCGCCCTGAACCACCGAGCTGATGCGCTCCAGGCCCATGCCGGTGTCGACGCACGGCGCGGGCAGGGGCGTCAGCACGCCGTCCTGGCGATCGTACTGCATAAACACGCAGTTCCACACTTCCATGTAGCGACCGTCGTCCGCCTCTACGGTGCACTCGGGGCCCTGGCTGGGGTCTAGGTCAAAGTAGATCTCCGTGCACGGTCCGCAGGGCCCGGTGTCGCCCATGGCCCAGAAGTTGTCCTTCTCCCCCAGGGGGCGGATGCGCGACTCCGGCAGACCGGCGATTTTGCCCCACAATTCCTTGGCTTCCAGATCGGCCGGCAGGCGCTCATTGCCGCCAAAATACGTCACGACCAGGCGCTCTTTGTCCAGGCGCAGCCAATCGGTCAGAAAGCCCCAGGCAAAGCGGATCGCCCCTTCCTTGAAGTAGTCGCCAAAGCTGAAGTTGCCCAGCATCTCAAACAGGGTGTGGTGGCGCTTGGTGCGACCGACATTCTCAAGATCGTTGTGCTTTCCGGAGACGCGCAGGCACTTCTGCGTGCTGGTCGCGGTCTTGTACGGAGCCGGCCGCGCGCCCGTAAAATAGTCCTTGAACTGCACCATGCCGGCGTTGACGAACAGCAGCGTGGGATCCGCGGGCGGCAACAGCGAGTGGCTGGCGACTACGGCGTGGCCTTGTTCAGCAAAGAAGTCCAGAAACGCCTTGCGGATTTCAGCAACAGAGCGGGGCGTCGTGGCGGGTGCGGGCATAGCAGTCTCCAGGGCGATCAAGGGGCCGGTCCACCGCGGCTTGAAGGAGCCCGCGGGCCGGGGCGCGACAGTGTAGCGGATTGCAGCGGAGTTGCGAAGTCGCTCCCCCGGGGCCCCTTCCCGGTGGGACACCACATCGCCATGACAAAGCCGTGGCCAAATCGCTCTACTATCAGGGCGCTGAGGTCGGGCGACCCACACGCAAAGGTGCAAATGGAAAGGGCTTCTGTGGAGTACATCTTGCGGCCCCGCACGGTCGCGGTCATTGGCGCATCGCGGCGGCGCGGCACGATCGGCGGCGAGCTGCTCCACAACCTGTTGACCCACGGCTTCTCCGGCGCGGTGTACCCGGTCAACCCGGCGGTGCGCGCGGTGCAGGGGGTGCGGGCCTGGCCGACGCTCCAGGACATCCCGGACGAGATCGATCTGGCCGTGCTGGCGGTGCCGGCCTCGCAGGTGCTGGCGGAGGTCGAAGCGTGTGCGGCCAAGGGCGTGCGCGGCATCGTGGTCATCAGCGCCGGCTTTGGCGAATTGGGCGGCGAAGGCAAGGTGCTGCAAGACAAAATCGTCGCCATCGTCCGCGAGTCTGGCATGCGCATGGTGGGGCCCAACTGCCTGGGCGTGCAGAACAACGACCCGCAAATCGGCTTGAACGCTACGTTTTCTCCGGCTTGGCCGCCTGCCGGTGGGGTGGCGATCGCCAGCCAGTCCGGCGCGCTGGGCCAGGCGATTCTGGAGCACGCCACCGATCTGGGCTTGGGCGTTCGCCAATTTGTCAGCATGGGCAACAAGGCCGACGTTTCGGGCAATGACCTGCTGGAGTATTGGGGCAACGACCCGGAAACCAAAGTGATCCTCCTGTACTTGGAGTCCTTTGGCAATTCCAAGCGCTTTCACGACATCGCCCGGCGCGTCGCCCGCAAGAAGCCGATTCTGATGGTGAAATCCGGTCGCAGCGAGGCAGGAGCTCACGCGGCCAGCTCGCACACCGGGGCTCTGGCGGGCCTGGATGTCGCGGTGGACGCGCTGCTGTGGCAGTCGGGGGTGCTGCGCGCCGATACGCTGGAGCAGCTGTTTGATCTCGCGATGCTGCTGGCCAATCAGCCGGTGCCCAGGGGTCGGCGCATCGCGATTGTGACCAACGCCGGCGGCCCGGGGATCATGGCGACGGACGCCTGCATGGCCCAGGGCCTGATCATGCCGGATCTGTCTGAAGATACTGCTGAAGAGCTGCGCTCGTTCCTTCCGCCTGAGGCCTCGGTGCGCAACCCGGTGGACATGATCGCCTCGGCGAGTCCAGAGGGCTACCGCCGCGCGGTCAAATTGCTGTGCGAAGACGACAACTTTGACGCCGTCCTGGCGATCTTTGTGCCGCCGATCGTCACCAACGCCGCAGAAGTGGCGGACGCCATCCGCGAAGGCGCCGCGCGCTCCAAGAAGCCCGTGGTCACCTGTTTTCTGGGCAAGCACGGCATTCCCGAGGCGTTGTCCTCGCTTCGCGAAGGTCGGCTGCCCAGCTACGCCTTCCCGGAGTCTGCGGCGATCGCCCTGGCTCAGGCGGCGCGCTACGGCGAGTGGCTGCGGCGGCCCAACGGCCAGTGGCTCGCCCTGCCCCAGGAGCGCCTGGACGCGGTGCGGGCCATGCTGGCCGGGGTGGCGGCTGGCCAGTGGCTGACCCCTACACAAGTGCGCGAAGTTCTTCAGCTGATTGGCATTGACGTGCTCGGCGAAGAGATCGTGGAAGCTGAAGTCGGCCCTGATGCGCTGGCGGCGGCGGCGCTGCGCGTGGGCTTCCCCTTGGCGCTCAAGGTGCAGTCGCAGTCGATCGTCCACAAATCGGACGTGGGCGGCGTGACCCTGGGCATCGCCGATCCGGTGGCCCTGGTAGAAGCGCTGGAGCTGATGAAGGCGCGGTTGGCCGCCCAGGCGCTGCTGCCGGCGGTCGAAGGCTGGCTGCTCCAGGCCATGGCCCCCACAGGAATTGAGTGTTTCTCTGGCATTACCCACGATCCGGTGTTTGGCCCCCTGGTGGCGTTTGGCCTGGGCGGCGTGGCGGTCGAGCTGTGGCGCGACGTGGCCTTCCGCCTAGCGCCCCTGGACGACATCGATGCGGCGGAGCTGCTGGACGCCATTCGCGGCAAAGCGGTGCTCGACGGCTTTCGCGGCGCGCCGCCGGCCGATCGATCGGCCCTGCAAGAGGTGCTGCTGCGCCTGTCGCACTTGGCGTCTGAGGTCCCTGAGCTGGCCGAGCTGGACGTCAACCCGCTGCTGGCCCTGCCGCCGGGCCGCGGAGCGATCGCCGTGGACGCGCGAATTCGCCGGCGCTAGTCCGCGACAGACCGTATAATTGCTCAGTTCTATCAGAGTCCTGGGGGAGCCGGGGTCGCCCGAGCTGGCCGTTGCGCTTGCCGCGGGCCATGGGATCCTCTACGCTGGCGGCCATGGTGGGGTCTACCGAACCCTGGAGGCCACCCGATGACCGATACGCTGCCCCCGGGCGATGCGCCCCCCCTTGCCGCGCCGATTTCATTGTCCATCGCGGCGAGCCCCAAGCCCAACGTCCGCGGGCTCTACGCCGTCGATGCGCCCCACGTCACGCGCATCCGCATCCACCATCTCCGCGAGTTTAAGCAGCGCAAACAGCGCATTAGCGCCGTGACCTGCTATGACGCGACCTTTGCCCGCCTGGTGGACGCCGCGGGGATCGAGGTCGTGCTGGTGGGCGATTCGCTGGGCAATGTCATCCAGGGTCAGGACACCACCCTGCCCGTGACGGTGGACCACATCGTCTACCACACCGCAGCTGTGGCGCGAGGGCTAGAAAAGGCCCATCTTGTGGCGGACTTGCCGTTCCTGAGCTACCGCAATGCGGACGTGGCGCTGGTGTCGGCCGGGCGCATGCTCGCCGAGGGTGGGGCCCACGCCGTCAAGCTCGAAGGCGGCAGCGAAGTGGCGCCTATCGTCCAAGCCCTTGTTCACGCTGGCATTCCCGTGATGGGCCACATTGGCCTGACCCCGCAGTCGGTCCACGCCATGGGCGGCCACCGGGTCCAGGGCCGCGGCGACAAAGCCAGAAAGCGTTTGCTGCAAGCGGCGCTGGCCCTGCAATCCGCCGGGTGCTACGCGCTGGTGTTGGAGGCGATCCCCGCCGATCTCGCGGCGCAAGTGACCGCAGCGCTTGAGATTCCGACCATCGGCATTGGCGCTGGCGACGGCTGCGATGGCCAGATTCTGGTTTTGTACGACATGCTGGGGCTCAATCCCCACTTCAAGCCAAAATTCGTCAAGCACTTTGCACATCTGGGCGACAGCGTGATCGCCGCCCTGCGCGGCTACCGCAGCGAAGTGCAGCACGGCAGCTTCCCGGCGGCGGAACACACCTACAGCGACACAGCGGCGGCGAACCCGGCGCGCAAGCAAGAGGTCGGCTGATTCCGGCGCGCAACCCCGCACCCCAAGAGCATTTATGCCTCTCGAGCCAAGTATAGAGTCCGCTGAGCAGATCGCCGGCGTGGTCGTCCTGCGCGATCCGCAGCAGTTTCGGCAGTGGTGTCGCGACCGGCGCCGCGAGGGCCGCACGCTGGGCCTTGTGCCGACCATGGGGGCGCTGCACGCCGGCCACCTGTCGCTGGTGGATATCGCCAAGCAGCACGCCGAGTTGGCGGTGGTGACGATTTTTGTCAATCCCCTGCAATTCGGCGCCTCGGAGGACTTGGCGAGCTATCCGCGCACCCTGGTCAGCGACTGCGAGCAATGCGCCGCCGCGGGGGTGGCTGCGGTGTTTGCCCCTCTACCCACCGCCATGTATCCACAGGGCTTTCAAACCCATGTCCAGGTCGAGCAGGTCTCGCAGCGCTGGTGCGGTGCCAGCCGGCCCGGGCATTTTCGCGGCGTAGCGACCGTGGTGGCCAAGCTGCTGAACCTGGCGATGGCCGATGTCGCGGTGTTTGGCGAGAAGGATTGGCAGCAGCTCGCGGTCTTGCGGCGCATGGCCCTGGACTTGGACCACCCGACCCAGGTGCTGGGGGCGCCTATCGTCCGCGACGCCGATGGGTTGGCCCTGTCGAGCCGCAATGTCTACCTTTCAGCCGACGAGCGGCGCCAAGCCTTGGTGCTGTCCCAGGGCTTGGCGCGGCTGGGGCAAGGGGCGCGAGAAGGTCGCGATCTTCGCGTGTTGGAAGCGGAATTTGCCCAGGCGATCGAGCTTGCCGGCGGGCGGGTCGACTACGCCGCGGCGGTGGACGCCGACACGCTGGAGCCGCTGCAGGCGCTGAATCGCCCAGGCCGGGCGCTGGTGGCGGCGTGGTTTGGCGGCACGCGGCTGCTGGACAATGCTGCGCTCTGACCCCTACCTGGACGATCTCAGGCCAAAAAAAGACTGGGGGCGCCAACCGAGCCGCACCGCGCCGCGCATCGCCAGGGTGTCCCCCTCAGTCCAACCCGGACCCGCATGCGGCGGATGGCGCTCGGGGCGCCCCCGGAAGATGATCACTGCACAAAGGATGCCAAGAGCCGACCTGCGCCGCCGCATCTCAGCCTGGATGTGAAATCTCATATAGTTGGCGGTGGCAGCCGGCGCGGATCTCGCGATATCGCCAGCCCTTGCCCCGCGCCACTGACAATTTTGGGCACTGGGCGGCGTTTTTGGGCGGACCCCTGAATTCAAGCCTGCCTCCGCCCGGCGACACGGAATTGACGGCCTGCCGCAGCGAGGCTAGCCTCCAGTTCGAGTTGACCAAGCCAACCGGCAATGGGAGGGACCATGAGGGGTCTGAAGCGAAATCTTGGGTTGATCCTGGCGGCGGCCGCGGCGCTGACCGTCGCTGCATGCGAAGTAACGGAATCATCCAACTGGCCCGCGGGGGTGATCTTCCTGTCCAAGCCGTTTGACGCGAGCGTTCAGGGCAACCTGGCTTCCGGCGCGCCGATGAACCTGGGGTTCGCCGCCAATTCGTCGATGGCCTGCTTTGTCGAGCCCGCCAACCCGTTCTACGCGGGCAATCACCTGCTCTACGGCTTTGCGGTGGCCGGCGCCACCCCGGTGACGGTGCGCGTGACGCCAAAAAATGGCCAGGATATCAGCGTATATGCCTATCGCATGGGCGCAACGCGCTATGACATCCCGCCGACCGTCGCGAGCGCCGTCAGCTGCGAGGCCAGCCCCAGCTCCAGCAACAACGCCAACGGCGCGGGTCAGGTCGAGACAATCAAGTTTGGCGCCGCCTCCAATCCCTACAACTTTGTGGTGGGCGTCGCTGGTCCGGCGGGCAGCGCGGGCAGCTTTGACTTGGAGATCCTCGCCCAGTAGGGCCGGCGCCTCCTTACACCAACGACTTGTGCACCATGCTGATCGTCACGGCGCCAGACGCGCGCCGCTGGCTGTGCACAGGGACCCCGTGCTGGGTGAGCGCCGCAGCTAGTTCACCCAGGGACGCGGGTTTGGCCAGAAAGCCGTCCAGACCGGCATCGGTGCGGACCGATTCGTCGCTCAGCGCTTCGCTGGCGGTCATAGCGATGATCGGCGTGCGGGCCTGGCCGGCGCGGCTCTCTGCCACGCGGATGCGCCGCGATGCCTCAAGACCATCGATATCAGGCAATTGACAGTCCATCAGCACGATGGAGTGGCGGCGCCGGGCGGCTGCGGCAACCCCCGCCCGACCGTCGCTGACGTGTTCAACCCCCAAGCCCAGCCGGCCGAGCATCAGCTTGACCACGGTGGCGGAGACCGGGTCGTCTTCCACCAGCAGCACGCAGGGTTGCGCCGGGTCCAGGCCAGCGGCGCTCTGTGCGGCGAGATCGGCCTCCACCGCGGCCGGCAAGCGCTCCAGCGGCGGCGCCTGGCCCTGGAGCAGCAGCTGCAACTCCCTGTGGCGCCAAGGGTTCATCAGCATCGTCGCCGCACCAGCTGCGCGGGCCACGGCCCCTGCGTCGACATCGACCCAGCGCGCCATCGCCACCAGCCCGCCCGTCTCAGGCCACGCTTGGGCCAGCTGGGCCAGACGCGGCAAATCGGCAAATGTCCAAGCATCCTCGATGGGTATGGGAGGGTCCCCCTCGATCAACGCGACCTCGACGCCCATCGCGGCCAAAGTGCTGGCCAAGGCATCGCGCACCGGGCCTGGGTCGAGCCAAATGCGCGCGGCGCGGCGCTGGAGCGGCACAGGTGGCGGCAGGTGGCGCAGCGTGGCCTCGCCCGCCGGCAGATACACGGCAAAAGTCGAGCCCACCCCCAGCTCACTGCGCACTTCAATGCGCCCGCCCATGCGCTCGATGAGCTCGCGGCTGATCGCCAGCCCCAGCCCTGCCCCGCCGTGGCGCCGGGTCCGCGAGGCGTCGAGCTGACCGAAGGGCTGAAAAAGCCTAGCGATATCCTCAGGCGCAATCCCAAGACCGCTGTCCGTGACCTCGACGGCCAGCTCGCCGGCCGGGCTCTGGCTCACCGCGACTTGGACATGGCCCGCATCCGTGAATTTGACCGCATTATTCATGAGATTCGTCAGGGCCTGCCGCAGCCGCAGCGGGTCGGCGCGCCACAGCTGCGGCAGCTGGGCATCGACGCGCAGGACCATGTCCAGCCCCTTGGACTGGGCCAGGGTCGCGGTGACGGCGCAGGCCTCGTCCAGCACCTCGCGCACGTCGGTGTCCTGCAGGACCATGCGCACCGGCCCGCTGTCGAGTCGCGAAAAGTCTAAGATATCGTTGATGAGCTGTAGCAGCGCGCGGCTGCTGCGCTCCACCGTAGCGAGGCGGTCGCGCTGCACAGCGTCCGTGGAGCTGGCGTGCATGAGCTCCGTCAGGCCGACGACCCCGGTCAGCGGCGTGCGCAGCTCGTGGCTCAGGTTGGCCAAAAACCGCCCTTTTACCGCGTTGGCTTCTTCAGCGGCCTTCTGCGCCTGGACGGCCTGATCAACGCTGCGGCGGGCCTCCAGCTGGCGATCCGTGCTGCGGCGCAAGCGCAATTCGCCGCGCCACGCCAGGGCCAGAGCCAGCATGGCCAAGGTCAAGCCAAGAGCGGCCAGCCCAGCCAGCCTCTCTGCCTCGAGCGTGGCTGCGCCGCTGACCGCCTCGATCTCGCGCATCGCCGCGCCGACGCTCCACAGGCCTGCCACCAAGGTGGCCGCCAGCGCCGCGCTGACCACAGCGAGGCCGAGAGGGCGTGGAGCGACCCGCGGCAAATCGCTGACGGTAGGCTCCTGAGTCGCCATCGATCCTCCAAGGCCCGCAGTATGGCGCCTGCGCAGCGATGGCGACAAGCGCCAGAGTTGGGCGAGCCGGCCCAGCCGGCCAAGTTGCGCCCCAGCCGATTGGGCCGTAGTCTGAGAAGTCCACGCCTTCAGAGCATCGGCCGCCGCGGCGGAGGCCCCTCGAAGAGCACCCGCGAGGTCGCCGTGCCCGGACCGATTGGACGCGCCCCCCCTGTCGCGCGCAGTAGCGCGAACCGCCAGCGGGCTCTGCTGGCCTCGATGGCTGTGTTGACCTGGATCGCGTGGCTGAGCGCCTTGGCCGGCTGCAGCGAAGACCGCGCCGATCCGGGCTCTGCGGCCGCTGGGCTCGCCGGCGTCGATCCGCGCAAGCTGATTTTGAAAACTGATGTCGGCGACGGCGAAGTGCGCGCGGGCGAAAAACACCTGGTGCAGTGCCGCGCCTTTGCCCCGCCACCGGCAGGCAGTGCCGCGGGGACCTTGGGGCCAGAGGTCGACCTGCCGGGGGCCGCGACCCTGGGCGTTTCCAACCTGCAGCCAAGCGGGCCGGGCGCGGCGTCGATCGCCGGCACCCAGGTGGTCTTTCACGCGGTGGGCAGCTATCAGCTGCGCTGCCAGGTGCCGCAGTTTGCGCTGCAAGATCAAGATGGTGCTCCGCTCTTTGTGGTGCCTGGCTGGCCCGTTCAGGTCGACACCCAGCTTCTGTACGCCGTAGCCGACGGACCGGGCACGCCGCCGCCCAGCGAGGTGGCCGCGGGGACGGCGCTGCAATTCGCCTGTACTGCGGCGGATCTCTACGGCAATCCCATCACCCAAGGCCTGGAGCTGACGAGTGAGCCGGCCCAGCCGCTGCCGCCCGCCGGGCTGGTGCTGACGCCGACGATCGCCGGAGCCCTGGCGGTGGCGTGCGCGGTCGAGGGCAAGCAGGACAAGACCCCGGTGGAGCTGTCTGTGCGCGCCGACGTGCCGCGCCACCTGCACACCCTGCTGGAACCGCCGCAGATCAGCGCCGGCAACGCCTCGCAGCTGACCTGTGTCGCCAAGGACGCTTATGACAACTTGGTGAACGATTTCCCGTTTTCACTGGACCTGGCCGCCGCGGTGACCGTCAAGGGCCTGTACGCGACCTCAACCAAAGCGGGCAAACACAAGGTGCAGTGCGTGCCTGAAACGCTGGCGTGGGACCTGTTTACCCTGCACCCCGCGCTGTTGGACGTGCAGCCCGCAGAGCCTGCCCAGCTGACCATCCAGGCTGTGCCGGCCAAACAGGTCTACAAGCAAGAAGAAAAGGTGCAATTCCTCAGCGCTGTGCGCGACGCGTATGACAACTTGATCCCGGAGGCCAAGGTCGACCTCAGCGTGGTGTCCCCGGCAAAAGGCTATAAGATCCTGGATGAAAAGACTGTGCGCTTTGCCCTGGACGGCACGTACAAGCTGGCCTTTGTGGTGCAGGCCGCGCCTTCGATCAAGGCCGATCACAGCGTGGTGGTCGACGGCACGCCGCCTCTGCTCACTATCGACTACCCGCCTTGGGGCAGCACCTTGGACGGCAAGCCGTCTGTGGCGGTCAAGGGCAGCGCCGGCGACCAGACCAGCGGGGTCAAGACCTTGACCTTGAACGGCAAGTCCGCGTACGCCCAAATTAAATCGTGCCAGACCGATGCCGATTGCCCGGCGGGTACCTGCCTGGTCGACACCGGCCTGTGCAGCGTGGGCACCTGGACCGCCCAGCACGGCGCCAAGCACGGCCTGAACCGCCTCTTGGCGGAGACGAGCGACCAAGGCGGCGAAAAGGCCAAGGCCACCAGGGGATTTTACTTTTCAGGCCTGTACTACCCGGTCGACGCCGCCAAGCCAGAAGCGGCGCTGGTGCCGGCAGGCCTGCAAGTCTTCTTGGGCAAGGACTTTTTGGACGACGGTGTCCACGATCCCAGCAAGCCGGACGATCTGGCGACGCTCATGGAGGTGGTCATCGCCGGCTTGGACGTGAACAGCCTGCTGCCGGCGGGCGGCCTGTCGCAGGGCGATACCGAGGTCAAGCTCAGCAACCTCAAGTTTGGCAAGCCAAAAATCTCGCTGACTCCGGTGGACGGCGGCCTGAACATGAAGATCGAGATCCCCGACTTCAAGACCGACGTGGCCGTCAAAGCCAAGCAGAAGCTGGGGCCGATCCCGATTACGCTCAAGGTCTCTGGCGAGCTGGAGATGGCCAAGATCACCGTGCTGGCCGGCCTGGGCATCGAGGTCATCGGCGGCAAGGCCAACACCAAAATCACCAAGTCGGACGCGCAGATCGACGGCCTCAAGATCCACGTGGACGGCTTGGCGGGGCTGTTTGACTTCATCTTTAACCTGGTGCTGAACGGCTTTAAGGGCCAGATCACCGACGCGCTGGTCAAGGCGCTCAACGATCAGATTCCGCCGCTGCTCCAGGGGATTTTGCAGCAGTTCGCCATCAACCAGTCGATCGCCCTGCCCGGTCTGTTGCCGGGGCAGCCGGCCACCTCGATCCAGCTGGTGAGCAAGCTGATGGACCTGACCTTCTCGCCCAAGGGCGGAATCGTCAAGATCGATGCGGGTTTCTCCGCCGCCAAGGGCACGACCCACAGCGTCTTGGGGGCGATTGGCCGCGGCGGCTGCATGGGCACCGTAGAGGACGCTTTTGCCATCGACCAGAGCCAGCGCCTGCAGATCGCCGTGCACGACGACTTTATCAACCAGGCCCTTTACGCCGTGTGGCTGGCCGGGGCGCTGACCCAGAAGGGCCTGGATCTAGGCGCGCTGGCTGGGGATTCTGCGAGCTCGCCCTTCCCGCTGGACGGCGCGACCTTGGACCTGGACCTGTTCTTGCAGCCGATGCTGGAGAGCTGCGGCAGCGCCAATCCGATGGCCGTCAAGCTGCAGGTCGGCGACGCATTTGCCCAGGTCAACCTGCCGATCGGCGATCCGCCTTTGCAGTTGGGGCTTTTCATGAGCCTGGAGGTCGGCGCGCAGCTGGCGCTCAAGGCCGGCGCGGAGGGCCAGCAGCAGCTGAGCATCGCGCTCGACAAGACCATCGAGCATCAGATCGAGCTGGTGAGCATCTCCAAGGATTTTGCCGACAGCAAAAAGACCTTTGAAGACCTGATCGTCAAGCTGCTGAGCGATCAGCTGGCCAAGGGCGTGCCGGGGCTGGACAACCTCAAGCTCGACCTGCCGAGCCTGGACCTGGGCGGGCTGCTGCCGGGGCTGCCGGCCGGCGCAAAGATCGGTTTGCAGATCAAGAAGATGGCCCGGGCGGGCGGCTACACTTCGCTGGATGCGGCGCTGCAGTAGCCGCCGGCAGGGCCCGAGGTGAGGCGCAAGACTGTCACAGTTTTGCACGATCGCGCGGATCCGTGCAGGATGTAGCTCTGGGGCAGGCGGGTGAACTCAAGGGAGACGGTGAACATGGATCAGCGCGGGGCAAGGCAAAAGGGGGCAGCAGCACGCTTGGGGCTGCAGTTCGCGTCTGCATTGGCCTGGTTAACGCTGTACACTGCGGTAAGCCTAAGCGCCGTGGGCTGCAGCAGCACCGACACCACCACCCCCCAGGGCAACACCGCGATCACCGACACGAACGCCAAGATCGACGCGGTCAGTCAAGAGGACGCGGAAGGCGTCGACACCGGCCTAAAGCTCGACATCACCATCGACCCCGACAAGCCGTGCCAGTCCCCCGGCAGCTGGGGCTGCGCGTGCGAAGAAAACAGCGCCTGCGACTCGGGATTTTGCATTGAGTCTGAGGTGGGCAAGGTCTGCACCCGCACCTGCCAGGACACCTGCCCGTCCGGCTGGAAGTGCTCGCAGGCCCCCGGCAGCGACTTGGTCTACGTGTGCTTGCCGACGTACACCAACCTCTGCAAGCCCTGCAACGGCCACGACGATTGCATCACCAGCGGCGGCAAGATCGGCGACAACCTCTGCGTGCCCTTTCCGGGCGAAGACGGGGTGATCAACGGCAGCTTCTGCGGCATTGGCTGCGCCGAAGACAAGGACTGCAAGAGCGGCTTTACCTGCAAGGACATCAGCGTGCCGGGCGTAGAAGGCACCGTCAAGCAGTGCATGCCCGACTCCGGCGAGTGCGGCTGCCTGCCCGGCTGGGTGTCGGCCGGCTTGGCGACGAGCTGCGAAAAAACCAATGAATTTGGCACTTGCAAGGCCAGCCGCGTGTGTACCGCAGAGGGCCTGACCCCGTGCGCCGCCAACTTGCCCAGCGTAGAAATCTGCGACGGCGCCGACAACGACTGCGACGGCGAGAGCGATGAAGACGACGCGGTGGATTGCACGGTTTTCTATGCGGATTCTGACGGAGACGGCTTTGGCATCGGCAACGGCATGTGCCTGTGCAGCGACCCGGGCAAGGGCTTTGCCCAGCAAGGCGGCGACTGCAACGACCAAGTGACCGCGGTCAAGCCCGGCGCCGATGAGCTCTGCGACAACAGCGACAACAACTGCAACGGCCAAGTCGACGAAGCGGGGGCCAAGGGCTGCCTGATCTACTACAAAGACAAAGACGGCGACAAATACGGCGATAACGACGACAGCGCCTGCCTTTGCACCTCCAAAAAGGGCCCGGAGTGGCTGGCCCAGGGCGGCGACTGCAACGATGCCGACAAGATGGTCAAACCCGGCACCAGCGAGCTGTGCCTGAGCAACGGCGTGGCCGGGGTGGACGACAACTGCAACGGCAAGACCGACGAAGAGGGCGCGGAGGGCTGCAAGCTGTTCTACATCGACGCGGACGGCGACGACTACGGTCAAACCAGCAATTCCAAGTGTTTGTGTACGGGCAACAAGCTCTACGCCAGCGACAAACCAGGGGACTGCGACGACAACAGCAAGCAAGTCAGCCCGGTGGCTAAGGAAATCTGCAATGGCGTCGATGACGACTGCAGCGGCTCCACGGACGACGGCAACGCCAGTGCCAGCTGCCCAGCGATCTCCGGCGGCCAAGCGGCGTGCATCGAGGGCAAATGCGGCGTGGGCAAGTGCGGCCCGGGCCTGTTTGACGTGGACGGCGATCTGAGCAACGGCTGCGAGTGCCAAGGCGACGCCAACTACGGCCTAAAGGGCAATACCTGCGGCAATTACATTGAGTTGGGCGAGATGCCGGACGGCTCCAACACCGTGCTGGGCAAGGGCAATGTCATGCCCGGCGAAGACGGCGACTGGTTCCACTTCTACGCCAAGGACATGCCGGACGACAACAGCTGCGACCAGTTCTACGTGCGCATCAAGTTCACGGTCAATCCAAACAGCCAGTTTGTGTTTGATGTCCACCGCAAATCCTGTGCCGGCGCCGATCAGGTGTGCACCGCGACCACGGAGCACAGCTGGACGACCTCCTTTTACGGCCAGCCCCCCAGCGGCTCTGACGCCAAGCCGCAGCAGTCGACCTTTGGAGACCACGCCAAGTCCCCCGTGCCAGAGAAGGCGGGCGAGTGCAAATGCCTAGTGCCAAAGCCCAATTTCCAGGGTGCGGCACCGGGAATGAATCTGTGCTCGGACAATTCGGCCCACTACTTTGTGCGCGTGTATCGCAAGCCGGGGACCAAGGCGTCGCAGGTTTGCATTGAGAATAGCTATGCGATTCAGCTCAACAATTCGCCTCCGTAGCCCTGGCTGCGCGGTCCTGACCCACTCCGCAGCGGCGGTCCTGATGCTGGCCTCGCTGCTTTTGAGCGGCGGGTGTCTCGATCCGGTGCAGGAAGGCGCAAGCGATAGCGACGCGGGCCCAGATCTGCACAGCTCGTTTGGCAGTTCCGATCAGACCAGCGGCTACGACATCGGCGCTCTGGGGGGCGACGCCGACGCGGCCATGGACGGCGCTGACCTGGACTCGGGCGACGGCGCCGGGGCGGAATTGGCGGACAGCGGCCAAAGCGATGGCGCGCTGGTGGATGGCCAAGGCGACGCAACCCCGGTGGACGATGCCGCGCCGATCGGCGATACCGCACAAACCCCCGATGCCACCGGCGATTTGGCCGGCGATACCACCAGCAGCGACAGCTCCAGCGGCTGCGGCGACGGCAAGTGCAGCGGTGGCGCAGGCGAATCGTGCCTGAACTGCCCGGCGGACTGCGGCGCCTGCCCGGCCTTTTGCGGCAACGCCACCTGCGACAGCGGCGAGACCTGCAGCAGCTGCGCGGCCGACTGCGGCGCCTGCCCGGGGCCGGTGTGCGACGTGCTGACGTCCAAGAACTGCCCGTCCAGCCAGCAGTGTTTTCCGGACGGCAAGCAGAACCTGTGCTACCCCGCCGGCGTCAAGGTCCACGGCGAGCCGTGCAGCCTGGCCAACGACTGCACCATCGGCGTGCTGTGCGTGGCGGGGCTGTGCCGTTCCCTGTGCGACTACACGGGCGCCAATCCCGCGGCGACGTGCAAACCCGGCCTGCCGTGCGAGAAGCTGGTGTTTGACGGTGCGGGCGAGGTCGGCCAGGGCCTGGGCGTGTGCAAGCCCGCGGCGGCGTGCGACCCGCTGAGCGACAGCGGCTGCCCGGATGGCCAAAAGTGCAACCCCAGCGGCTGGTTCAAGAGCTGCGCCAGCCCAGGCAGCGGCGCAAATGGCAGCGTGTGCAACGCCTCTAGCCAGTGCGAAAAGGGCTTGCTGTGCCACATCGGCAGCTCTGGTTCGGGGCTGTGCCGGCCGCGCTGCCACACCGGCGGTGGCTCGCCCGCGTGCGCCAGCGGCAGCTGCACGCCGATGCTCGACAGCACGGGCCAAGTCATCCCGGGCAGCGTAGGCACCTGCTTTCTCTGAGACACCAAAGGGATTTGCGTGCGCTGCCCAAGTGTTTGACGCGGGGGCTTGGGCCGTTGCGCCGGCAGCGAGGCATCCAGGGTCGGCAAAGTCCGTCTAAGTGCGGAGAATTGACGCTGTTGTGACGGCGATGCTTGGCAGTGGCGGGCGACGCGTATAGGCTGCGTCGACCCCGGCCCGTCCGGGGCAGTGGAATCAGCATGGCGTGGAACGCGCAGACCGCAGACATGGACCTGGTGCATGCCGCCCAGCAAGGCGATCAGCGGGCCCTGCAAGAACTGTTGAGCCGCCACGCGCCGCGCATCGGTCGCTTTGCCGCCAAGATGTGCCGATCGCCGTCTGAGGCCGAGGATGTGGTCCAGGACACCATGCTCGCGGCGATGCGCACGCTGGGGGGCTTTCGCGGCCAGGCCCAGGTGTCGACTTGGCTCTACCAGATCGCCCGGAGTTTTTGCATCAAGAAGCGCCGGCGCACCCGATCGGTGATTCACGCGGACGCGTCGCTGAGCGATGACGAGTCGGCGGAGATGCGCGGGCTTTCTTCGCCCGACATGATGGCCGATGAGCGCATGGACCAAGCGCAATTGGCCGAGGCAGTGCAGCACGCTATGGACGGGTTGGCGCCGATGTATCGCGAGGTGCTGCTGCTGCGCGATGTCGAAGGGATGACGGCGCCGGAAGTGGCCGACGCGCTGGGGCTCAAGGTCGAAGCGGTCAAGTCGCGGCTGCACCGGGCGCGGCTAGCGGTGCGGGCCCAGGTGGCGCCGCTGCTGCAAAAGCCAGTGACGCCGGAGGAAGACGAGGGCGATGCCGTCGAGCCTTGCCCGGACGTGCTGCAGATGTATTCGCGGCACGTGGAGGGCGACATCAGCTCCGACGTGTGCCGGCAGATGGAGGATCACCTGCGCCACTGCCCCAAATGCAACGGCGCCTGCGACAGCTTGCGGCGGACCTTGGCGCTGTGCGGCTCCAGCCGGGCGAGCGTGCCGGTGGCCACACAGTTCATGGTGCGGCGGGCCCTGGGCCGGGTGTTTGGCGGGGTGACCCTCACGGAACCTGCGGATGAGACAAGCGAAACCCGCTAGTTCACGGCCATCATCGCCGCGGTAGCTGGCGTGGGGCAGCTGAGGGGTCCTCGCCCTGCAACCGCCCATGGACAGCCCGCGGCAGAATGCGCAGTTGCGCGTCGTGCAGGTCTAAAGCCGCCATCCGACAGCAGTTTTCTACTTGGCGCAGGCACCCACTGCGACGGCTTTGCCCTTCCAGCAGAACGACGCGATCTCTGTGGTCTGCTTCTTAGCGCCGTAGCCAGTGCTCGACACGATGGCGATGGAGCACTGCGTGGGCTTGTTATCCAGGGCGTTGCGCATACCGTAGGCCAACATGCTCAGCTTGGTCGACTGGCCGACGGTCAATTCCTTGAGCTTGGTGCCCCCCAAGACCATGGGCGTGTCCACGATTTCCTGGTCGGCGACCTTGCACTCAAACTTGCTGCCCAGCATCGCCTTGGCGTCGACGGCGGCGGAGAGCTTGGCCATCGCTTCGAAATTGATGTAAAATTTGCCTTTCGCTTCGCCGATACTCCACTTCTTCAGTGTCAGCTTGGCCCCGCTGAGCTCAAGGGGGCTGGCCGCCGACGCAACATTGGCCACACCCAGAGAGAGACACATCAACGTGCCAATAACCAGTTTGTTCATGGAGTATTTCCTCTACAGATCGCAATCGCGAGTTCAGGAACCGGCTCCGTGTTTGCCAAGGATCCCCCGATCCCGCAAACCGCGCTCTGCCGCGCCGACCACAGCGCAGTGGTAGGAAGCCGCCGGGAGTATGGTAGACCGGGCGCGAGCGTGTCAAACCTCAGGGGCCCCGCCATTTCTTTGGCGTTCCGTCAGGCCTCGCCGTGGCTGGGCTTGCGTCCGGCCTGGGTCCAGACCACTACGCCCGCCGCTTGGGCCTCTTCGCCCAGCGCCATCTGCAGGTGAGCCAAGCTGATCGCCGCGGCGCCCTCGGCCAAGCTGTGCCCCGCCGCCCGGGCCACGGCATTGCGCAGCCGGCCGCCGGTGAGGGCGTAGGCCGCCGCCAAAGCTTCAAGATCGACATCTGCGGCGCAGATCAGCTTGGCCCGCTGCAAGAAGGCCTGCAGCAGCCGCACGCGCTGGGCCGGCCCGGGCTCGCTCAGGGTCATGCGGGTGTGCACGGCGCGAAGGGCTGCCGGGTCCAGGGCGCCGACGCTGCGGGTGGTCCAGACCAGCGGACCGTCGTGTTCGTCCAGCAGCGCCAGCAGATCGTCCAGCTCCAGCGCGCTGTGGCGATCGCCGCCCTGGGCTGGCTCCTGGCCGCGGCGGCCGAGCAGGGTCTCTGCGTCGTCGATGAGGAGCAGCGCGCCCGTTTCCGCACCGCGCCGGACCAGATCGCGCACCCGCAGCAGCGGCGGCTGGCCGGGCAGGCTGTCGCGAAAACGCAGCAACGGCAAGCCCAATTCCGCGGCCATCGCGTGGGCGGCCAGGCTCTTGCCCGTGCCGGCGGCGCCGTCGATCAGCACCACCAGGGCGCGCTGGAGACCCCGGGCATTCTGCAGCCCCAGGCGCTGGCGGGCGCGCACGGTGCGCAGCAGATCGCCCATACGCTCAGACAATTCACCAGGGAGCACAAGGTCTTCCAGACCACTCGCCTGGGTCGGACAGGCAGAGATGGTCAGCGCCGCGGCCTCCGCCATCCCCCGCGCGGCGGCGTGGAGGTGAGCGCTCGTGATCTGCGGCGGCGGCGAGGCGAGGGCCATCTGCACGGCGAGGCGCACCGCCCGGGCAATGCCGGCGCCGGGCATGGGATAAGCGCGCGCCAACTCTGGCAGATCGACGTCGCCTTCTAGAGGCAGGTCGGCCACCAGGTGTTGTTCCCACAGCCATTCGCGCTCGGCCGGACTGGGCCAGCGCAGCGCCACGTGGGCCTGCAACACCCCCACGAGCGACGCCGGCAAGCCGCTGAGATCCCGGCAGGTCAGCACCACGGGGCAAGGCAGCCCCGGCAGCCACTCGGCCAGCGCCGCCGCCCCGGGCTGTCCAGGGCCCAGCCAACGCTCGGCGCCGTCAACCAGCAACATCGCGCGGTGATAGGTGATTTCTGCGCTGATGGCCCCAAGGTCGGGCAGACCGTCGGTGATCTTGCGCATGCGCACCACCGGCAGCCCCAGCGCCAGACCCAACGCCCGCGCCAATGCCGTGCGCCCGGTGCCCTGCGGGCCGCTGATCGCCGCCAGACAGCCGGCCGGAGCCGCCGCGCCCGCAAGCCAGCCCGCCAGCGCCGGGGCCAAAGTCGGATGGTCCGCCAGAGCTTGGCCCTGCCCCAGCGCGGCGATCAGCCGCTCCCCTGCCCCAACCGGCAGCACCAGCTGATCTAGGGTCAGGCCGCCGCTGCTAAGGCGCTCCGTCAGGGCCTGGGGGTTCGTGTCCGCGTGCGTGGTCATGGGATCCTCCAGGGGCAGGCTGCGACCGGATCGGGCCGCTGTCAACGCCCTAGCGCGGTGCAGAGCCTTGACGCCAGGACTCAGCCTCCCTTACGTGGGGTTTCTGCCTGACCTCGGCCTTGGAGACCAGATGACCAGTGACCTTCGCCCCGACCGCCTGCCCGTTCTGCCCCTGCGCGATGTGGTGGTGTTTCCCCACATGGTGGTGCCGCTTTTTGTCGGCCGCGAGAAATCGGTGGCGGCCCTGGAGGCGGCTTTTCAGCGCGCCGATCGCGATATCCTCATCGTGACCCAGACCAACGCCCGCACCAATGAGCCGGGCGACGCCGATCTGTTCCGCGTGGGCTGTATCGGCGTGGTCAAGAACATCCTGCGCCTGCCCGACGGCACGGTGAAGGTGTTGGTTGAAGGGCGGACGCGAGCGCAGTTGACCAGTCTGGTTGAAGGGTTGCCGTACCTGGCCGCCGAAGTGACCGAGCTCGCGGGCGGCAAAAGCGAGACCGTGCCGGGAGAAGGCGAGCGTTTGCGCCAGGACGCCCGCGCTGCGTTTGAGGCCTACATCAAGATCAACCGCCGGATTCCACAGGAGATCCTCTCTTCTGTGACCGCCCTGGAGGAGCCCGGCCAGCTCGCCGACACGATCGCCGCGCACATCGCGCTCAAGATCAATCAGCGCCAAGAGCTGCTGGAGACGGCGGATCCCTATAGCCGTTTGGCCAAGCTGATTGCGATGTTGGAAGCCGAGTCCGAGCAATTGTCGCAGGAACAGCCGCAACGGCGCCAAGCCAAGGCCGCAAGTGGCCAGACCCAGGCGGCCGAGAGCGCCGAGCAGATCGACGAATTCAAGGCCGAGCTTGAAGAATTGGCCAAGCAGATCCAAGAGAAAGACCTGCCGGAAGAGGCACGGACCAAGCTGGAGCGCGAGTTCAAGAAGCTCAAGGCGATGAACCCGATGAGCGCCGAGGCCGGGGTGGTGCGCACCTACCTGGACTGGGTGCTGGCCCTGCCGTGGAAAGAGGTCAGCGACGACAAGCTCGACGTGGTGGAGGCCAAGCGGGTGCTCGACGAGGACCACTACGGCCTGGACAAACCCAAGGAGCGCATTCTGGAATACCTGGCGGTGCAGCAGCTGCGCGGCGAGGTGGGGCGCGGGCCGGTGCTGTGCCTCGTGGGGCCCCCGGGCGTGGGCAAGACCAGCTTGGCCAAGAGCGTAGCCCGGTCGTTGGGCCGGAAATTCATCCGCATTTCCTTGGGCGGCGTGCGCGACGAGGCCGAGATCCGCGGTCACCGCCGCACCTATGTGGGCGCCCTGCCCGGCAAGATCATCGCCTCGCTCAAGCGCGCCGGTACGAGCAACCCGGTGCTGCTGCTGGACGAAATTGACAAGATGAGCATGGACTTCCGCGGCGATCCTGCCTCGGCGCTGCTGGAGGTGCTGGACCCGGAGCAGAACGACACCTTTGTCGATCACTACATCGACCTGGACTACGACCTGTCCAAGGTGCTGTTCATCACCACCGCCAACAACCTGCAGGCGATCCCGTGGGCCCTGTCAGACCGCCTGGAGATCCTGGAGCTGGGCGGCTACACCGAGCACGACAAGCTGCAGATCGCCAAGCAATACCTGATCCGCCGGCAGCTGGACGAGACGGGGATGGCCAAGGCCGCCGACGTGAGTTTTAGCGACGACGCCATCGAGACGCTGATCCGCAGCTACACCCGCGAGGCCGGCGTGCGCACCCTGGAGCGTCAGGTCGGCGCGGTGTGCCGCAAGCTCGCGACCCGCCACCTGTCCTTGGGCAAGGCCAAGGCCAAAAAGGGCAGCAAGAAGGTCAAGTACGACGTCACTGGCCCCCAGGTGATCGAGCTGTTGGGGCCGGAGAAGTTCAGAAAACAGGGCGCTGAGATGCAGGACCGCGTCGGCGTGGCCAACGGCTTGGCGGTGACCGCGGTGGGCGGCGATCTGCTGCTCGTCGAAGTCAGCCTGGTGCCCGGCAAGGGCCGCATGACCGTGACCGGCAAGCTCGGCGACGTGATGAAGGAGTCGGTCGAGGCGGCGATGACCTACGTGCGCTCGCGCGCGCACTTGCTGGGGCTCAACAAGGAATTCGCCCAGAAGATCGACGTCCACGTCCACTTCCCCGAAGGGGCCATCCCCAAGGACGGGCCGTCGGCCGGCATCGCGATCGCCACGGCGCTGTGCAGCGCGCTGACGCTGATTCCCGTGCGCCACGACGTGGCGATGACCGGCGAAATTACCCTGCGCGGCCGGGTGTTGCCGATCGGCGGCCTCAAAGAGAAGGTCATCGCTGCCCATCGCGCCGGGGTCACCCGGGTGGTGATTCCGCGGGAAAACGAGCGGGATTTGCCAGAAATCCCAGCAGAAGTGCTCAAGGACATTGAGATTATCGCGGTCGATCACGCAGATCAGGTCCTCCAAGCGGTTTTGAGGCTCGACGAGCCGACAGGGTTCTTGGCGAATCCAACGGCGTTGGGCCGCGATGACCTGGGGATCCACGAGCCCGAGGTGAGCATCACCCATTAGGGGTTTTTCTGGCGAAGCGAATTCCGCGCTCCGCGCGAGGGGGGTTTTGCCTCTCCAGGCGGGTGATGTAGGGGAAGGAACCATAGGGAACGTGGGGGCTTCGCAGCCCCCTACTACCCTAACGTTTCCTTCCCCTACAACCCCTTCCTCCCTTACCCTCCTACCCCCGCGCAATCCGCACCGAGGGGACGTCCGTTAGCCGCGAGCGAAGCAATGCGGCGGTGGGAGCCGTCCTAACCCTGCGATAGTCAAGACCGAGACCCAGCCGCGAGCGGAGCAATGCGGCGGTGAAAATCGCCCTAACCCCTCGATAGTCTAGACCGAGACCTAGCCGCGAGCGGAGCAATGCGGCGGTGAAAACCGCCCTAACCTCGCGATTGTCTAGACCGGGACCTAGCCGCGAGCGGAGCAATGCGGCGGTGGGAGCCGCCCTAACCCCTCGATAGTCTAGACCGAGACCCAGCCGCGAGCGGAGCAATGCGGCGGTGAAAACCGCCCTAACCCCTCGATAGTCAAGACCGAGACCTAGCCGCGAGCGGAGCAATGCGGCGGTGAAAACCGCCCTAACCCCTCGATAGTCAAAACCAAAAACCCAGCCGCGAGCCAATCGCCACCGCCACCGCGACCGCCCCACCCCCGACCCGCTGAATCCATGGCCCCAGGCGCGGCTCTCAAGACTAAGCCGCCCCCGAAATGGTCTGGATGTGGGCTTGCGGCCAGGAGAAGCATGAAAGCAGCGCAGTGGATGGGCAACGCGGCCGCGGTGGTCGGGTTGATGGCCGTGGTGGGTGTCAGCGGTTGCGAAAAGAACGCCGCGGCGGAGCCTGACTTCCGGCCCACCGCCGGCGTAGCGGCATCGACAGGGGCCGCCAAAGCAGCCGGGGTGCAGCACCTAGGGGCGGCGGAGTGGAAGGCGGCGCTGGATCAAAAGAAGGGTCTGGTCGTCGACGTGCGGACGGCGGGGGAATACGGCCGCGCCCACTTGGCCGGGTCCAGCCTGGTCGACATTAGCGACCCCAAGTTCATGCAAAAGCTCGACAAGATGCAGAAGAACCGGCCGGTGTTTGTGTACTGCGCCACGGGATCGCGGAGCGCAGCCGCCGCCAAGCAGATGGCACGCATGGGCTTTGCCGAGGTCTACAACATGCAGGGCGGCATCATGACCTGGCTGCAGGCCGGGCTGCCCGTGGAGCGCGGCGCGGCGGCCAACGCGGACTCTACCGCCGGTTTGGAGCCCGCGGCGCTGGATGCCCTTCTGGCCAAAGAAGCCAAGGTTCTTGTGGACTATCAGACCCCTTGGTGCGCGCCGTGCAAGACGATGGCGCCGGTGGTCGACCAACTGTCCGCCGAGTGGAAAGGCAAGGCGGTGGTGATGCGCGTGGACGTCGACCAGAGCGAGGCCCTGGCAGCCCGCGAAAAAATCCAGGGTGTGCCCGTGTTTGTGCTGTACGTAGCTGGCAAAGAGAAGTGGCGCCACGCCGGCGAAATCAGCAAAGCCGATCTCGAAGCGCAGCTCGCTCAGTAGAGACGCCAGGCGCGGGCTCCAGTCTGCATGGGTGCTGGGCTGTGGCGCGCATCCCGCGACCTCACCACGCCAAAAAGGCTCAAGCGCCTGCGGATTTCGACCCTGGGCACGGCCCCGGCCCCCGCATAGCTGGGTCCGGCGGTGCCGAGCGCAGCTCTGCGCGGAATGCAGCTTGGACTTGCCGGCAAACGGGGGGTCAGGCATCCTGCGCGCCCCGCGGCGCCCCAGGCGTGCTGCGCCACGGGCAGGACAACCATGCGAAATTCCAGTGTAGCGTTGGTGATGTGGACCGCGGCCATTGCGCTCGTGACGGGGTGCAACCCGGCCAAACCCAAGACTCCAGCACCTGCGCCTGCCCTTGAGGCCGCGGCGAAGGCCCCAGCGACTGCAACCCCTGCGGTTGAAGCGCCCGCAGCTGCCAGCCCGGTCGCGGCGGTGGAGGCCCCAGCGGACCCGCCAAGGCTCTATCAACAATACTGCTCCCTGTGCCACGGCCAGCAGCGCGAAGGCTATGCCGCGGACAACGCCCCGAGCCTGAAGAGCCCTACCTTTCTCGCCACGGCGACACCGCAGTTCCTGCGCGACAGCATCGCCCGGGGCCGGCCTGGCACGGCGATGGCCGCGTATGGCCGCGAATTTGGCGGACCGCTCGGGCCTGCTGAGCTGGAGGCGCTGACCTCCTGGTTGCGCGCGGACGCCCCGGCGCTGTTGCCGATCGATGGCACGCTGGCCGTGGGCGATCCCAGCCAGGGCCAACTGGTTTTTGGCGAGCACTGCGCCGATTGCCACGGTTCGCCGGTGCAGCGCGACAGCGCCGTCCACCTGTTCAACCAGGTGTTCCTGGGCCTGGCCTCGGACGGATTCCTGCGCCACGCTATCGTCTATGGCCGCCCCGGGACGGACATGGTGGCCTGGGGAACGGCGCTCAAGCCCAAGCAAATTGAGGATGTGATCGCCTATTTGCGCTCGCTGGCCATCGCTGGCGCCGCCCAACCGCCGCCGCCGCCCGCGGGGCCGCCCGCAGAGCCGTGGGTGGCTTCGCCCGTGATCAACCCCGCGGGCAAGCACGCCGAATTCACCCTCAAAGACGAGCGCTTGGTGACCCCGGAGGCCGTCAACGAGGCCCTGACCCAGAAGCGCCGCATCGTCATCGCCGACGCCCGTGCGCCATCGGACTGGTCGCGGCTGCGGATCCCGGGGGCCGTTTCACTGCCGTATTACGATCTGCGCAATATCGACAAGATCCCCAACGACGGCACCTGGGTCATCGCCTACTGCGCCTGCCCGCACCACGCCTCGGGCGTTGTGGTGGACGAGCTGCGCAAGCGCGGCTACAAGCACACCGCCGTGATGGACGAGGGAATTTTTGCTTTCCAGCACAAAGGCTTTGAGGTGATTGCCAGCGATGGAGGTGTGCCGACGCCGGCTCCGCCGCCGCACGACCAGCCGCACCTGCACGCGCCCGGGCAAGGACACAAGCACTGACGCCGTTGCGCGATAGCGGCCCTCGCTCTTCTTTGTGGCGACATCGGGCCGGTCGCCCCAACCACGCCCACACAGAGCCTTATGAACACAGCCGTTTTGCCACAGACTAGCCTGCGCCAGCGCCACGCCGGGCTGTGGATGCTGCTGCGCCTGGCGCTGGCGCTGCCGTGGCTGGTGCTGCAGGTGGTGGGGCGGCGGCTGCGTGGCCGACTGCCGCGGCGCTGGTCCCTGGTCTTTGCCGTCGCAGTGGAGGTGCTGCGCTTTCTGGTGGGCGCCATGCTCGCGCCGCTGATGACCGGACTGAAGCTGAACCTGCCGTCGCCGCCCCTGCGCGGCCGTCTGGGGCGCACTACGCTGCAGCGCCGGGGTCAGCTGGCGGGTCGCGAGGTCGAGTGGCTGGAGCCCAAGGGCAGCGGCTCGCGCCGGTGTGTCCTGTACTTGCACGGCGGCGCCTTTGTCACCGGTTCGATTGGCACGCACCGGGCCCTCATGGCGCGGCTGGCCCACGCCGCGGACGCTCGGGTGGTCGGCTTGGACTATCGGCTGGCGCCTGAACACCGCTATCCCGCAGGTCTAGAGGACTGCGTGGCCGCCTGCGTCGCGCTACTTGAGAGCGGCGAGGTCAAAGAGAATCTGATCATCGCTGGCGATTCTGCGGGCGGCGGCTTGGCGATCTCTACGCTCCTGAGCCTGCGCGACCGCGGCCTGCCCCTGCCTGCGGCCGCTTGGCTGTTGTCGCCGGCGGTGGACCTGGCCGACGAGCGCGCCTCCTGGCAAGAGAATCTGCCGTTCGACTACCTGTCGCCGCTGGCTCTCCACCGCGAACTGTTTGCGCCGACTTACTTGGGCGAGCACGGAGATCCGCTAGATCCTTTGGTTTCGCCGGTACGGGCCGACCTCCAGGGCTTGCCGCCGCTGCTGATCCAGGTGGGCGAAAAAGAGATCCTGCGCGACCAAGTGGTTGAATTTGCGCGTCACGCCCGGACTGCAGGCGTGGAGGTGGAGCTGGAAGTCGCGGCAGACATGATCCACGTCTACCCGGCCTTTGCCGGCCTGACGCCCCAAGCCGATCAGGCCTTTGAGCAAGCGGGCGAGTTTATGCGAGCGCGGACCAGCGGTTAGGCGACCCTTTGCGCCCCGTGCGCCTCCGGCCCAGCACGGCCATCACGCCA
>CAXNCS010000010.1:0-54123 GCA_964201005.1 Myxococcota bacterium
TGGGCGGTGGTGCGCGAGGCCGGATCGACCAAGCTGGGGCTGGTGCACTTGCCCAGCAAGAAGATCGGCGAGGTCGATTTGGGCGCGGTGCCGACGGATCTGGACCTGGTGCCCGGCGGCGCTTCGGCCCTGGCGGTGCTGCGCGATGCCGGCCAGGTGGCGATGGTGACGCTGCCCGCGCAAGTGACCGACACCTTTGAGTTTAAGCTCGCCGATCTGGGCGGCGCACCGCTAGGCCTGGCGCGGCTGACAGAAGACGGCAAGACCGCGCTGCTCTACACCAGCGTCGCCGGGATTGAGCAGGTCGCAACCCTGGACATTGCCACGGGAAATGTCACGCCAGTGGCGATCAAGAAGACCATCGACAACGTGCTGCTGGTGCCGGGGACTCGCAAGGCCATCTTGCTGCACAAGCCGGGGGCCGGGCCGGGCTATAGCGACCCGACGGAGAAATTTGTCGACGATTCGCAGGGCTACACGCTGTACGACCTGGATACGGGCTACACCAAGCTGGTGCTGACCCCGGTCAAGCCGCTGGAAGTGGCGCTTTCGCAGACGCCCGACAAGGCCTGGCTGCTGCTGCCGGACCCCAATGGCCTGGGGCACCTGGTGCAAGAGGCGGATCTGACGAGCTTTCAGACCGTGGATCGCCAGCTGGGCTCGGCGCCGGAGCACGGCCGCTACCTGCAAAAGGCCGGGGTGGTGGCGGTGACGCAGACGCATCCGTCGGGGCGCATCACCTTCTTGGACGCCAAGACCGGCCAGGCCAAGACGGTCACGGGGTTTGAGCTCAACGGCCAGGTGAATTGACCGCGCCAAATCCGCCGAACTCTGCCGTTTTGCCCTGGAAATCTCCACCTGCTCCGCTATCATGCGCCGGCGCTTTTTGCGATCGCCGCGCGCATCGCCGGGATCGGGCGCTTTCCTCGCAGTTGGAGTTCCTCGCATGGCAAGGTTTCGCCGGTCGGTGTTCGCTTCCATCCTCGTCGCCCTGGCGAGCTGCACGACCGGAGGGGTCGGCGGCGGCGGCGGGCTCGTCGCCACCGGTGGCATCGCCGGGACCCCTTGCGCGGCGGCTCAGGCCAAGGGCTGCCTGGTCCAGGGCAGCAGCGCGTCGATCATGCTGTGCGGCACCGATGGCAAGTGGAGCCTGCTCGCGAGCTGCGCCGCCGGTCAGTACTGCAGCGAGACGTACGTGGGCGGCATTGCCAATCCGCAGTGCCTCGGCGGTAGCACGGGCACCGACGCGGGAACGGGCGGCGACACCGCAACGGGCGGCGACAGCTCGACCACCGACGCCAGCATCAACGACACCAGCGCCAACGACACGGGCACGAACGACGCGATCACGCCCGTCGAAGTGTGCGGCGACGGCAATTGCGCCGGCGGCGAGACCGACATCGGCTGCCCGACGGACTGCGCCAAGAAGGCCGTCTGCGGCAACTTCGTCTGCGAGGTCGGCGAGAGCACCTCGAGCTGCCCCGGCGACTGCAAGAGCGGCTGCCAGCCGGCCTGCGCAGACAAGCAGTGCGGCAGCAACAGCTGCGGCGGCGTGTGCGGCAATTGCGGCCAGGGCAAGGCCTGCACCGACGAAGGGCAGTGCGTGACCGTGGGCGCGATCTGCGGCAACGCCAAGTGCGAGGCCGGCGAGTCCTACAGCACCTGCCCCTCGGACTGCGAAGCGCCCACGCCCGTGTGCGGCAACGGCAATTGCGAAGCCGGGGAGACCACCGCCAATTGCAAGGCCGACTGCCCCGGCAGCGGCCCGGTGTGCGGCAACGGCAATTGCGAGTCCGGTGAGAGCACCGCCAATTGCAAGGTCGACTGCCCGACCAGCGGCCCGGTGTGCGGCAACAGCAAGTGCGAGACGGGCGAAGACAGCGGCAACTGCCCGGCCGACTGCGGCCTGCCCACGCCCGTGTGCGGCGACGGCACATGCGAGCCCCCGGAAGACAGCGCCAGCTGCGAGATCGACTGCCCGGCGACCGGCGGCTCCTGCGTCGGCAAGTGCGGCGGTGAGTCGACGGGCTGCATGTGCGACGACCAGTGCACCCAGTACGGCGACTGCTGCGGCGACTACCAGAGCGCCTGCGGCGGCGGCTCGTGCACGCCCAAGTGCGCCTCCGGGGCGACCTGCGGCAGCAGCGACGGCTGCGGCGGCAAGTGCGCCGGCACCTGCTCGGCGGGCCTTGTGTGCAACAGCAGCAAGGTCTGCGTGCCCAACGCGGCCAAGTGCGGCAACGGCGTGTGCGAGACCGGCGAGAGCACCACCAGCTGCCCTTCGGACTGCAAAACCGCCAGCGGCAGCTGCAACGGCATGTGCGGCAAGGCCTCGGGCAGCTGCTATTGCGACTCCCAGTGCAAGTCCTCTGGCGACTGCTGCGCCGACTACGACAAATACTGCGGCGGCAGCAGCGGCCCGGTGTGCGGCAACGGCATGTGCGAGAGCGGCGAATCGGCGAGCAATTGCAGCAAAGACTGCGGCGGCTCGAGCAGCATGTGCCCCAATGGCAAGTGCGAGGCCGGCGAGACCGAGGCGAGCTGCCCGCAGGACTGCAAATTGGGCTGCTACGGCGACTTCAGCTTGGGCTCGACCTTCTATAAGTCCGGAGACACAAAGCAAACCGGCCTCGCGTGCGACAACAAGGCCATGCCCAAGAACTGCCCGGATGGCTATTGGATCACGTTCCCTGACACTGGCGAGTGCGTGTGCATTCTGTCCTGCGCCGGCATCGGCGTGAGCGTGGGCCAGAACTGCACGACCGACGGCGCGTGGAAATGCCAAGACATTCTCGCTACCAACGCCAGCGCCAACGGCGGCAAGATGTGCGTGCCGACCAAGTGGGGCCTCTGCACCAAGTAGGCAGTCTGGTCGGGCGAGCGGACCAGCTCCTACGGCTGGATGAGCTTGCTGAGGTCGACCAGCAGCTGGCGGGCATCGGCCAGATCCGGGGCGGTCGCGTCGTAGACTGGGAGATCCACAAGCATTGCCTGCACTTGCCCGTCATGCCGAGCAATCGCGACCTGCAGCAGCGCGGCGGCGTCCGAGGGCTGGGCCTTTTCTGCCAGGGCGCAGGCGGCGATGAGGTCCAGGCCATCGCGCAGCAGGATCCACGAACGGCGCACCGCGGGCGAGGCGAAGTAGGCAAAGCCGCCATCGGGAACTGCCGTCAGACCAGGCACTTGCACTGGAACGGTGAACTTCTCTTCGCCGCCCTGCTTGGACAGCTGGTAGCCGTAGTCGACGCTGGCGAGCATCAGATTCTGGAGCTGGTCCGGGTCAAAGTCCGCCGGGGCGCTCAGCCGCGCCATGACCAAGCCGTTGCGCTGGCTGGCAAACAGCGTGGGCATCGCCACGGGCTGGGTGTTGGGATCGGGGGCCGGCGGCGGCTCTTCGATCGGTCCGACCACCGCATCGGTCTTGGGGCCGGTGATCTTGACAATGCCGCCCTGATCGACCCAGTTAAAGCCATAGATCTCTTTGACTTTCCAACCCGCAGCCGGCTTAAACTGGATCCACAGCTTCTCCGCAACTGGCAGCAGCATGGTCTGCAGGTCCTGGACGAACACTTGCTTGGCGTGCTCGGCATTCTGAAGGAACCACGCGGTGCCGCCGCCTTGCTGGGCCACCGAGTTCATCAGCGCGGGGGAGAAGTCCAGGCCGACGCCGATCGAGCTGACGGAACAGCCCGCCGCCGCCGCGGCCTTGGCCAGCGAAGAGATCGCCGCGGAATTGGTGTTGCCCACGGTGGGCACGCCGTCAGACAGCATGAGGATCCGCTTGAACTTAAACGACTCCGGGGCCTTCTTGCACTCGGCAAGCCCGGCTTCTAGGCCCGCGTAGAAGTTGGTGCCGCCGCCGGGCTTAATCGTGTCGATGGCTTGGTGCAGCGCCGGCGCCTTGGCCGCGGTGTCCTGGGCGGCATAGACGCTGGCCACGCTGTCGCTAAAGCTCAGCACGCCGATACGCGCGCCGCTGGGCAGCTGATCGGCGAGCACGTGCAAGCCTGCAAGGGTATGGGCCATCTTGTCGCCCGACATGGACCCGGAGCGGTCGATCACCACCGTCAGGGCCACCGGGGTAGAGACATCTTGCAGCGTCTGACCGGAGTTGAGGCCGAGCTGGAGCACCGCTTCATTCTGGGTGGAGGTGCCCGTCTGCGGCAGAGACAGGACCCCGGCCATGGCGTGCAGCGACACCAGCCGATCCTTGGCCGCCTTGGGCAGCCAGGTGTCGTGCTCGTTGAGCCAGCCTTCAATGGTCATGTCGCCGGGCTTGGGCAGCAGTCCGCTCTTGAGTTTGCTGCGGAAAAAGCCGATGTCCTGGGCGCCGCCCGGCTTGAGGCCGATGCCCTGGTCGGCGTTGCCGGTCAACGGGCCGCCGCCTGAAGAGCCCGCATCCGCTGAGGCCGAGGCGTCGTACCAGCCTGAGGTGGCGTCCTGGGCACTGGCGGAGGACGAGTCGTAGCTGGTCTTGGGTGCTCCGGCATCGCTTGTATGCTCTGCGGACCAGCCTTGAGCGCCAGAGGTACCTGCGGATTCGTCTGCGCTATCGGCACATGCGCCAAGCGAGGCTGCCGACAACAGCGCCACAAACAGAGGGGGAGAGATGCGCTTCATGAGGGCCTCCTGCGGACGCGCCGCGTTGGGGTACAGACCGGCATGGAGCAAGAGCTGTGCCAAGGGGGCGAAATCTGCGATCTCGTCTTCCAATCAGCGGGTTATTGCCACACAGATGGCTGCACCTCTCGGCGATACTGTTGATATGCACAGCATGTTGAATATTTCACCACTCTGGCCGCGACCCGTGAAGATTCGTCAGCCGATGCGGCTATTGGCCTTGCGTACATCATTCAACACCCTTCTGGCCTGAGGGTTTGGCATAAGGCAGAGGTGCGCTGTCGCGCGCGGAGCTGCCCCACCCTATGTCCAAGACCCGGATCCCCCTCCAGCCTGGCGCGAGCGCCGCCGGCGCAGCGCTGCCCCCCTCGCCGCGCGGCCAGCCGGCCAAACGGGTGCGCCGCGCCCAGCCCTGGCTGCCGCTGGTGTTTGCCGGAGGTCTGGCCCTGGGCTGGGCGGGGCACGCCCAACGTCAAAGCGCGGCACCCGGCCAGATCGCAGACCAGCAGACGCCACAGCTGCTGCGCCAGCCGCGCCAGGGCCTGGCCCACCCGCTGCTGGCGTGCGAAGGCCGCAGCGACGATCCAGCCACCGCCGGGCTGCGGGCCGAGGTGGGGCAGCTGATCGCCGCAGCCAAGGCGGCCGGCAAGGTCAGTCAAGTCAGCGTGATTTATCAGGACCTGGAGATGTGCCGCGGCTTCTCCATCGAGCCAGACCAGCTTTTTCGCCCGGCGAGCCTGCTCAAGCTGCCCTTGGCGATGGCGGTGCTGCAGCGCGCCTCGCACGATCCTGCCGTGCTGCAACGCGAATTGCCCTTTGCCGGCCCGACCCAGCGCGAGGACGCCGGTCCGCGGAGCCTGACCGCCGGCCAGTCTTACGCCGTGCGCGAGTTGCTGGACCGCATGATCCGCTGGTCGCGCAACGACGCCAAAGCGCTGCTGGCTGAACTGGTCGGCGACGCCGAATTGCGCAATGTGTACAAATCACTAGACGTACCGTGGCCTTACGGCGAGGGCGCCCTGGATGCCGCCATGTCAGGGCGCCACATCGCGCGGATCCTGCGGACGCTCTACGACGCCTCCTGGCTCGACGGTGCTTCCTCTGACCTGCTGCTGCAGCTGCTGGCTGAATCGGAGCACCGCGCGGCCCTGCCCAGCGGCGTGCCAGCGGGGGTCAAGGTGTCGCACAAGTGGGGGCATCGGCTGGTCCCCGGCGCAGAAGAGCGCCACCATTTTCACGATTGCGGGATCCTGCATTTGCCGGAGCGGCCGCTGCTGCTGTGCGTGCTCACGGAAGGGCGGCGCGAGCCGGACCTGCACGCGCTGATCGGCCAGATCGCCCGGGTGGTGGTCGCCGATAGCCAGCGGCCCCACTGACCGGGGCAGCCAAGCCAGACCAAAGGTATGATGATCCCAGGGCTTACGGCTGACCGGCGTAAGCAAACCCGGCCCACAGCTGCGGGTGATCGCGGCCCTGGGCGGCCAGCTTGGCGCGCAGTTCGGCCTGGGCGGCGTGCAGGGCCTGCCAAGGGCGCTGCGGGGTCGCGGCCATGCGCCGCCAGAATGTGCCCATTAGTTCCGCGGTTTCGCGATCGGGCACTTGCCACAGAGACAGAACCACCCCGGCGGCACCAGCGCGGGCAAAGGCCTGGCGCAGACCAAAAACGCCTTCGCCCACAGCCTGTTGGGCGTCGCCGAGCCCCGTCTCGCAGGCGGACAGCACCACCAACTGCGTGCCGCGCAGGTCCAGGGCGGCGATTTCGGCCGCGGTCAGCCAGCCGTCGTCGCCCGCCGCGGCCCCAGACTGATTGGCGCCGGCAAATACCAGGCCGCTGAGGAGCAGGGGGTCGCGCGGGGTCAGGTCGGCATTGCGCGCGCAGGCCGCACCGGCAAAATAGCCGTGGGTTGCCAGAGAGATCCAGCGCCTGCCGGGCGCGGCCTTGCGCAAAGCCGCTTCCGTCGCAGCCGCGCCGGTCAGGGTCTCGACCGCGACACCGGCCTTGCGCAGCACCTCCCCCGCGGCCTTGGCCTCGCCCAGGGTCCCGGGCAAGGGCGCCCAGGCGGTGGACAGCAGCGAAGCGCACGGGTCTGTGGCGCGACTCGGCGCTCTGCCCTTGGGCGCCTTGCCAAAGGCCGGGCCGCCGATGAGCAGGGCCGAGGTACCGGCGAGCTCCTTGGGGCCGGGCTGGGGCCGCTGGGCCAGCAGCTGACCCGGGCTGTCAACCAGGGCGACCGGCCAGCGCTCTGCCAGCAGCTTGCCCTGCGGGTCCATCAGCGCCGGCCAAGGCACAAAATGCAGGGCATCATCCGGCGAAATAACCAACACCTCAACGCCTTGCAGGTGGTCGACCACAGGCGCGATCAGCTGACCCCACAAGGCCTGGGCGCCGCTGTGCCAAGGGGCGGCTTGGGCGGGCTCGCCGAGACCCAGGGCCGCCGCCCCCCGCACAGGCCCCTGAACGGCAAGGGCCTTTCGCCACTCCTGCACGGCGATCTGCACGGGCTTGGCGTCGCCGAGGGAGACCACCTGGGCGCGACAGTCGCGCTGACGCACGGCCACCGCGGCCATTTTGCGGGTCAGGCGCACGCCGCCCTCCACCGGCCGGTAGTCGATGTAATGGACAAAATCGACGAGCGCCGCCCCTTGCGGCAGGGCCCGGCACAGCTCGGCCAGACCGGCATCAGCTGGAGTATCTGTCTTGGATCCAAGGCCTTTTTGTGCCACCTGCGCCTGCAGCTGGTCGCGCAGCCGCTGAACCCGCTGCACCTGGGCGGTCGCCTCGGGCCCCGGCTCCAGCTCAGACCGCTGCCACGCCTGGGCCAGCTGGCTGCTCACGGCGGCGAGGCGCTGGCGCAGGGCGGTCGCCGCGGCGTCGTCAGCCCTGGGGCTGGGCAAAAGCGCCTGAAGAAGCCCGCCCTTGCGTTGGAGCTGGAGGGCGATCAGCTCGGGGATCGCCGCGGCGTCGCCCTGGGCTTGCTCCAGGACCAGCGAAAACAGCACTTCATCGTCAAAGAACGTGGCGTTGTAGGCCTCGAGCTTGGCCGCCGCGGGCATGGCCGCCTGGCGCACCACTTGGCGCTGGCGGCGCGTACCCGGCAAGGCGGCGCGCATGGCCTGCAGGGCGCCGGGGCGATCCCCCGACCTCAAGAGCACCAGGGCGAGCCGCCGACCGGCGCTGGCGACCCAAGGATGGTCGGCGCCGTAGACAGGCAACAACTTGTCGATCGCATAGCGAAAAAACTGCTGCGCTTTTAAGAGGTTACCCTGGGCTACCCAGGCCTTGCCGTATTCAATCGCCAAAATGCCGGTTTGCGGATCGTTGACGGCGCGATCGGGGTGGAGGAACTGCGTTGCCAGCCCCAGAAACTGCAAGGCGTCGCCAGAACGGCCCAGATCAGTGGCCAGGGCGGCGACCGCGGTCAAGAGCGCCCGCACCCGTTCGCGGCTCTGTGGGTCGGCGGGATCGAGCTTGCCTTGGAGCATCGGCAAGGCGGTTTCCACGGTGGCCATGGCTTGCCGGCGCCTGGGCAGGTCGTCGGCGGCGCGCACGAGCAGGGTCAACAGCTCGGTCGAGCGCGCTTCGCCCTTGCCTGCGGAGGCCAGAGCCACCGCCACGGCTTGATCGAGCTGGGGCGCCGCCAGCTCGCGCTGACCCAGCTGGCGCAGCGCCGACCCGAGCTCGACCCGCGCCAGCGCCACCTCGAGGTGCTGCGGGTCGCCCCAGGCCTTTTCAGCCACCGCGATGCGCTCGCGCAGCAGCTGCTCTTCCGCGGGCAAATCGCCGCGGGCCCGCGCCACCTCGACCTCGACCTGCAGCAGCTCCAGCGCCGCTTGGCCCGCAGGCAAGGCTTGACGCAGTCGACGCGCCTCCTGGGCCGCCTGCTCAAACTCGCCTCGCTGCAGCAATTCCCGCGGATCCTTGGGCTGTTCCGCCGCTCCCGGCTGAGCCGAGGCCGCGACAGCCAAGGTCAGCGCCGCCAGCAAGACGGTGATTGCGAGCGCCCTCATCTGCGCCTTTGCTCCCATGTGCTGCCCCCAGTGCGCGTTCGGCCGCTAGGATAGGGGCTCGCGCTCATCCAGGCTAGGGCGCTTGCGGCGGCGATCGATGGTGGTATGGTAGCGCCAATTGAACCAGCGCTCATGCATCCGGAGGAAGCGATGTCACCCGAAGACCTGCGCCTTGTGCCCGCCACCACCGCCTTGGTGATCATCGACGTGCAAGAGAAGCTGAGCCCGGCGATGATCGACGGCGGTGCGCCCTGTGTGGCCAATGTGGAGCGCCTGCTGGAAGGGGCGCGGCTGCTGGGGCTGCGCACCTTGGTGACCCAGCAATATCCCAAGGGTTTGGGCCAGACGCTGCCGAGCCTGCGCGACAAAATCACCGCGATGCCGGGGGTGAGCCAAGCCGACAAGCTCGAGTTCTCTGCGACGGCCAACGACCAAGCGCTTGAGGTGATTCTGGAATGGCGCACCCAGGGCGTGCAGTCGGTGCTGGTGTGCGGCATGGAAGCGCATGTGTGCGTGTACCAAACGGTCCGCGGGATGCGCGAGCTGGGCTTTGCCGTGCACGTCGCCCGCGACGCCTGCGCCAGCCGCACCGCGGCCAATCTAGAGATCGGCGCTCTGCTGTGGCAGAAGTGCGGCGCGGTGGTGACTTCGACCGAAGCGGCGCTCTTTGACCTGGTGGGGGCTGCGGGGACCGATACTTTCAAGGCGATCTCAAAGCTCATCCGCTAGAAAACTGCCCGCAATACTCTTGGACCGACAAAACCACGGCGGTCAGGCGATGGGCCCCGTCGGTCGCGCCGCCAGCCGCTGCCCCGCCGCCACCGGCAGCTTGAGCGTCATGCGCGCGCCCCCCAGAGGGCTCTGACCGGCGGTCAGGGTGCCGCCATACCCCGCGGCGATGCGCCGGCTCACCGCCAGACCCAGGCCCCAGCCGCTGCCGCGCGAGGCATCCGCCGCGAGTTCCTTGGTGGAGTAGAATTCGTCAAAGATCCGCTCAAGCGCCGCGGGGTCGATGCCCGGGCCGTCGTCGTCGACGCAAGCCACCTGCCAGTCGCCCTGGCGCTCCAAGCTCAGCAGGACCCGGCCCCCACCGGGCGGCGGCCGTTTGCGCAGCGCGTCAGAGGCGTTGACCACCAAGTTCATCAGCACTTGCTCGATGTGGCTCGCCGAAGCGTCGGCGGGGTGCTGGGCAGCCGCAGCTTGCAGGTCGATGCTCAGTTGGCGGGCCCGCGGGTGCTGCTCGCACTGGCCGATCACCCGCAGGGCCACCGCGGCCAGATCACAGGGCCGGTCCGCTGGGCGGGCGCGCGGCAGACCGGGCTCGGCAAAATCTGAGAGCAGCGCGTGAATTCGCTCGCAGGCGTGGCTGGCTTGGTCGATGCAGCGCTGGCGGTCGACCAAGGGAGCGCCTTGGCCCTCCAGCACGGCGAGGCGGTCCAAGTAGCCGCTGACGATCGCTAGAGGCGAGCCGATTTCATGGGCCAAGCCCATCGCGACGCGGCCGACAAGCGCCAGGCGATCGGCTTGCTGGAGCTGCTGGGCAATGGCGTCGGCGGCGCCGCGGAGCGACTGCAGGGCCTCCAACTGGCTGGCGCGGCTGGCCTGTTCCTGCCCCAAAGCGCGGCGATAGTCCTCCAGCGCAGCGTGTAAGCGGCCCAGCTCGTCGAGCCCGCGGCGCGCTTGGACTTGAGGGTCGCTGGCCAAAGCGCGGGCAGCGTGCTCCAGCGGCGCGACCACAAGGCCCTGAAGAGCGACCCAGGCCAGGGCCACGCCGGGCAGGGCCACCGCAGCGGCCGCGAGCCACAGCACCGCCTGGGCCAAGCGGAATTGTTCGCGCAACGGCAGCAGCCAAGGCTCTGGGCCCAGGACCATCGCTCGGTCGACCTGGGCGATCAAGCTGGCGATCAGCAGATCCCCTGCAGCGGCGAGCAGGGCCAGACTCAGCACCAGCGCCGTTGCCGTCCAGCCGCGCAGCTGCCAGCGCAGCTTCACAGCCCGCCCTCAAACCAGCGCTGCAGCAGAGGTGCCAACAGCCGGTGGCCCAGCAGCCACTGCACCGCCCCCAGCACCAGGAACGGGCCAAACGGCAGGGCCAGATGGCGCAGCGACTGCAGACCGCGGTCAGTCATCGCCGCACCCTTGGAGAAGGCCGCGTAGCCCAAGGCAAACAGCAGGCCTTGCAGCGCCGCGGCCAGGATCAGCGCCGCCACCGCCTGGAGCCCCAGCAGCGCGCCCATGCCGGCCAAGAGCTTGACATCGCCAAAGCCCAGGCCCTCGCGCCCCGTCAGGCGGCCGTAGCCCCACTGCACCAACCACAGGCCACCGCCGGCCACCAGCGCGCCCGCCGCCGACTGCTGCCAGGTCACGCCGCGCAAATCGCCCACGAGCGCCGCCAAGGCCAAGCCCAGGAGCGGCAGGGGCAGGCTCAGGCTGTCGGGGATAAAGAACGTATCGGCGTCGATGAGGGCGATAGCCAGCCAGATGTACACAAAGCTCAGCTCGCCCAGCAGCCCCAGCCACGGCCGCCATTGGAGCTCTTCTGCCTGCAACAGCAGCGGCAACCAGGGCACCGCAACGGCCAGGGTCAGCAGCGCCGCCACCGCTTCCACCAGGGGATAGCGCAGGGAAATCGGGGTTTTACAGCAGGCACACCGGCCGCGCAGCAGCAGCCAGGACAGCACCGGGATATTCTGCCACCAGGTGATCGGCTGCAGGCACTGCGGGCAGCGCGAGCGCGGGTGAACCACCGACAAGCCGGCCGGCACGCGATAGACCACCACGTTGAGAAACGAGCCCCAAAGGCCGCCCCACAACAGCGCAAACAGCGCAGCCACAGCCGCCGCCGGGTCCAACTCGAGCGCCATTGGGTTCAACTCTGCCTCCCCTTGCCGCGGCCTGCGCGCCGGCTGACCTCTAGCTGCCGCCCAGGGTACTTGGCCTAGGCCGCGGGAATCAATTCTCCGGCTCAGACGTCGTACCTTGAATCCGCCGCGTTGGGCAATCTGGCCTGGACGGCGGGCCTGCGCTGTGGTGAGGTACGCCAGGAGGTGAGGTTTGTCCCGACGCGCGCTGCCCTTGTCTGTCCGCTGGATCGCCGTCGCCCTGGCATTGCTGGGGACGGGAGCGTGGCATTCGCTGCAAGCCCAGACCAATACTCCGATTTTGCACGAGCCTTTGCCGCCCGCCGCGGCTGGGCAAGGTCGCAGCGATCAGCTGGAAATGTCGCGGGCCGACCGCGGTGCCAATCCCACCGATAGCGATGCTGGCTTGCCCGAGGCCATCTTGACCTCGCAGGGGCGCATCGCCAAGCCGCCGCCGGCCAAAGAGGGCGACGGGGTGCCGACTTACGGCCAGCGCCAGGCGCCGCGGGTGGGCATCGATCGCCGCACCGGCGCTGATCTGGAGCTGCACTACCAAGTGGTGTTTGACCCGACGGTGGCGCCGTTCAAGCGCGATTTCTCTTACGATCGCGTGGCCCCTGACCTGACCCTGCAGATGAGCGGTGAAGGGCTGCGCGAGATCGCCGGCACCTCGCAACCGCGTCCAGACCATGAGCTTTTCTGGGGTCATGTCAAGCTGCGCACCCAGGCGGGCAAGGCGGTGCTGCTGCCGTCCGTGGCCCCGACCTCGCAGATCCTCTCTTGGCAGGCCCTGCCGCCGATGCCCCTGCAGTTCTTCCGCGATGACGCAGGGAACTATTCCGTGATCGCCGCGGGCGACGGCGAGGTCGACCTGCGCTTTTTGATGGACGCGCCTTCTGCGTATTTTTCAGCGCCTTTGGCCCAGGGGCGCGCCGGTCGCGGCGGTGAGGGGCCCAAGGTCGCCGCTCTGGACCCGGACCTGCAGCAGCGGGCGATGGCGCTGTGGCCCAAGCTCGGCCTGAACCCGCGCGGCGATCGCCCTGAAGTGATTGGCAAATTAGTGGAGTGGTTCCGCAGTTTTGCTCCGGCGGCTCCAGAGCAAGAAGGGCCACCGCTGCCGGGGAGCGATCCGCTGGCCGAGCTGGTGCTGTCGCAAAAGGGCGTCTGTCGCCACCGCGCCCTGGGCCTGGTGATCATCGCACATTCACTTGGGATCCCCGCGCATTACGTGATGAACGAGGCCCATGCGTTTGTCGAGGTGTGGGTGCCGCTGGCGAGCGGCGCAAGCGGTTGGCAGCGCGTCGACCTCGGCGGCGGAGCGGAGTCGCTAGAACTGCACGCCGCCCAAGATAAGCGCCTGCACCGGCCGCTGTTTGCCGATCCTTTTGCCCGGCCCAAGGCCTACACCGATCAGGTGGGGAGGGTCAGCGTCGATGGCCAGCCGGTCGATCAGGCCTTTGGCGGCGCCCAAGAGCTCAAAGGCGCCGAGGGCTTGCGCGGCGGGGCCAGCTCGGAGCCAAACCCAGGATCAGCCCAGGGATCCGCCGGCCCACCAGCGGAGGGCAGCGCCGGCGCTGGTGGCGCACCTGCCGATGAGGCGGCCGCCCGCCGGCAGTGGCTGCGAACCCGGGCGATGGGCCTCGCACCCAAGCCGGCTCCGCCGCAGCTCAGCAAGAGCCCAGGAAAAGCCGCTGACATGCCTGCGGAAGAGCCGCGGCGCCAGGCGACGTCTCTGCGCTTGGACCCGCTCCGGGCGACCGCCTGGGTCGGCGAGCCGATCCGCGTCTCTGGGCAGCTGTCGGCCGGGGTCGCGGCGCCGCGCTTGCCAGTGGAGGTGTGGCTGATCGATCCTGCGCGTCCGACCGAGGGCCGGCTGCTGGGGACAGCGCCGACCGATGCCGCCGGTCGCTTTGCCGCCGAGCTGGCGGTGCCCGCCGATGCCCTGCCGCAGGCTTATGACGTCGTCGCCCGCTTTGCCGGGGATCCGCGCCGGGCCCCCTGTGACTCCGGCCCTTGACGACTGCGCCGGCGCAATTCTCCGCCCAGGCAAGGATAATACCGATGGTTCGCCCGTTCCTGTCGCAGATCGAGGTCTCTCGCTCAGCTTTACTTCACAACATCCAGGTATTGCGCGCTGCCAGCCGCGAAGGAGGCCGCGAACCGCTGCTGTGCGTGATGGTCAAGGGCAACGCCTACGGCCACGGCCTGCTGACGGCCGCTCAGGCGTTGCTGGACGCTGGAGTCGATTGGCTGGGCACAAGCGATCTGCATGACATCGAGCAGTTGCGCGCCCATTTCCCCAGCGCCTCGCTGTACAATGTCGGCTATCTGGCCCCGGAACAAGCGGCGAGGGCGGTCGAGCTCGGGGCGCGGCTGGTGGTGTACGATGAGGCGGTGGTGCAAGCGGCGGCGGAGGCGGCGGAGCGCTGCGGCAAGCCGGCCCGTCTGCACGTCAAGATCGAAACAGGCAACAACCGCCAGGGCTTGCGCCACGACGACGCGGTGGCCCTGGCGGTGCGCATCGGCGGCGATCCGCGCTTGGTGCTAGAAGGCCTGACGACCCACTTTGCCGACGTAGAAGACACCACGGACCACGGCTTTGCCCGGGCGCAGCTGGCGCGCTTTGAGGCGTGTGGCCAGAGCATCCGCGAGGCGCTGCAGCTGCCGCCCGCGGGCCACCCGGGCGATCACCTGCTGAGCCACTGCAGCAACAGCGCCGCGCTGCTCCTGTGGCCCGAGGTGTGCGGACAGCTGGTGCGCTTTGGCATCGCCGCTTATGGCTTGTGGCCGTCCAAGGAGACGCTGCTGTCCGTGCGAATGCTGGGCAAATTGCCGGTGGATTTGCGCCCCGCCCTGAGCTGGAAGACCCAGGTGGCCCAGGTGCGCAGCGTGCCGCAGGGCGAATATGTGGGCTACGGTCGCACGTTTAGGGCGGTGCGCGATACCCGCGTGGCGGTGCTGCCGATCGGCTACTACGACGGCTTTGACCGCTCGCTCAGCAACATCGGCCAGGTGCTGGTGGCCGGCCAGCGGGCCCGGGTGATCGGCCGGGTGGCGATGAACATGATCACCTTGGATGTCACCGACTCCGGGCCGGTCAAGGCGGGCGATGAGGTGGTGCTGATCGGCGCCCAGGCCCACGCCGACGGCCATACGGACGACCACATCAGCGCGGACGAAATGGCAGCCTGGTCTGGCACCATCCACTATGAAACCGTCACGCGCATTGCCGAGCACGTGCCGCGGCTGTTGGTGCCCTGAAAGTTGCATCGGCGCCGCGTAAGAGCGACGCTGTGATCCGATCCTTGGTCTGTGGAGTCCGCCATGCCGCACCGCTCCCGTCAATCGCTCTGCCGCGCCCCGTCTGCCCTGAGCCAGGGGCTGGCGCTGCTGCTCTCCTTGGCGCTCGTCGCGGTGCCCGTGAGCGGCTACGCCGAGATCAGCGGCGATCTGCCGCCCTTGGCCGAGCCCGTGCCAGAAGCCAACGGCGCCCAGCCCGCGGCCCAGCCAGTTCAGGGCGGCGACGGTCCACAGGCGCTGCAAGACGCGGTGGCGGACGCCGAAGTCGATGTGAACGGCGGCACGTGGTTTGTGCTGGGCTGCGTGCTCAACGTCTACGGCGTGCTGGCGGCGTGGTTTACCGACCCTTCGCCGCCGTACGCGCGCTTGATGGGCAAGCCCGAGCCGTACGTGCGCAGCTACCTGCCCGCCTACCGCGCCGAGGCCAGCAGCCTGCGCCAGCGCTATGCCCTCTACGGCTGCTTGGCCTCTGTGGGGGCGATGCTGGTGTACAGCACCGTGGTCGTCTCCCTCACTTCCAGCCCCAACGGCGGCGAATGATCGCTGGGCTGTGCCGCCGGTCCCCTCGGGGTGGCCACCTGAGCCTCTGGGCCGCGGCGATCGTGCTGAGCGCAGGGGCGGTGCTGGTGCCTCGCCCGAGCCAGACTGCGCCGCTGCGCGCGCCCATGGCTGTGGAATTCGCCCTGGCCGTCGACAGTTTGGGCGCCACGGCTGAGCTGCCCGTGCGAGGCCGCGTGCTGGTGCAGCCGGGCGGCAAGGCCTGCGCGCGGGTGCGCGAACCGCTGCGCCAGGAGCTGCGCCTGGGGCCCGAGGGGGCGCTGCTGGTGTGGCCCGACCGCGGCACGCGCCTCAAGATCGCCGCCCAGCCCGGAGCCGTGCCCCCAGCCTTTGAGGCCGTGCTGGTGGCGGTGACCGAACCTGCGACGACCCTGCCCAAGGGCTCGGCGCTGCTGAGTCGCCAAGCCCAGGGCGATGCGGTGCTGTCGCGCTGGCGGGTGGCGCTGGGGGCCAACAGCTCGCTCGGCACCCTGAGCGCCCTGGAAGACGCGAGCGGCGTGCGCCGGCTGGAGCTGCACAGCGACAAAGGCCTGCTGCAGAAGCGCTTTATCCTGGGCCAGCGCGCGGCTACAGGTCAGCACCTGCCCGCGAGCGTGGTGGCGGAAATGTACGGCCGCCAGGGCCAGCTGGCGCGGCGCGAGCGGTGGACCCTGCGACAAACCCCTGTTACATCAGCGGATTTGGGGCCGTGCGCTGAGCCGCGCCCAGGTCAGGTGCTGCGCGATCTCTAGGCCTCGGCGCTGGGTTGGAGGCTCTCACCGGATGCCCACGGCCTAGCTATCGCTGTCCTGGCCGTACTTGGCGAGCTTGTAGCGCAGCGAGCGAAAAGTCAGGCCCAGCAGCCGCGCCGCGTCGGTCTTGTTGCCGCGGGTGTGGCGCAAGGCCGCCTCAAGCACGCCCCTCTCCAGCAATTCCAGAACCTTTTCAAGGTCAATCGGCTCCTGCCTCTGCTCCAACCAGCGATCCAGACCTTGGGCGGCGCGCTGGACTTGCTCTTCTGGCAACAAGAGCGCGTCGCTGACCAGCGGCGCCTTGCCACTGAGCGACCAATTGTGGGCCCCCGGGTCCGGCAACCAGGCCGTGGTGATGCGCTCGCAGGTCTCCAGAGCCACCGCGCGTTCCACCAGATTCTCCAGCTCGCGGACATTGCCCGGGTACGCTAGCCCCAGCAGCACCGACTCGGCCTCGGGCTCAAAACCGCGGAATTCGCGGCCCAAACGCTGGGAGAACTGCGCCAAAAAGTGCTGGGCCAGCGGCAAAATGTCTTCGCGGCGCTCGCGCAAAGGCGGCATGCGCACTTCAATGACGTTGAGGCGGAAGTAGAGGTCGGCGCGGAACTTGCCCTCCTGCACCGCTTCGCGCAGGTTGCGATGGGTCGCCGCCACCACCCGCACGTCGACCGGCATTTCGCGGGTATCGCCCACCGGCGTCACCACCCGCTCTTGCAGCACCCGCAGCAGCTTGACCTGCAGACCCAGGGTCAGTTCGCCGATCTCATCGAGGAAGATCGTGCCGCCGCTCGCCGCCTCAAACAGGCCCTTCTTGTCTTTGCTGGCGCCGGTGAAGCTGCCCTTGGCATGTCCAAAAAGCTCAGACTCCATCAGCTGTTCAGGAATCGCCCCGCAGTTGAGCGCCACAAACGGCTTGTCTCTGCGGTCGCTGCCGTCGTGGAGCATGCGCGCCACCAGCTCTTTGCCCGTGCCCGACTCGCCCAGGACCAGCACAGAAGACGGCGTGGCGGCCACCCGGCGCACCAGCTGCATCGCGTCTTCCATCACCTTGGATTTCCAGATGAATTGCGCGCGCGCCTTACCTTGGGCCAGCTTCTTCTTGAGCTGCTGATTCTCCGCGACCAGCGCGCTCTTTTCCAGGCATTTGGCAATGATCAGCTTGACTTCATCGAGCTTGAACGGCTTGACGACGTAGTCATACGCGCCCTTGCGCATCGCCTCAAGCGCCGTGTCGGTCGAGGAAAACGCGGTCATCACGATGATCTGCACGTCGATCTGCGCGGCGCGAATCGCATCGAGCAGCTCCAGGCCGCCCATCCGCGGCATGCGCAAGTCGGTCAGCACCAAGTCGAATTTGCCGGCCTGGAGCAACTCAAGGGCGCGCACGCCGTTGGTCGCGACCTCCACGTCGTGGCCTTCGCGCTTGAGGAAGATGGTGAGGAACTCGCGGAGGGAGAGGTCGTCGTCGACTATCAGCAGGTGGGCCATGCAGCTCTCCTGAGCGGGGGACAGGAGCTCGGGCCTAGTGTAGACGAGGTGCGGCCGGTGCGCATCCCCAGAGCGCTAGGGCGGGGGCAATTCATCGGCTGGAGGCGAAGAATTCGCCGGCAACTTGGGCTTGGGCCACTGCCCGGAGCGGCTGGTGTCGCCAAAGGCGTCGGCGGGCGGCTGGCGCGGCAGGCGCACCTCCAGCAGCGCCCCGCCCAGCTCGGCGGAGTGGCTGGCGGCCACCTGACCGCGGTGGGCCTCCACGTGGCGGCGCACGGTGGCGAGGCCCAGGCCGGTGCCTTCTGCCTTGGTGGTGTGAAACGGCTCAAAGATCATCGACAATTCTTGGTCGGCAAAGCCCGGACCGCTGTCGGCGATGCGCAGCACCAGCGTGCCCTCTTCTGCGCTCAGCCGGGCGATCACCTGGCGGCGGTCCGCGGTCAAGACCGCTTGGCAGGCGTTGCGCAGCAGGTTCCACAGCACCTGGCGCAGGAGGGCCTGATCGCCGCGCATTCGCCAGGGATCCTCAGGACTTTGGGGGGTGTCGATGGCCAGATCGACCGCTACCCCCGCCGCCACCACCCGCGGATCGATGCGGCAGGCCTCGGCGGTCTCCTGCAGCAAATCGCGCAGGTCGACTTGCGCCCATACGGCGCGGCGAGGCTTGGCAAAGCTGAGGAATTCGTCGATCCACTCGGAGAGCTGGCTGGTCTCGCGCACCACGATCTGCATCAGCGGCCGGTCGGCCTCGGCCACGGCGTCGCTGGACTGCAGCAGCTGAACGGCGCCGGAGATCGAGGCGAGCGGGTTGCGGATCTCATGGGCCACCGCCGCGGCCATGGAGCCGATCGCCGCCAGCCGCTCGCGATTGCGGTGCACCTCGTCGCGGGCGCGGGTCTCGGTCATGTCGCGCAGCACCAGCAGGCGGCCCTCGCGGCCGTCTTGGTCGCGGAGCGGCGCCACGCGGCAGGCGATGGTCTGCTGGCGGCCATCCGCGGTCTGGCGCGACACCTGCTGGGTCGTGCTCAAGTCAGTCGCCACGGTCCGCGAGATCTCCCATTCGCCCGCGCCGCGCCCCGCCACGCCCGCGAGCTCCGGCAACACCGCCTCGACACTGCGACCGCGCAGATCCGCCGCGCTCACCTGCAGAATCGCCTCCGCCGCGGGATTGGCCGAGGTGATCGCCCCGTCTGCGTCCAGGGTGACGAGGCCATCGGGCAGACTCGACACCACGTCCTCATAGCGCACCCTCAGGGTGGCCAGCTCGCGCCGCGATTGGTGGGCGCGCCGCCGCGTGCGGTCCAATTCGCGCAGCAGATGGCTGGACAACAGAGCCGTGGCAAAGGCTGCGGCGATCTGCAGGGCCAGATCCGCGACAATCTCAAACACGTTCATCATCTTGGCTGGGCCGAGGGCGCTCAGATAGGCCACCCGCAGCCGCGGCAAGGTCAGCAGCCCCACTTCTCCAGCGCCGATCAGCGCCATGCCCAGCGACGCCAGCCCCGCCGCGGCCATCGCCCCAGTGCGGTCGAGCAGCACTGCGGCGTTGAGCACGGCCAAAGGCAGGCCAAACTGGAACAGGCTCTGGAGGCCGTCGGTGACAAAGATGAGGCTCAGGGCCAGGCCCAGGTCCGTGGCGACGCTGGCCCAGGCGATACGGCCCAGCCAGCGCGCGTCGCCGCTGCCAAAAAGCGTAGACAGCAGCAGCAAGAACGACAGGGTGTAGGCCAGCGCGGCCATCTGGTACAGCAGCACTTCTGGTTGGGAGGCGGCGCGCTGCGGCCCAAGGCCCAGGTCCACGGCGATGGCAAAGCACAGCACCAGGGAGAAAAGCACCACCCGCGCCAGGGTGGTCCACTTGATGCGCGCCACCAGCGAGTCTTCTTCGCTCAAAGCAACGGGCGGTTCCGCAGAGCTTTCGCGAACGGCGCGCGGCGCATCAACCGGCAATTGTTCAGGACTCAATGGGACCTACTTGATGTTGTCGCCCATGGTAAAGATCGGCGCGTACAGCGCGATCATCACCGTGCCGATGATGCCGCCCAGGACCACCATGATCAGCGGTTCCATCATCGAGGTCATGCCGTCGATCGCTTCGTCCACCTCAGAGTCATAGAAGTCGGCGATCTTGCCCAGCATCACGTCCATGGCGCCAGTTGCCTCGCCCACGGCGATCATCTGGACCACCATCACCGGGAAGATCTGCGTCTCCATCAGCGGCGCGGTGACGTTCTTGCCCTCCATGATCTTGGTACGGGTGTAGTCCACCGCCCGCTCGACCACCAGATTGCCTGAAGTCTTGCCGACGATCTGCAGCGCTTCAATGATCGGCACGCCGGCGGACACCAAGGTGCCCAGGGTGCGGGTGAACTTGGCCACGGACGACTTCTGCACCACGTTGCCGATGAGCGGTCCGTGAAACAGCAGCCAATCGCGGATAAACGGACCTTGCTTGGTCTTCATCGCCAGCTTATAGGCCGCACCCACCGCCACGAGGCCGCCAAACAGCAGCGGCGCCTTGGTCAAAAACCCTTCCGAGATGTCCACGACCATCTGAGTAATGCCCGGCAGCTTGGCGCCCATCGACTGAAACGTCGCGGCAAAAGACGGCACCACCTTCCACAGCAGGCCCGCGGTGATCGCGCCCGCCACCGTGAGCACCGTCACCGGGTAGCGCATGGCGCCCTTGACCTTCTTTTGGGTCGCGGAGGCCTTCTCAATGTACTCGGCCAAGCGATTCATGATGGTGTCGAGGATGCCGCCCATCTCGCCCGCTTGCACCAAGTTGACGTAGAGGGTTTCAAAAACCTTGGGGTATTTCTTGAGCGCGTCTGAAAAAGACGACCCCGACTCCACGGCGCTCTTGACCCCCAGAATGGTCTTCTTGAGGTTGGGGTTTGGCTCAGAATTGCCCACCAGATCAAGCGCTTGCACCAGCGGCAGGCCGGCATCGATCATCGTCGCCATCTGCCGGGTAAAGATGACCATGCTCTTGGTCGGCACGCCGTCATTGAAACCCGGGATGATCAGCTCAAGCTCTTTCTGCTTCTTCTTGAGCTTGATGACCGAGACACCCTGCTGCTTGAGCTTGGTCTGGGCGTCGACCTTGGTCTCGCCTTCGACCTCGCCGCGGCGAAAATCACCTTCTGCGCTCGTGCCTTCCCACTGCCATGTCGCCATTGCCTACCTCGATTGCGTCGCGGCCTCAGCGTGCGTGGCCCAATTCGCTGGTCAGTGTTCGCCGGTCCGTGTCGCAGGTCAGTCGTTGCGGGTCACGCGCAGCACTTCTTCAAGCGTCGTCAGACCTTGGGCGAGCTTTCTGAGCGCCGACATGCGCAGCGTCTGCAGGCCATCCTCCACCGCGACCTTCTTGAGCTCGCCCGACGACGATCCCTGCAAGACCGCGTCGCGCAAGTTGTCGGTGATCGGCATGATCTCATAGATGGCAACGCGGCCCTTGTACCCTGAATCACCACAGGTTTTGCAGCCTGCGCCCTTCATAAAGGCGGCCTTCTCGTAGTCCTCTTCGCTCATGCCGGCGTCCAGGCAGGTCTTGAGATCGGGCTTGTACGGCACCTTGCACTCGGCACACGTGCGGCGCACCAGGCGCTGAGCGGCGATGAGGTTGAGCGCGGCGGTGACCATGAAGGGCTCTACGCCCATGTTCAGGAGGCGCGAGATGGTCGACGGCGCGTCATTGGTGTGCAGGGTCGACAACACCATGTGGCCGGTGAGCGCCGCCTTGATGCCGATTTCTGCCGTTTCAAAGTCGCGGATCTCGCCGACCATGAGCACGTCCGGGTCTTGGCGCAAGAAAGACCGCAGCACCGAGGCAAAGTTGAGGCCGATGGCGTCGTTCATCTGCACCTGGTTGATGCCTTCCAGGTTGAACTCGACCGGATCCTCGGCGGTGGAGACGTTTTCTGTGACCTTGTTGAGCTCCGTCAGCGCCGAATACAGCGTGGTGGTCTTGCCGGAACCGGTCGGCCCCGTCACCAGCACCATGCCAAACGGCTGGTGGATGGCGTGCTTGAACTTCTTGAGCTCGCTCTCATCAAAGCCGAGCTTGGTCATGTCGGTCTGCAGGTTGGCCTTGTCGAGCAAGCGCATGACGACTTTTTCGCCAAACAGGCAAGGCAGCACCGACACGCGGAAGTCGCACTCCTTGCCGTCGGCCAGCTTGAGCTTGATGCGGCCGTCCTGGGGCAAGCGGCGCTCAGCGATGTCGAGCTGGCTCATGATCTTGATGCGGCTGACGATGGCGTTGCGCAGCTTGAGCGGCGGCCTCATGATCTCGTGCAGCACGCCGTCTACGCGGTAGCGCACGCGAAAAGCCTTCTCGTACGACTCAATGTGGATGTCCGAGGCGCGGCGCTTGATCGCGTCGACCAAGATGAGGTTGACCAGCTTGACCACCGGCGCTTCCTCAGAACTCTGCTTGAGCTCTGCGGTGTCGACGTTGTCCTCATCGGTCATGACCTCTAGGGTCTCGTTCATCTCCTCAAAGATCTGCAGCTGGTCCGCCGAGCCGTACAACTTGCCGCGAACTTTGGCGATCTCCTCTTCTGGCGCCACCACCACTTCGACATTCAGGCCGGTCTTGAACTTGAGATCGTCGATGGCGTGGTAGTTGCCCGGATCGGCCAGCGCTACGACCAGCGTCGAGCCGTGGACCGCGATGGGCAGGAGCTGGTGGCGTTCGCACAGCTCGCGGGGCACCAAGCGCACCACATCTGGGGAAACATCGACCTGCGAGAGATCGATCGACGGCACCTGGTATTGCCGCGAGAGGAAGTCGACCAGCTGGGCTTTGTCTACATAACCCAGCGCTTGCAAAGCAGAACCCAGGTGGCGACCGGTCTTGGAGGCCTCGGCCGCGGCGCTCTGGAGCTGCTGGATCGACACCACCCGCTCGCGCAGCAGCATCTCGCCCATGCCCTTGGCGACGGCGGGAAGGTAGCCAGAAGTCTGGCGCTTGGGGTTTAGCTCTTCGGCCATCGGGGAACCTCGGGGGGCAGACGGGAGCGCGGTGGATAGCGCTCAAACGCTCAACCTAACAGAACAACCGCCACGCGCAACTTCGCTCTGCGGACATGGAGAAAATCGCGGCTAAACAGGCTGTTGCAGGGCCAGGGTCAGGGCGCTCCAGCCGGGCAGATCGATGGCTTCTGCGCGGATTCGCAGGTCGAGGCCCGCGGCGGTCAGCGCTTGGCGCACGCGCTCAGAGGGATAGCCCGCGTTGTCCAGGGCGTTGACCAGGGTCTTGCGGCGCTGGGCAAACCCGGCGGTAATCAGCTTGGAGGTCGCGGCCCATTCGCCAGCGGGGAGCCTGGGAGCGGCCAGGGGTTCCAGCACCACCACAGTCGATTCGACCTTGGGAGGCGGCTGAAAAGCCCCGCGGCCCACGTGAAAGGCCATGCGCACATCGGCCAGCCACTGCATCTTGACGGAGACCTGGCCGCGCTCTGAGTCGCCGGCTTTGGCCACGAGGCGCTCGGCCACTTCGCGCTGGATCATCGCCACAATGCGCGCGGGGCGGTGGCTGGCCTCCAGCAGGGCAAAAAGGATAGGGATCGCCGCGTAATACGGCAGGTTGCCCACCACCACCGGCCGCGGCCCCCACTCGCCGGCGTGGATGCGACCGCTCCAGTCCAGATCGGCGGCGTCGCCCATCACCAGGTCAAACACGGGGCCAAAGCGCTGCTCCAACACCGCGGGGGTGCGGCGATCGACTTCGATCAAGCAGAGGCGCTGGGCGTTGCCGCTGGCCTTGAGTACGTCGATCAGGTGCTCTGTGAGGTTGCCGGTGCCGGGGCCAATCTCGATCAGACTGCTGGCTGGCTCGGGCACGGCCAGGTCGGCGATGCGGCGCAACACTTTCTGATCGTGGAGAAAATGCTGACCAAGGCTTTTGTTGGGGGCCAGAGCGGGGCGGGTCATGGTTGCCTTTGCGGACGGCTGGCGGGCGGCGAAGCGAGCTCCGAGGAAGGAGATGCCAAAGAGCGAGATGCTGAGGCGGCAGACGAAGATGCGGCGGATGCAGCGGATGCAGCGGCCGCGGCGCGGCGGACTTCTCCGGTGGCCTGGGCGTCGAGCAGGCGCGGGTCGTCGCGGTGGCCGTTTTGCAGCAGCGCTTCGCCCAGGGCCGCGACCATGGCGGCGTTGTCACCGCACCAGCGCACCGGGACGGGCCAAAAGCGCACCCTTGCGCGACCACAGGCGACGGCAAAAGCCTTTCGCAGACCTTGGTTGGCCGCCACACCGCCGCAGAGCAGCAGATCGCGCAGGCCGTGGCGGCGCAGGGACTCCAGCGTCACCCGCACGGTCTGTTCGACCAGCGCCCCTTGAAAGGCCGCGCAGAGATCGGCGCGCTGGGCCTCGCCGATGGCCTCTGCGCCGCCCAGGCTCTCAATCTGCAGGCGCGCCGCGGTCTTGAGGCCGGAGAAAGAATAGGCGCCGTCGGACCGGCCAAACATGCCGCGCGGCAGAGCCACGGCAGAAGCGTTGCCCAGAGCGGCGAGGCGATCCACCTCCGGGCCGCCGGGATAGGCGAGGCCCAGGATTTTAGCAAACTTGTCAAAAGCTTCGCCTGCGGCGTCGTCGAGAGTCCGGCCGAGCAGACTCCACTGGTCGGGGCCATCGACGCGGTACAGGCTGGTGTGCCCGCCCGAAACCACCAGCGCCGCCAGGGGAAATTTCTGAGGCTGCGGCTGGGTCTCCTGCGGATGGCGCAAGAAGCCCGCCCAGGCGTGGGCGCGGATGTGGTCCACGCCGATGAGCGGCAGCCCCCAGGCATAGGCGAGCACTTTGGCGGTCTGCACCCCCACGAGCAGCGCGCCGATGAGCCCAGGGCGGTTGGTCACGGCGATCCCGGCTAATTGCCCAGGCGTCACGCCGGCATCGGCGAGGGCGAGCTCCAGCGCCGGCAGCACCGTCAGCAGGTGATTGCGCGCGGCGACCTCCGGCACAACCCCGCCAAACCGCTGATGCAAGGCCACCTGACTAGCGACCCGGCTAGACAGCACTTGGCCGCGCCAGACCAGCGCCGCCGCGGTCTCATCGCAAGAAGACTCCAGGCCCAGCACGGGGCCCGGCAGGTGCGGCGGGTGGGCCATCGCCTAGCCCTGGCCTGACGGCGAAGCCTGCCCCGGCACGGGAGCGACAGGGGGCGGCGGCTGTGAGGCGGGCGAGGCTGGCGCGACAAACCACTGTTGATACAAGCGCTTGGCCCGCTCGCCGTGGCGGGCTTGCGGATGGGCGAGGTAGCTCTGCAGCGCCTTGCGCGCCTCGTCTGCGCGGTGGGCTTCCGCGTGGAGCACGGCGAGGTGCAGCTGAACTTCAGCTACTGCGTTGGGATCCGCTGCCTGAACGCTGAGTTGCCGCAAGGCTTCTTCGCCGTGGCCGCCATCGACCAGGGCAACCGCCGCCAGATAGGGTTGCATCGCCGCGGCCACCGGAGTCTCGTCCTTGGCCCGCGGCATGGCCAGCCACGCGACCGCAGCCAATGCGACCAAAGCCAGCATCACCCATGGCCAATTCTTGGGCTGGAGGATCGCCATGGGCTTGGGCGGTGGCGCTTCTGGCACTTCTTCTTCCAGCTGGGCCGCCGGAATCCAGGCGTAGGGCCGCGCCGCGACCCGCTGGTCTGCGGAGCCCACAGAGCTGGACTGATGGCGCGCGGACAGCCGGTCATCCCCGGGCACGGCGCCGGCCTTTGGGACGCGGGTGCTGCTGCCGTGGCGCGGATTGTAGGTCGATTCCGTCTCCGGAAAGCGCTGATCGCTGGCTGGCTGAACACCAAACCAGCCTGAAATTGGGCCATTGCGCTCTTGGGCCGCGCTGAGACCAGAATCGCCGCGCGCAGCGACTGCCAGGAGCGACGACGGCGCTCGCCGGCCGATCCCGCCGGTGTGCAATGGCGTGGGCGCCCGGGTGGCCGCCGGCCGATCGGCCAGGGGAACCGCAGCAGGGGCAGCGTGGCGATCGGGCAGGCTGGACAGAGAGGCCGACACCGGCGTCGGCGGGCGCGGCGGGGTAAGGGCAGCCAGATCAGGCACTTCCGTGGGCTGATAGTTATTATCTGCCCCGACCCGGTAGACGTGGGTGGTGGGGTGGCTGTGGCGGCGATCGGGCAGCGCCGAGGCCTCAACCATCCCAAGAGGCGCGAGATTGCGCGGAATCGCCGCGGTTTCATGGGAATTGGCGATGCCCAAGCGCTCTGTGGGCGGGCGCGGGCCAAGATCGGCCATGGCCCCAGGGGTCGGCGCCTCAGCGGCGCGCGGCCCGGTCTCTACCTGAGGCACCACCGCGCCCCGGCGAAAGCGCGCCTCCAGGGCGGCAAAGGCCTCCAGCTCGTCATCGCCTTCGCCCGCGAGCGCTTCGCCCAGCACCTGGCCGGTGGCGATGCGCCGAAAGAGCGACTCCGCCACCACCGGCAGCGGCCGCACCCTCTCCCAGCGCACGGAGCACACGCAATCGGTGTAGGGCAGGCTTTGACGGGCCTCTTCAACCCGGCGAGCGTACTCCTGAGCGACCGCAAAAAGCGCCAGCGCCGGCCCGGAAAGGCTCGACGGACCGCTCCATTTGGCCATCTCCAGCCGCCAGGTGCCGCGGCGCCAGCAGGCCATGCGCTCCAGGCTGTGGCGACCCAATTCGCCGTCCGCTTCGGCGTGGACCAGCTCGCCGTCGAGCAAGGCGATTGTGCCGCGCCGGGCCGCTGAGACCAGCGAGATCACTGCGGACTTGCCCAGACCGGGCCGGGGAATGCGCTCGATGAGCCCGCCCAGCAGGTCCAGCAGGCCTTGTTCCTGCAGGTCGCCGCTGCGGATTTCAATGTGGGCGCGCTCGTCGCTGTTGGCGACGTGGTGGACAAGCCCGACCAATTCCTCAGCGTTGACGGGGCGCACGGCCACGCCCGTCCAGCCGTCGTCGTCGATGTGCTTGACCGCGGCGTCTCGCTGGCTGCGCAGGACGACGGCAATAAACGCCGGCGGCTTGGGCAGGCCCGCCAGGCGCTCGCTCAGCGCCACGGTTTGGGCGAGATCGCGGTGAGCGGCGACCACGACCGCGACGACACCGCTCGTGAGTCCCAGGGCCAGCAGCTGCTCCACGGCCGTCTCGGCGTCGCGCACGGCTTGGGCCGTTACACCGGCCTGCACCAGATCGAGGGCGAGCATGCCCGCTTCGACTGGATCGTCTGCCACGACCAGGACTTGGGCCCCACTTGCGCTGGATTGGCTTCGACTCATGCGGCTGTTGCTCACCTCAGGCGCAAAAAAGCGCCAGCGCCGCCGGGCTGGCGCCACCGTCCTCAAAAAAGCCTGAACCGCGGGGCGCCGTCAAGCCCCCCGCGGTTCCAGCTTGCAGTTCAGGTGCTTGACTGGCATCCCGTGGGGAGCCAGGTCAATGGACCGGAGGCTTACAGCTTGCCGGACAGGATGAACGAGATCACCAGCGAGTAGATCACCAGCGACTCGATGAGGGCCAGCGAGAGCAGCATCGGGGTGAAGAGCTCCTTGGCGGCGGCCGGGTTGCGACCGATGCCTTCCAGAGCAGCGGCGGCGGCCTTGCCCTGAGCGAGCGCGCCACCGACAGCGGCGATGCCCAGACCCAGGCCGGTGGCCAGAGCGATGGCGGCCTTAACCGTGAACTCGTTGTCGGACGCGCCACCGTCGGCGGCGAAAGCGGCGCTGGCGAACAGCATGGTGGCGACGAACGTCAGGGCGGCCGCCAGATTGCGCTTGAACTTCATGGGACTCCTCCAGGAACGGACGGCCGCAGCCGTCTCGGGGGTGGCAAGGCGGAACCGCTCCGCCCGCGTTTAGGGATGACTCAGGGGTGACCGTGGGCCGGCTTTCCGGCTGCGTGCCCGTCAGCGTGGCCGTCACCGTGACCTTCCGCGTGACCATCGCCGTGGTCGTCGTGGTGCGCCACTGCCATCGACAGGTACACCGTCGAAAGCAGCGTGAACACCACGGTCTGAACGATGACCACGATCAGACCCAGGAACATGACCGGCAGCGGAACCAGGGGGATATGGAAATTCAGGAAGTTTTCCATGACCTTGTGGTCGCCGTACATGTTACCCATGAGACGCAGAGACAGCGACACCGGCCGGACCGCGTGCGAGATGACTTCGATAATCACCATCAGCGGCGCCAGCGCCAGGATCGGTCCGGCAAAGTGCTTGGCGTAGTTGACCACGCCCTGGGCGCGGATGCCCGAGATGTGGGTCGCGGCAAACACCGTCAGACCCATGACGATATTGGTGTTCAAGTTGTCCGTGGCCGGCGCGCCAAAGGGCAGCAGCGCCAGGGCGTTCATGACAAAGATGTAGGTCGCCAGCGTAGCCACCAAGGGGAAATGCCGGCGGGCCTCTTCAGCGCCCATCATGCCTTTCATCATGTCCCAGACGGCGCCGGCCAGCACTTCAAAGAACAGCAGCGCGCCGATCTTGCGCTCGGGCAGGACACCGGCGTCGGCCGAGCCCTGCAGGCGGCTGCGCGCGGCAAAGGCCATCGCCAGGATCAGCAGCATCGCCACCGCGGCAAAGAACACGTGGGTCAGGTGGCCCTCAACGCGCAGGGTCTTCTTGTCGATAAAAGTCTTCTCCAGGGCGGTGCCGGCGAACTGGTGCTCAAACCAGGTGCGCAGTTCCACATGGCCGTCGTGATCGGCGTTTTTGCCAAGGATCATCGACAAGAAGGTGTACGGCTCGGGGTGCGGATGGTCGGCGTGGGCGGCGTGGCCAGCGGCGCCAGCGTGGTCGGCGTGATCCGCCGAAGCCGCGTGGTCAGCGGCCGCAGCCGGGGCCGCAGCGTGATCGGCGGCGGCGGCGTGCGCAGGCGCTTCGCCTTCGGCCCAAGCGGTCCCAGCGGCGCCAATGCTCCACACCGACAGCGCCACCGCAAGCGGAGCGATCAGACGGCGGATGGACTGAGAGACCATGGTTCCTCCGGACATGCTAAGGAGCCGGTGTGGCGACGGGCGCGGCTGGGGCATTCATCGCGGCGCGGGCCGCCACCATTAAGGCAGCGGGGGCAGCGGTGAAGGCGACCAACAGCGCCATCGGCTGCGGCTGGAGAAGGACGAGAGCTCCGATCACCACGACGCCAACCACGCCCATCTTGAGGGCGAGCAGCAGCGCCGCGCGCATCTTGGCCGACGGATCGCCGTTCAGCAGCCGCTTGCCCAGCCAGCCCAGAGCCAACAGATTGGCTGCACCGATCACGCCGCCGGCCAGCAAGCCCGTCAGCCAAGCGCCCTGCTGCAGGGCCGAGGCCACCGCACAGAACGCCGCTACCGCCAGCAAATGCCAGCGCAGGGCCGATTGGGTGATCGCGGGGAGGTCACGCATGGGCGGGAAAAGGCTCTCTCCTGGGGGGCTGCGCCGGGGCAGTATCGCTCTGAAGTCTAGGCAATCGTTGGATTGTGCAACTCAGAATCGGCAGCGACGGCGGGGACGGCAATGGGAGCTGGTGAACAAGGGCGGTGACGGCGAGCAAAGCTATCTGACTGATTTTCTGCAGGTTTTGGAGACGACGCCTTGGCCGCACCCTAGTCCTGCGGCGCGCTTCGTACCACGCGGCTCCCTTTGGGTCAAGGTTCTACCGGGCTTTTGGCCGGAGCGGCAGGGGCAAAGAGACCGGCAGCGCCGCGGCCACGGCGGCGAAACGGAAGTTTGTTATGGGTTGACAAGCCTGCCTGCCCTCGGCAGTTTGTCGCCCGCACCGCGCCCGTTTGGGCCCGGCCGGAGCACCCCGCGTTGATGACGCCCCAGCCCCCTGCCCAAGACGCGCCCCGGCCGATCGCCGCAGCCACCCCCGCGGCGCAGATTGCCGTGGGCCGGCCAGCCGCGACCGCGCGCAGAGCTGTGGGGCTGTCGCTGCGCACGGACGCCGATCGCGCGGCAGACGCCCTCCTGCACCGCCTTTGGCTGCTGCGCGGCCGCTGGCGTTGGGTGGTGGGTGTAGAAGCGGTGCTCTTGGGCGCCGTCGCCGGCCTGGCTGTGATGGCGATCGCCGCGGCGGCCTCTCTGTTCTTGCAGCGCATGGTCGGCGCCGGCTATCTGGTGGTGCGCGCGGCGATCCCGCCGGCCGTGGGCACCGCGCTGGTGATGGCGGTTCACCGGTTCCGCCAACAGCGCGATTTGGCCACCTGGGCCGCGGTCAGGGCCCAGCGCCATGCAGAGGCAGATGGGGAATTGCTGCGCACTGGCATAGAGTTGGCTTATCAGGTGCTGTCGGGGGGCCCGCAGAGCAGCCAGCTGGGCTCGCCGCTGCTGTTGGTGGCGACCTTGGAGCACGCCAGCGCAGAAGTGGCTGGGCTGCAAGCCGATGTGACGGCGATCGGCCTGCGCTGCAAGCGTTACGCCGGCTGGCTGGCGCTGTTCTTGGGGCTGGTGGCAGTCGTGGCGCTGCGCGCTCCGCTCGAGACGGCTCAATGGTTTACGGCCCCGGTCGACACCGCGCAACAGGCCAAAGAAGTCGGCACTCTGGTGGGCGACCAGCGCATTGACGCCCAGGCGCCGGACTACGCGGCGGCGGTGGTGCAGAACCGCCGCGAAGAAGGCGGCGAGATGGCGGCGCTGCGCGGTAGCCGCTTGACCCTGAGCGCCCTGCCGCTCGCAGAATTGCAGATCGATTCCGTAGAGGTGCAGGCTACAGGCACTGGCAAGCCGCGCAGTGAGCGCCAACCGGTGGCCCAACAGCCAGGGGACTTTGACGCGGTCCGGGCGGCGGCCAAGCGCGCGGTGGGCGGCAAAGCGCCGCCTGGCCCCGGGGCGATCGCTTGGCAGCTGACCTTGCTCGAGACGGTGCGCTACCGCTACTGGGGCCGCGACGCCAGCGGCCAGCTGTTCTGCGAGGCGGGTTGGCGCGAGCTCAAGGTCACCGCCGATCAACCGCCCAAGGCGTCGCTCAAGGAGACCTCCAATGAGATCGAAGTGCGCCCCGGCCAGACCCTCACGGTGCGCGGCGAGGTGGAAGACGACCTGGGGCTGCTGCAGGTCGACCTGGTGGTGACACGGCCGGGCAATGGCCTGGAGCGGCGCCCCGTGACCGTGCCTCCCGGAAATCGCCGCGCCGCGATTGCCGAGGCCCTGGCGGTGGACACGCTGCAGCTGCGTCCGGGCGAAGTGGCCCAGCTCCACTTGGAGGCGAGCGACGCCAATCCCTTTGATTCGGCTCGAAAAGGCACCTCTGACAAGCTGCGGATTCGCATGTTCTCTGCGGAGCGCCACCACGGCCGGGTGCTGGATGCGATCGCCGCCTTGGCGGATGTGTGGACGCTGCGGCTGGCCGACCGGTTGGAGCAGGATCCCGCGGGCCAAAAGGTCGAGTTGGCCGCCGCGCTCAAGACCCGCGCCGCCTTGGCGAGCCAAGAACAGCAGGCGATGGACGGTTTGCGCGCCTGCAAACAGCTGCTGGCGGACGACGTGGTGGCCAAGCCGCGGACGCTGATGGATCTCGACACCATTGAGCGCGAATTGCACGAGGCCCTGAGCGAAGAGGCCCAGGCCTTGGCGCGCACGGGCAATGAGGCCGGCGGTTACACCGAATTGCGCGATTTGTATGCCCTGCAGCGAGTTCACGCTGTGGCGATCGCCGCGCAGGAAAGGGCGGTGGCGGCGCTGGCGGCCCTGGCCCGCGACGAACAGGAGGCCCTGCTGGTGCGCGAGGCCCAGCGCTTGGCGGAGATCCAGCAAAAACTGCTGACAACCCTGGAGAAACTCGCGAACAACGACGCCAAGCCCCTGCAAGCGGAGGCAGAGCGGCTGGCAGAGGAGCTGGAGCGCCAGATCGACCGGCTCGCGGCCCAAGCGCAGAAGCAGGCCCAATTGGTGCCCGATGAGCACCTCAATGCCCCGGCGGCCCTGGCAGGCCTTCCGCGCGATCTGGGCGAGCAACGCGCGCGCCTGGCGGAGGTGCGGCGGCTCCTGCGCGAAGGCAAGCCGCGCCAGGCCCTGGACGAAATGCGCCACCTGAACCAAGGGCTGGCCCAGGCCCTTGGGCCCAAGCCGGGCGATCAGGGCGCGCGCACAGCCAAGGACGAGGCGCTTGAGCGGCTGGTCCAGGATCTGCGCCGCGGCATTGAGCGGGGCCTGGACGGCGAGGGGCGGTTGCGCGACGAATTGCGCTCGCCGTCTGAAGAAACGCAGCGAGGCCAAGAGGATCTGCTCCGGCAAGTGCGAGAGCAAGTGCTGCCGCAGCTGGGCGAAGGGCTGCGCGAACTCCGCGATGCCTTGAAGAGCCAGCGCATGGCCTCGGCGCTTTTGCGGCGCCACCCAGGGTTGGGCCTTGCGCGCCAGGCCCTGGAGAGTGCCAGCGAAGCAGTGGAGAAAGCCAGACTCGATGCGGCCTTGCAGGCGATCGCTGAAGCCCAGGACGGCGTAGCGTCGGCCCGCCGCGCATTGGCCCAGGAACCGGCGGACGAGGACACCGCCCAGGACAGCCGGCGCTTGGACGCCGCCGACGAGCGCCTGGATCGGGCCGCCCAGCGCCTGCGCGAAGCCATGCCAGAGCCTGGGGAATTGCTGCGGCCAGCCGCACGGGCCCGCGTGGAGGCTATGGCCGATCAGCAGGCCCAGGTGAGGCTTGGGGTGGAGCGCGCGCGCAAGCGCCTCAGCGACGCCGGCGACGCCCATCCGGCTCTGCAGCGCCAAGTGGGCGAGCGCTTGGACCACGGCCTCTTGCTGATGCGCGAAGTGGAAGAGGCCCTGCGCCGCGCCGATGCCCAGAGGGCTTTTGAACAAAGTGCAGAGATTTTGGATGCTTTGGAGAGGGCGTCTGAGTTGCTCAAGCAAGGTGGCCAGGGCAGCGCCGCGGCTGCAGACCCCGGCAACTCCGGTGGGCCAGGCGGCGAAGCCCCCGTTGAGGTGAGCTCAGGCCAGGCGGGCGACGCCGCGGAGGTCTATCGCAAGCAAGTGCTCCGGGCCATGCAGCGCAGCAGCCCCGCGGGCTGGCAGGACCGCCTGCAGCGCTACTACAAGGCGATCTCCCGCTGAGTTGGAGCGGCGCCGCCTCGCTTGACAGCCCGCTGCCCCGTGCTTAGCTGTCGCCGTTGCCGGTCTGCAATCCCAAGGGGTTGCCATGACACCGCCCACGCGCGCTGCCCCGGTGGCGGAGGCGGCCCCACAGGACTCGAAATTGCCGCTGTCGCCCGCCGCTTGCCTATGCGCAGGGCTGCTGCGAGGTATTGCCGCGTCACCGGCGCAATCTGCCGCGCCACCCCAGGAGATCGCCGATGTTGTCGAGCAAACTCACCAACAACGCCCAGATGGCCCTCAAACTGGCTTCCGAAGAGGCCATCCGCCGCTCCCACCAGTTCCTGGAGCCCGAGCACGTGCTGTGGGCCCTGCTGAGCCAGACCGAAGGCTTGGTCAAGCCGCTGCTGGCGCGCCTGGAGGTGCCGGCGGAGCCTCTGCTGGAAGAAATGGCCCGCGAGATCGCCAAGCTGCCCTCGGTCAAGGCGGCACAGGGTCCGGGCTTGGCTGCGTCCGAGCGCTTGCAGAGCTTCTTTGAGACCGCAGAGGACGAGCGCGGCAAATTCCGCGACGATTTTGTCTCGACCGAGCACCTGCTGCTGGCCTTCCTGCCCGATCGCAAAGGTCCGGCGGGGCGGGCGCTGAGCGATCGCGGCCTGTCGCGCGAAAAGCTCCTGGCGGCGCTCAAGCAAGTGCGCGGCTCGACCCGGGTGACCAGCGAGGACGCGGAGAGCCAGTTTCAGGCGCTGGAGAAGTACAGCCGCGATCTGACGGCGGTGGCCGCCCAGGGCAAGCTGGATCCGGTGATCGGCCGCGACGACGAGATCCGCCGGGTCATGCAGGTGCTGTCGCGGCGGCGCAAGAACAATCCGGTGATCATTGGCGAACCGGGTGTCGGCAAGACCGCCATCGTCGAGGGATTGGCCCAGCGGATTGTCGCCGGCGACGTGCCAGAAGGCTTGCGCGGCAAGAAGGTGCTGGCCTTGGACTTGGCGTCGATGGTCGCGGGCAGCAAGTACCGCGGCGAGTTTGAAGAGCGGCTCAAAGCGGTGCTCAAGGAGCTGTCCGACGCGCAGAACCAAGTGATTCTGTTCATTGACGAACTGCACAACCTGGTGGGCGCGGGCAAGGGCGAAGGAGCGATGGACGCGAGCAACATGCTCAAGCCCGCCCTGGCGCGCGGCGAACTGCACTGCATCGGCGCGACGACACTGGATGAATACCGCAAATACATTGAGAAAGACGCGGCGCTGGAGCGGCGATTTCAGCCGGTGATGGCGGGTGAGCCCAGCGTGGTAGACACCATCAGCATTCTCCGCGGGCTCAAGGAGAAATACGAGGTTCACCACGGCGTGCGCATTCAGGACGCGGCGCTGGTGGCGGCTGCTACTCTCTCTGACCGCTACATCTCCGACCGGTTTCTTCCGGATAAAGCCATTGACCTGATTGATGAATCTGCGAGCCGGCTGCGAATGGAAATCGACTCGCTGCCCACCGAGATCGACCAGTTGCAGCGGCGGATTCAGCAGTTGGAGATCGAACAGGCGGCGCTGCAGCGCGAGAAGGACCCGGCCAGCGTGGAGCGCCTGGGCAAACTGCAAGAGGAAATGGCCGGGCTGCGCGAGCAAGCGGGGGCCAAAAAGGCCCTGTGGCAGCGCGAAAAGGACCTGATCGAAGCGGCGCGCGGCCAGCAGGCGCGGTTGGACGAATTGCAGATGCAGCTGGAATCGGCCCAGCGGCGCTACGACAACGAGGAGGCGGCGCGGCTGCAGTACGGCGAAATTCCCCACGTGAAGCAAGCGATTGTCGATGCCCAGGCCAAGCTCAGTGCTCTGGACCAGGGCGAGCGCATGCTGCGCGAGGAAGTCACCGCGGAAGAGGTGGCCAAGGTGGTGAGCGCGTGGACCGGGGTGCCGGTGACCAAGATGCTGGAAAGCGAGATGCAAAAGCTGTTGCATCTGGAGGAGGTGCTCCAAAAGCGCGTGATCCATCAGCAAGAGGCGATCGCAGCGGTGGCCAACGCGGTGCGGCGATCGCGCTCGGGACTGCAAGATCCCAACAGACCTCTGGGATCCTTTGTCTTTCTTGGCCCTACCGGCGTGGGCAAGACCGAACTCGTCAAGGCCTTGGCGGCCTACCTGTTTGACGACGAGCACGCCATGGTCCGGATTGACATGAGCGAATACATGGAGAAGCACACGGTCGCCCGGCTCATCGGCGCGCCGCCCGGCTACGTGGGGCACGAAGAGGGCGGGCAGCTGACCGAAGCGATTCGCCGGCGGCCCTACAGCGTGGTGCTTTTTGACGAGATCGAGAAAGCCCACCCAGACGTGCTCAACGTGCTGCTTCAGGTGCTGGACGAAGGTCGGCTGACCGACAGCCAGGGCCGCACGGTGGATTTCCGCAATACTTTGGTGCTGATGACCAGCAACATCGGCAGCCAGCTCATCTTGGAGTCGCGGGGCGACGCGGCGGTCAAGAGCGTGGTCACGGAAGAGCTGCGCCGGCATTTCCGCCCCGAGTTCCTCAATCGCATCGACGAGACGGTGGTGTTTAACGCCTTGCGCCAGCAGGACATGATCAAGATCGTGGCGATCCAGCTGGAGAGGTTCCGGAAGCGCTTGGCCGAGCGCAAACTGAGCTTGACGGTGACGGAAGAGGCGATGCAGGCCCTGGCCGACGAGGGCTACGATCCGCACTTTGGCGCGCGGCCGCTCAAGCGCACCCTGCAGAATCGATTGGAGAATCCCATGGCGATCGAGTTATTGCAGGGCCGCTATCCGCCGGGCAGCCGCATCGTCGTCGACACGGAAGACGGCCATATCGCTTTTCGCTATGCCGAGTAGGGCTGCGGAAATTCCCCACCGATTGCGGACTTTTCCCTGAGGGCCAAAAACCCGACAAATGCTTGGATTGATGAATCCTTGTGTACATAATGACCCGCGGAGGCACCGTCAGGAATTTGGCATGGCCCTTGCTAAGGCGTATCTTGCCGCCCGCAAATGCCGCCTGAATCCCGCCTGGCCGGGGGGCCGCTCCTACGATTCATCTGGAGGAACCATGACTAACAACCGCATTTCCAGCGACGCCAAGCGGGCGCGCCGATCGGGCCTCAAGAGCCTGAGCGCCGCCGTGCTGATCACCGCAGGGGCCCTGAGCGCGGCGCCCGTGTTCGCCGAATCGCCCGGCAGCGTCGAGGTCGGCGTGTTTGGCGGCTACGACCTCAAGCACGAGACCAATGAGCTCGGCAACGCCAAGATCCGCGAGGAAGTGCCGCAGGCCGCCGCTGGCTTGGGTGCGCGCTTTGGCTTTGCGCTGATCGAGCGCCTGTCTTTGGAATTTGAGGCGAAGTACATCTTCTCCGCCCTCAAGAAGTCCGGGGACTCGGCGCCGGTGCTGGGTCTGCGCGGCAGCGCTCTGTTCAACCTGCTGACGGAAGGCGCGGTTCGCCCGTTCCTGCGCCTCGGCGGGGGTTCTGAGATCCTCATGACCTCGTCCAAGAACGTCGTAGACGGCACCGATCCGGACTCGGCCACGGTGTTTGGCGTCGGTTCGCGCTTCGCGCTGAGCGATGACCTGGGCGTGCGCGTCGACCTGCTCGGCCTGTCCGTGCCGGGCCGCAACGACACCATCGTCATGGAAGCCGAGGCGTGGCTGGGCGTGTACTACACCCTGGGCGCCATCCCCAAGGACACCGACGGAGACGGCATCATCGACAAGACCGACAAGTGCCTGACCGAGAAGGAAGACAAGGACGGCTGGCAGGACACCGACGGCTGCCCCGACCCGGACAACGACGGCGACGGATTCCTGGACGGCGACGACAAGTGCGTCGACCAGGCCGAAGTCAAGAACGGCCTCAAGGACGAGGACGGCTGCCCGGACGGCGACAAAGACGGCGACAAGATCGAAGACGGCGACGACAAGTGCCCGGACAAGGCCGAAAACGTCAACGGCTTTGAGGATAGCGACGGCTGCCCCGACGATCCCGACACCGACAAGGACGGCATCGTCGACAGCAAGGACAAGTGCCCCAAAGAGCCCGAGACCAAGAATGGCTTTGAGGACACCGATGGCTGCCCAGACAAGGAGCCGGACACCGACAAGGACGGCTTTGTCGACAGCAAGGACAAGTGCCCCAAGGAGCCCGAAAACGTCAACAGCTACCAGGACGACGACGGCTGCCCCGACGTGATCCCGGAGAAGCTCAAGAAGTTCTCTGGCGCGATCAAGGGCATCGAGTTTGAGACGGGTTCGGCCAAGATTCTGCCCAAGTCCTTCGCCATTCTCGATGGCGCGGTCAAGGTGCTGGTCGAGTTCAAGGACACCAAGATCGAGATTCAGGGCCACACCGACAACGTGGGCGCCATGGACTTGAACAAGAAGCTGTCTCTGGACCGCGCCGAGTCAGTCAAGAAGTACTTTGTCGACAAGGGCATCGCTGTCGAGCGCATCAGCACCAACGGCTTTGGCCCAGACGTGCCGGTCGCCGACAACAAGGACGCGAAGGGCCGGGCCAAGAACCGCCGCATCGAGTTCAAGCTCCTGTAGTATTCAGCGGAATACCGCCCGGCTGGCCAGCCAGACGCCGTCTTGACCTCAAAGACCGCGCGCTGACCAGCCGGGCTGCCGCCCTCAGGCCTCTGCCTCCCCTACCCCAGGTCCCTCAGCCTAGCCGGCGCTTGATCAAGCGACTGCAACCGCAGGGCTATCGCGGGGCCGTCGCGCGCCAGCCTTGGGCCGGCCAGTCGCCCTTGGCGAGCCCCGGCAGCAGCTTTTGCAGATCCGCTGTCGACGGAGCCGCCACGACCAGCAGCCTTGCACCGGCGTGGCGCGGGCCGACGAAGGTGGCGCCAGTCTTGCGCAAGGCTGCGGGCGGCGGAGCGACGCCAAGGGCCGCCAAGCTCCCGCCCTTGAGCTCGCCCCAGGTGGCGATCACCACGATCGTCGCCGCCTTGGCCTCGCCGTGCCAGCGCGGCGCCTCGGCCAGATCGGCGCGCCAGACGGCCCGCGGCGGCACGGCGGCGAACCAACTCGCCGCGAGCCAGGGGCTGTCGCGGTGGTCGCTCACCAGCACGTAGCGGTGCAGCCCGTCAGAGAGCCGCGGCGGAGGGGGAGGCGCAGCGCGCACCAGTTGACCCGCGATAGAGCGCAGCCTTTGCCCCTGCTCTAGGGCCAACCGCAGGATCGGCGCCCAATTCTTAGCGGTCGCGTCAATGGGCGCATCGACATACCAGCTCAGCGGCACCGCCAGGCTGCGGGCGTGTTGGCGCGGATCGGCGCGCTCTAGCCACAACCCCTGGCCCAGAGCCGTAGCGCTGCCCTCTGCCAACAGCTCCCACGCTTGGGCTGCGCGAAGGTCGCCGCCAGCAAAAAATTGAGCGATCAGCTCGGGATCGTCGTCCATGCCGGCGCGTTCTTGCAGCCAATGCACCGCCTCGTGGACCACCACATCGCCGCGGCTCTGCGGGGCGTCGGCGGCCTGAACCTCCACGACCAAGAAGTTGCCCAGGCGCCGACCGCGCAGCACAACCGGCGGATCCCCAGGACCGCGAAGCTCAGCTACGGGCGCTGGGACAAACTGCACGGTCAGCGCCCCCGCGGCGTTCGCCCCCAGCAGCCGCGCGGACTGCTGCAGAAACCCCTGGAGCTGCTGCTGCTCGGCGTAGCCGTCAAAAGCCCGGGCAAAGCGGCAAAGCGGCCCTTCTGTGGCCGTCGCTGAGGCGAGCTTGGGCAGCCACACGCCGGCGATCTCCTCCAGAATCTGCTGATCGGGCTCGGCGAGCAGCACTTGGGCGCGCTGGCGCAGCTGTTCGGCGTCGCGGGCCCCCAGAAACACCGCGGCAAAGCGCACATCCAGGCGATGCGACGACGGCGGCACCACCGGCACCCAGGGGTTGGCGCGGCTCTGAGCTTGGAGGAACCGCCCGCGATACGAAGCGCGCAGCCGGCCAAACTGCTCGATCGCCGCGAATTCCCGGGCCTGGGCAGATGGATCCGCCGCCGGATGGCGCTGCCACCAGGCCCGCCAAGCCGCCGCCTCGGTCTGCGCGTCGCCGGAAAGTGCAGAGGCGACCCAGAAAAGCGTCGCCGGCGCGTCGCAGCGATAGTCCATGGTCCAGGGCGGCTGAGGCGGTCCCGGCGGAGGAGCCGCTTGCAGCGCAGCGCTGGGCACCACAGCGGCAACGACGCGCGCTAGCAGGAGAATCCGGAATTGGGCGAAGCGAGAGGAGGAGTCCATGGAGCCAGCGTAGCACAGGCCGCAAGGGGTACGGAGAGGGGCACAGCGAGGCGCCGGCGGCGGTCGATCGCCAGCGCTCCGACGGGCCAACCTCTCGCGAACGGCCGGCAAATGATTGACCGGGTGCGCCCCATCTGGTATATCCCCGCGTCTTCGCGGCAGGTTGCGATCGGCAGCGAACAGGCAAAGTGAGCAAAGATGCAGAGTTGGCTCTGCAGGCAAGGATGTCGATGATCAGCGGGCTCCCCGGCGCAATTGCCCTCAAGGCCTTTGGCAGCGCAATTTCCCTTTCGTCCATGCTGGGTCAGGCCGATCCGGCTGCGGGCCTGGTGGGCGGCGGTGCAGCAGGTGCGGGATCATCGGCCGGGGCAGCGGCGGCGCCTGGGGCAGCCTCCCAAGGTCCGGCCGGCTGGATCTCCTGGGCGATGATGCTCGGCGTCTTTGCGGTGTTCTACTTCCTGGTGCTGCGGCCCCAGCAGAAGCGCACCAGCCAGCACAAGAATTTCTTGGACAGCCTGCAGGTCGGCGCCAACGTGGTGACCACCGGCGGGGTCTACGGCAAAATCATCGCGATTGAAGACCAGATCGCCCGCATTGAGATCGCCGATCGGGTAACGATCCGCGTGCACAAAAGCCACGTTGCGGGTGCGGCGAACAACGCCGCGGAAGCGCTGGCGCCTCGCTGAGCGCTGTGGGTCTACGGACCGCGAGCGCGATTGCCCGGACGGACACAGCAAGCACGGCGACAGCCTCTGAAGCAGGCCTTCGGGATGGAGCCTTCGACTACAGCCCTCGAACACAGCACGAGAACGCAGAACTAGCCAAGACTAGCGAGCAGGGAGCCCCTTCATGGAGAGCAAGCGCAACTGGAAAGCGTGGTGGACCTTTGGGCTTTTGGGCCTGGCGGTGCTACAGCTCCTGCCGACGTTTATGGGCAACTCTCTGCCGTCGGTCTACACCGATTTCTTTGACAAGCGCCTGTCTTACGGCCTTGACCTCAAGGGCGGCCTAGAGTTGCGCTATGCGGTCGACTACAAAAAGGCCATCAGCGACAACACCCGCCGCTTGGCCGACTCGCTCAAGGACCGCCTGGGCGACGCCTACGCCAAGACCCAGAAGAAAGACTGGGCGACCTTGGGGGCCGGCGAGAAGAAGGCGATTGAAGATCGCTTTGCCATCAGCCGCAGCGCTTACAATGCCCTGAAAGTCGAATTCAAAGTGCCGACCGACAAGGCGCTGCTCGACAGCGACCTCATCGCCACGGTCGACAGCCGCTTTATCACCGCGTCCGCGGGCGACAACGCCGTGGCCCTGGTGATGCCGGAGAAGGACGTTCAGCTCCTCAAGACGGAGATCGTCAGCCAGACGCTGCAGGTGATCCGCAAGCGCGTCGATGCCTTTGGTCTGGTGGAGCCGGACGTGCGCCAGTCGGGCGACGCCAACATCGACTTGCAGTTGCCGGGCCTGTCCGACCGCCAGCAGGGCATGATCCGCGAGCGCATTGGCCAGGCCGCGCAGCTGACCTTCCGCATGGTCAAGCCGGACGCCAAGGTGTTTGACGACAAGCAGCAGCTCCTGAGCGATTACAAGGCCAAGCACGAGGCCGACGCCAAGACCCTGAGCCTGGTGCCCGACCCGAGCGGCTCGTTCCTCAAGGCCGACAAGAAGTCCGAGCTCATCCGCTTTGTCAAAGAAGTGCAGGTGCCGGACGACGTGATGATCGGCTACGAGCTGGTGGAAGACCGCCAGGTTGCCGGCCAAGTCGCGTCGAGCTACTGGCGCACCCACAACGTGGAGGCCAAGGCCCAGCTGAGCGGCGACAACCTGACCCGCGCGAACATCGGCTATGCCGCCCAGGGCCGCCAGGAGCCGGTGGTGCACCTCGAATTTGACGGCCGCGGCGCCACCATCCTGTCTGAAGTCTCCGAGAAGAACGTCGGCAACCAGATGGCGATCATGCTCGACGACGACGTGGCCTCGGCGCCGCAGATCAAGGAGCGCCTGGGCTCGCGCGTGCAGATCACCCTGGGCAAAGGCAGCAGCCCGCAGGTGATGATGGACGAGGCCAAGAGCCTGGTCACCGTGCTGAACAACGGCGCGTACAAGGCCCCGGTGATCAAGGTCCACGACATCGCCGTCGGTCCCTCGCTGGGCGCGGACTCAGTGCGCGGCGGCCTGATCTCGATGATTGTGGGCGTGCTGGGCGTGCTCGTGTTCATGGTGCTCTACTACCGCCAGGGCGGCATGATCGCCAACGCCGCGCTGATCCTCAACCTGATCCTGCAGATGGCCTGCTTGGTGTGGTTCAACGCCTCGCTGACCCTGCCGGGTATGGCCGGTCTGACCCTGACGGTCGGCATGGCTGTGGACGCCAACATCCTGATCTTTGAACGCATTCGCGAAGAGCTGCGCGCGGGCCGCGGAATCCGCAACGCCCTCGACTTGGGCTACGGCCGGGCCTTCTGGACCATCTTTGACTCGCACATCACCTCCGGCATGGCCGGCGCGGTGCTGATGGTATACGCCAGCGGCCCCATCTACGGCTTCGCCGTGACGCTGCTCATCGGCATCGCCACCTCGATGTTCACCTCGATCGTCGCCACGCGGCTGGTGTACGACTACCTGATTGCCAAGGGCAAGATCGAAGCACTTTCGGTCTGAGCGACTCTAGCCCGCCTCTGCAGTCCGGAACCGTCCCTTTGCCCAGCCTCCGAGCAGGAAACGCCACATGAGCCAGCACAAGCACTATACCTTGTTCAGCTACGACGCCAGCTACGACTTTGTCGGCCGGCGCCACCTGTACTTTGCCCTGACCGGCCTTGGGATTTTGGCGTCGATCATCGCGCTCGCGACCATCGGCTTCAACAAGGGCATCGACTTTAAGGGCGGCACCAAGCTGGTGATGGAGTTTGACAGCTCGGCCAAGCTCGATCGCCACGACCTGCAAAACACCGTGACCGGCGTGCTGCAGCAGGCGACCGGCAAGAAGGACGTCGGCCAGGTAGAAGTCCAGGATTTCTCCACCGGCGGCGGCGGCACCAACGACCACTTCTCGGTGATGACCGAGTTGACCACCATGGTCACCAACGAGCGCCGCGACCAGTTGAGCGCCAAGCTCCGCGAGAAGTTCCCGGGCGCCGAAGTCAGCTGGGCGGCCGAGGGCGAAGACCGGGCGTTCCTGACGCTCAAGGACCCGGCCAAAGTCAATGAGACCTATGCCGGCTTGCGCGAAGTGTTTGCCGCCGCAGGGTTCACCAAAGTCGGCACCGGCTCGGACGCGGAGAGCCAGCTGGACGTGAACCTGTTCCGCTCGCTGCAGATGCTCCAGTCGGAAGGCAAAGCGGAGGCCCAGGTCAAGACTGAAGAGCAGGCCCTGCGCGACGCCAAGTCCAAGGAGCTGTCGGAGCGCAACGACCAGCGCTTTACCGTGGTGGTGGAAGAATTCAAGGGCAAGCTCGAGACCGGCGTCGCCACCAAGTACGGCAAGGCCTTCTTGGGCGTCATCTCTTCGACCGCGGTGTCGCCTTCCGTCGCCGGTGACATGCTGAGCCAAGGCATCGTCTCGATTATCTACGCGATTTTGGGCATTGTGTTGTACATCATCCTGCGCTTTGACCTGCGCTACGCCCCGGGCGCTCTGCTCGCCCTGGTGCACGACGTGACCCTGGTCATCGGCTGTTTCTCCTTTGCCCAGGTCAAGTTCTCCATGCCCGTCATCGCCGCGGTGATGACCGTCGCGGGTTACTCGATCTCAGATACCATCGTGGTGTTTGACCGCATCCGCGAGACCCAAGAGCGCCACCCGGACGCCGACATTGAGACGGTGGTGAACGCTTCCGTCAACGCCACCATGAGCCGCACCGTGCTGACCGCCGCAACCACCTTGATGACCGCCGGCGCGATCTTCTTGTTTGGCGGCGGCTTGATCCGCGACTTCGCCTTCGCCATGGTGCTGGGCGTGATCATCGGCACGTTCTCGTCGATCTTTGTCGCCAGCCCGGCGTTCATCTGGCTGCACCACCGCTTTGAGAACCGCAAGGCCGAGCTGGTCAAGGGCGATGCCGCCGGGGCCGCTGCGCCCGCGGCCTAGTCTGTGGAGCCGAACGCCGCGAGCCAGGCCAGTCCTTGGCGGGTGCGCAGCGCCGATTTAGGGCAGCTGCAGGCCCTGAGCGCCGCCTCGCTGCCGCCTCTGCTGGAACAGCTGCTCAGCCTGCGCGGAATTGCCACGGCGGACGCCGCCAAGCGCTTCTTAGAGCCGGCGCTGCGCGATCTGCCCGATCCCTGGCTGCTCAAAGACTGCCAACGCGCCGCAGAGATCGTCGCGGACGCGCTGCAGGCCGGCAAAACCATCTGTATCTACGGGGATTACGACGCTGACGGCATCTCTGCTGCAGCGCTGCTGCATTGCGTGCTGCGCGAGCTGGGCGGCGGCGACAATGTGCAGGTGTTCCTGCCCGACCGGATCAAAGACGGCTACGGCCTGAACGGCGAGCGCCTGGCGGAGCTGCTGGACCGCGGCGCGGAGCTGTTTGTCTCGGTCGACTGCGGGGCGACGGCCTGGCAAGAAGTCGCGGCAGTGCGGGCCCGCGGCGGCCAGTTTGTGGTGATCGACCACCACACCCTAGGGCAAACCCCCGTAGTGGCTGATGCTTTTGTCAATCCCAAGCAAACGGGCTGTGATTATACCGATCCGCACCTCAGCGCGGTGGGCCTGGCCTTTGTGGTGGCCCAGGGGCTGCGGCGGGTGCTCGCGGGGCGCGGCGTACAGAGGGCCGCCCAGTTCGACTTGAAAACCGTGTTGGAATTCGCGGCGCTTGGGACGGTTGCCGACGTGGTTCAGCTCAAGGACGTCAACCGCACCTTGGTCTGGCACGGCCTGCGCCGCCTGGGCACGACCGCGCGGCCGGGGATCCGCGCCTTGGCCAGACACCTGCCGCTGGGCGGGGTGCAGTCCGACCGCATCGGCTTTCAGTTGGCCCCCAAGATCAACGCCGCAGGGCGAATTGCCGATGCGCACACCGCGTTTCGCCTGCTGGTCACTGCCGATCCGCAGGTGGGCGAGGACTTGGCGGCCCAGCTCGATGTCGAGAACAACCGCCGCAAAGACATGACCTTGGAGGTCACCCGGCAAGCGCTCGCCCAGGCCCAGGCCCTGCCCTGCTGCGACCACGCCGTGGTGGTGGCGGGCCGCGACTGGCATCAGGGCGTGGTGGGGATCGCCGCGGCCAAGCTCGCGGAACAGTTGGGGGTTCCTGCGATTGCCTTGGCCATCGACGCCGACGGCATGGCCCGCGGATCGGCGAGATCGGCCCACGGCTACGACCTGGTCGAGGGGCTTCGCCGCATTTCCTCAGGGCTTTTTGAGCGATTTGGCGGCCACGCCTACGCCGCAGGCATGACCCTGCGCGCCGACCGCGTCCCGGAGCTCTACCAGCGCCTGCGCGACGACGCCGCCCAGCACTTGCCGCCGCTGCCGCGCAGCTCTGAGCTGCTGCTGGACGCGGAATTGCCCTTGGATCAGCTGGATTTGGAGCTGGTGGCCCTACTGGAGCGACTGGAGCCGTACGGCAAAGGCAACGCCAAGCCGCTGTTTCTGATCCGCGATCTGGAGCTGGCCAAGTTCGACCGCGTAGGCAAAGATCAGCAGTGGATGCGTGGAGTTCTGGCGGTGCCGGGCACGCAGCCGCTGTATGCCCGCGCCAAGGTCGATTGTTTTGGCCCCGCGAGCGCTTTTGCCGGGCTGATGCGCGGCCAGCGCGTCGATGCCGCCGGCAGTGTCGACCGCAATGTCTGGCAGGGCAAGCACTCTGTGCAGCTGCGCGTTGAAGCGATGAGGCCGGCCAGCGCCAACCGAGAGGGGCCATGACGTACCCAGTTCACCGCACCTGGACCACAGCGCTGATGCTGTTTGCCTGCGCGCTGGCTTTTGGCCTAGCGCCAAGTGCCGATGCCCGCCCCAAAGCCCGCGCCAAAGCCCGCGCCGCGGCGGTCAAAAGTGCCCGGGCCCCAGCCGCAGTGCGCCCAGCCGCGGCAAGTGCCATTGCCCGCGCCCCCAAGGCAGAGACGGGCGCCGAAGCAGAGGACGACGCCGCTGAAAGCGCCGCACCTGCCGCGCCCGTGACGCGTACCACGGATTTGGCCTCGGATTTGCAGGCGATTTTGCGCGGCGCCAGCGGCAAGTCGAGCCCGTACGTGGCGCTGATCGTCGACGCGGCCAGCGGCAAGGCTGTGCTGGAGCACGATCCGGCCAAGGTGGTGTACCCGGCGTCCGTGGCCAAGCTGTTTACCACAGCGGCGGCCGTGCGCACCCTGGACCTGGACCGCAAGCCCACCACGGAAGTGCGTCTTGTGGGCAAAGGGGCGGACGCCGAGCTGCACGTGGTCGCGGTGGGCGATCCGACGATGACCCACGGCGACTGGGCCAAGCTGGCCGCGGCGGTGCAGCAGCGCGGGGTACAGAAGCTGCGGCGGCTGGTCATCGACGCCAGCGTGTTTGACGACCGCTTGCCCAAAGGTTTTGACGAAAAGCAGACCGATGCCGCCTATCGCGCCCCAGTGGGCGGCGCCATGGTCGACGCTTCGACCCTGGCCGTCGCGGTGCGCCCCGGGGCCGTAGGCGCTCCGCCGATCGTGGTCGTCACCCCCGACGCCGGTGGTGCCGTGACCGTGGTCAATCAGGCGCAGACCCAGGCCGGCAAAGGCAGCACCCTGGCGATCGTCACGCGCCCCGCCGGCCGCGGCACAGAGGTGCTGGTGACGGGCGTGCTCTCCGTCAAGGCCAAAGCGGTGGGCTCCGGGCGGCGGCGGGTCAGCGATGCCAGCTATTTTGCCGGGTGGGTTTTTAAGAAATTGCTAGAAAAGCAGGGTATTTCCGTCGGCGATCCCGTGTTTGCCAAGGCCGCGGCTGGTGAAGTGGTCGCGCGCCACCAAAACCGCGATTGGCGGGCGATTGTCGCGGTGACCAACAAGCAGTCGCACAACGGCTACGCCGAGACGCTGTTCAAGCAGGTCGGCTTGGCGCTGAACGGCGCGCCGGCGACCAACGAGAAGGCCGCAGACGCCGTGCGCAAGGCTTTGGACGGACTGGACATTCACTGGGAAGGTGTGCGCATCGCCAACGGCTCAGGCCTCTACCACGCCGACCAGGTGACCGCCCGGGCCGTGGTCGATCTGCTCCGGGCGATGGCCCGCGACCCCAAGGGCGGCGAATTCCGCAACAGCCTCGCGGTCGGCGGGGTGGACGGCACGCTGCGGGGCCGGCTCAAAGGTCCCGACACCCAGGGCAAAGTTTTTGCCAAGACCGGCACGCTGGACGACGTGTCTGGGCTGGCAGGCTACGCGCAGAACGGCGACAAAGCTTACGTCTTTGCGTTCTTTTTCAACGGACTCAAGATCGGCCCTGGCCCACTGCGCGCCCTGCAGGACCGACTCCTGCGCCGCCTGCTCGCACCGGGGTGAATGAACCGCGCGCGCAAGCCCCCAAAATCCACCATGTGGATTTTGCCGGATCGTCGAATTGGGTTGCAAATCAAGGCGGAGCGAGGACTGGACCGGAGGCGTACATGGAAGTACGTTGAGGACCGGACCGGAGCGACAACGCCGAGTTGCGCCCAAGGCGACGAATCCGGGGCCCTTCGCTCGCTTGCAACGCGGGACGCGGGTTACCTATACTGAAAGCTTGGGCGCTGTAGGATTGGTCGCGCGGCAATGCGCACCGCAGTCTGCAACCCAGAGGAATTTCAGATGGGCCGCACCGCTCCGACTCCCCTCACCCCAGCCTATCTGAGCCGACGCCCGTGGGCCGCGCTGATGGCCGCAGGGCTGCTGCTTGGCGCCTTGGCCGGCTGCGAACAGGAGACCCCCACCAGCTCTGACGATGATGTCAATGGATTTGGCGGGTTTCCCGACATCACCACCTTTCCCGACACGGGCAGCGGTGACGTAGCCAAAGACATCAAAGACGTCGCGACCACCGACACCAAGCCCGGCGACGGCACGGTGACCGACAGCAAGGCCGACGGCGGAGGCGACAGCGACGCGGCCAACGACGCCGATGGCGGCAGCGGCGACGCCGATATCAAGACCGACACCAGCGGCAACCCGTGCTCGCCCAACCCGTGCACCACGCCAAACAAGACTTTGTGCTCGGTGACTTCCGGCAAGGCCGTGTGCAATTGCATCGTGGGGTATGAGCTGCAGGCCGACAGCAGCTGCGCCGCCAAGTGCACGCCGCCCACCGTAGCGCCAGCGCCGCAAAAGCTGCTCAAGAAAGGCGACCTGGTCATTACAGAAATCATGATTTGGCCGACCGCGGTCAAGGACGACGTGGGCGAGTGGTTTGAGGTCAAGAACACCTCAGCCAAAGCCATTGATCTGAATGGATTAACTATCACAGAAGAGAGTGGCACCGACCTGCACGTGATCAAGGGCTGCCTGGATAAGATGACCCTGCAGCCGGGCCAGACCATGGTGCTGGGGCGGAACGGCGACAAGACCAAGAACGGCGGCAACGCTATCGGCTACGTCTACACCAGCGTCACGTTCAAGAATTTTGCCGATTCGCTGATCATCAAGGCAGCCTATACCACCGGCACGCCGGTCGAGATCGACAAGGTCGCGTGGACGGTGTCGTGGCCGATTGCCGAGTGGAAGGGCATGGCGCTTTCCCTGGACGTGACCCAGACCAGCGATACCTCCAACGACGACCCCAAAGCGTGGTGTAGCTCGCCCAGCGAACTCGCGAGCGGCGATTTTGGCACGCCGGGCAGCGCCAACCCGCCCTGCCCCGCGCCGCCGGACCAGGACCAGGACGGCGTACCCGATGGGCAGGACAACTGCCCGGCGGTGTTCAATCCGCCCGGAGGCGACGGCACCCAGAGCGACGTGGACCTGGACACCGTGGGCGACAGCTGCGACAACTGCCCCGACGCGCCCAATGAAGACCAAGCCAACGCCGACAGCGACAGCAAGGGCGACGCCTGCGACCCGGCCGTGTGCGGCGACGGCGACTTGGACGCGGGCGAAAGCTGCGACGACGGCAACGATTTTACGGGTGACGGCTGTGAGGCCTGCATTGCCGCGCCGGCCAGCCCTGGCAGCATCGTCATCAACGAGATTTTGGCCCACACCGACAACTTGGACGACGGCCAGGCCCAGTGGATCGAGCTCTACAACCCCAGCGCGGCGGCGATTGCGATCAAGGGTTGGCGCCTCGACGTCAAGAAAGGCGTGGCGGGCAAGCAGAAAACCCACACGATTGCCGATGACATCAAGGTGCCGGCCAAGGGCTACCTGGTGCTGGCGGCCAATACGAGCAAGGCCTACAACGGCAACGTGACCGCGGCCTACGGCTTTAACAAGGTCGGCGCGGAGTTCATGCTGGACCCCGGGGCCGATCAGCTGACCTTGGTGGACGTGCCGGGCAAAAAGATTGTCGATGCAGTGAGTTATGGCACTGACACGCCGGCGGTCAAGACCAACTACTCGCTGCAGCTCGATCCCAGCTACGCCACCACCGCGCAGAACGACAAGAAGCAGTACTGGTGTGTGGCGGAGACGGCGATCCCGTCCGGTCAGGGCAACTACGGCACGCCAGGCAGCGCCAATAACAGCTGTGCGGCGCCGGGCAAGGACGCGGACGGCGATCTGGTGATGAACGAGAGCGACAACTGCCCGTTTGTGGGCAACATGGACCAGCAGGACCAAGACGGAGACAAGCTGGGCGATGCCTGCGACGTTTGCACCAAAGTGGCCAACCCCAAGCAGGTGGACCAGGACGGCGACGGCTTTGGCGACCTCTGCGACAATTGCGTGGCCACGGCCAACAGCACGCAGGCCGACCTGGACGCCGACGGCTTTGGCGACGCCTGCGACTCGCCGCTGTGTGGCAACGGCACGGTGGACAGCGCCGAGACCTGCGACGACGGCAACAAGGCGGGCGGCGACGGCTGCTCGCTGAACTGTCAAAAGGAGCTGTTCAGCCCGGGCCAGGTGATCATTACGGAAGTGATGGTCAATCCCAAGGCCGCGGACGATGAGCCCGCCGAGTGGGTCGAGCTGTACAATCCCGGCGAATTGCCTATTGATGTCAATGGATGGGTGCTTCGCGACCAGGGGGCCAACAAGGTGACGCTGACGGCGGACAAGCCGCTGATCATTGCGCCGCAAGGGTATTTTGTGGTCGGCGGCTCGACGGACAAGGGCCTGAACGGCGGTGCCAATGTGCAGTACGGCTGGTTTATCGCGCCGCCGTCGCCGTTTACCCTGAACAACGTGGTGGCGGACGATATCGTGCTCGAGTGGAACGCCAAGGTCATCGATCAGCTGGCGTTTTCGCCCAAGGGCTTTCTGTGCACCTTGCCCAATCCGCCGGCGGCGTGTACCAGCAACCCCAGCAGCGTCGGCTTTCCGGTGGTGGAGGGCAAGTCGATGCAGCTGGAGCCGGCGGCCTACGACCCGCTCAAGAACGACCTATACGCCAACTGGTGCAACGGCAAAGAGCCTTACGGTCTGGGCGATTGGGGATCGCCGGGCCAAGCGAACCCGCCGTGCGTCAATCCGTGCGAGGGCAAGGCCGACAATAGCTCGTGCGGCACGGGTCTGGTGTGCCTGAGCCAGCAGTGCAAGCCCGCGCCCAAGTGCGGCGACGGCATCGTGCAGAACGCGGCGAGCCAGACCACCATCGCCACCGTCAAGGGCACGGCGGACGTCAAGATCAAGGACGGCTTTAACGCCGGCGTGACCGACACGCTGAGCTTTGCCGACGCGGGCTTGGCCCAGCAGGTGTGGATCGATTTCTCCGCGACCAACGCCGATGTGTCCAAGCTGGTCATTGAGTTGTACGCGCCTGCGACGGCGCAGCCCTACGTGCTCTACACCGGAGACAAGAGCGGCACGGCCCTACAGGCCAAGTTCAACGACACCAACCCGCTTGTGGCCGGCAACCTGAACGGCGACTGGCTGGGCAAGAGCCTCAAGGGGAGCTGGTCGCTGACGGTCAAGGACACGCAGGCCCAGGCGGGATCGCCGGTGTACGACGGCGCGTTCAACTGGTCTCTGAGCGCCAAGGTGCCGCTGGTGGTGCCGGGCTGGCCGCAAGAAGAGTGCGACGACGGCAACACCGCCGACAACGACGGCTGCTCGAGCCTGTGCAAGAAGGAGCTGCCGCCGCAGCCCAAGGGCACGGTGATCTGGACGGAAATCATGGTGGATCCGGACGCCGTGACCGACTCCAAGGGCGACTGGCTGGAGGTCTACAACCCGACCGCCGAGGCGATCAATCTGGCGGGATGGAAGATAAAGCTGGGCAATTACGAGCATGTGTTGAGCCCGGCGAGCGGAGTGGTGCTGCTGCCGCCCAAGTCCTACGGCGTGCTGGCGGCGACGGCGGACGTGGCGCTCAACAACGGCCTGCAGGTGCTGTACGGCTGGGTCGATCAGCCGCTGGCCGGGGCATTCCAGCTGCAGAACATTCCGCTGATCACGCAGTTGCAGCTGATCAACCCGGAGGGCAAGGTCGTCGATGAGCAGGCTTATGGCTCGCTGCCGTGGGGTCTGGGGCAGTCGGCCATGCTCAAGCCGGAGTGCTTGCTCGACCCGACCAGCAACGACGACGCGGCCAAGTGCTGGGTCAGCGCCGCGCAAACCTGTGGCTACAGCACGCTCATCGGCATGTCTAGCTACGACGCCGCGCCGCTGACCTGCAAGACCAACAGCGACTGCGCCGCGCCCAACCAGTGCATGCCGCTCAGCTCGGCGGTGGACGGCGGCAAGACGGTGTGGAAGCTCGACAACGCCGCGGGCCAGCCCAAGTGCGGCGCGCGCGACCGCGGCACCCCGGGCGGCATGAACATCTGTCCTTAAGGCAGTTACGCCGGCCGGCGCAATAGCAATTCCGCCCAGACAATCGGCGCAGCGGGCAGGCCCACGGCAAAATGCTGGCCAAACTCGTTGAGGGCAAAGCCCCTGGGACCCAGCTCAAACATCGCCCCGGTATACCAGTGGTTGGTCGCGTCTTGCAGCGGGAGGGCGCGCACCACTTCAAAGCCCTGACGGATGGCCCAGCCGGCCCAGGTAGCCAGCGGCCACAGCCGAGGCAAGGCCCACAGTTGGCGGAGCTTGCGGCGGTCGCGCTGGGCTTGGGGACCCTTAGCCAGGGGATCGGCAAAGAGATCCTTGAGATAGACCTGGGCCCCCGGCCGCAACACCCGGAAAAGCTCCGCCAGCAAGCGCGGCGGCGACGGCGAATAGCAGCTGCTCTCCAGCAGCCAGGCGGCGTCAAAGGTCGCGTCGCCAAAGGGCAAAGCGTGGTAGTCGCCCTGCCGTACGTGCACGCGCTCGCCGAGCCCGGCTGCGGTGATCTCTCCAGCGGCCAAGGCGACCTGCGCAGGGGAAATCGTCAGGCCTTCTACGCGCAGGTGCTTGAACTCGCTGGCGAGATCGATGGCCGGACCGCCTACGCCACAGCCCGCGTCCAAGAGCAGCATGGCGTCGACCACGCCCAGGCGCCGGGCCATCTCCAGGTTGGTCTCGCGCGGCCCAAGGCCCACGGGCAGAAGCACGGTCTGGTGGGTCTGGCCGGCACAGCGCAGAAACACCTGGCTCCAGCGGTCGTAAAGCTCTTGCACTTGGGCCAGATGGCGCTGCTGGGCGGCGCTGAGCTCAGCCACGGTCAGGACCGCGGATGACCAGGTTTGCCCGCAGGGAATCGCGCAGGATGCGGAGCTTGGCCGGGTCTTGCCCCAGCGCATCGACGGAAAACACCCGCACGGTGGATGTCAGGCCGCGCACAAGCACATCCCCCTGGTCCACCGCGGCGATGGCGGGGTCGAGCTGACGGGCGGTCGCTTCGTCGATGAGCAAGGTGGTGCCCAGGCGCTTGTTGAGCCCCTCCAGGCGCGATGCGAGATTGACGGCCGGGCCAATGCAGGTAAATTCAAGGCGATCAGGCGAGCCGATGGTGCCAGAGATCACTTCACCGGTGGCGATGCCTACCCCCATGGTCAGCCCGGCGCCGCCCGGCAAGAACGACGCGGTGGCCTGACACGCCAGAATCATGTCGATCGCCGAGATGACCGATCGGGTGGCGGCCTGCTCGACCTGAATGGGCGCGCCGAACACCGCCATAAAGCCGTCGCCCAGGAATTTGTCGAGAGTCCCTTCGTAATCAAACAGCTTTTCTACCATGACGGCAAAAAACTCGTTGAGCAGGGCCACAGTCTCTTCCGGCGGGATGCGCTCGGCCAAGGCGGTGAAATTGCGGATGTCGACAAACAGGATCGTCGCGGCGAGGCGTTGGCCGTCCAGCTGGCGGCGCTGCGGATCGCGCATCACCACGTCCACCACTTCGCGCGGCAAGTACTTGGCCAGACGCGTGTATTCGTCTTTGAGCGCGTGGCGCTTGGCGGACTCGGTCTCCGCGCGCAAGAGCAGCTGGCGGCTCAGCTTGCTGACCAGGGCCACGCCGAATGCTGGGAGAGAGGCGACGAGGATGGCGACGGCCGTGTCGGGGACGTGAATGGCGGCGTGGCCGTAGCTGGAATGGGCGGCCATGTTCGCGGCGTGGGCCAGCGCGGAATGGCCAAGCAGCGCGCCATTGATGGTCAGCGACAGCACTCCGCCAAAGGCACAGGTGGCGGGGGAGAGACGCAAGCCCCCAAGAACGTTGATGACCACAAAGAGGTTGAGCACCCCGCCCTGCCAGTACTCGGCGATTCCACCTCCGTTGTGTTGGGCCGCCAGATAGGTCGCGGCGATCACCGCGTGGTCGACAGCGAGGCTGGCTGGACCAAGCCAAACTGGCGTAGAATTGGGGTATTGGCGCAGCTGATGGCGGACGACGCCGACCCAGAGGATCCAGACCAGCGCCTGGCCAAAGAGGACCACGTTGGCCAGCAGGGTGTTGCCGTCCCCCGCGAGACCGAGCACGACAAGACCTGCTACGGCCAAGCCCAAGCGGATATGGTTGATCCAGCGCTCGCCGCGGTGGTAGGCGATGCGGACAGCTAGGCGGTACTGGTCCTCGCCGGGTGGGGCAGTGGCCAGTGGTGCTGCGCGTGCGGCCATGAGCGCTGCCTTTATGGGCCTTGGCCTTGAGGGCCCAGCCTGTGGTGCGGTATCCCCCCGAAGGGCTCAGTACACCAGGGCGTTCAGATCACCGCTCATGTGGCGGGCAAGGTCGTCGCGAACGGCGTCGGCCGTCGGCTTGTCGCTCAAGTAGCGGATGACGTCTTCGTGAACGTCCGTATAGCCGTTTTCAGAAAGAAACTGACCGATCTGCTGGTCCCGCACCGCCACATGCAGGCTCTCTGCAAAGCTGCGGTCGTGAACATAGCGGCCGACGAGCGCCTCCAGAACAGTGCGCTGATGACGGGTCTCACTGGCCATGGTCCCTCCTGATGCGCCTTTCGCCTCGAAAATCGCGGTCGTTGTTGAGTGCGCGGGCCCATCATAGCCGCAGCGTCATCCGCTTGACAACGCCTCCGCCCGCAGGCCGATCCGCGCCAAAACCCCTAGCACCAGCGCGTCAAGCCACTGATAGCCCGCGGCGCGCCGGGCCTGCAGGTGGCTGACCAGGGCCCTATCGCCCATACGCGCTGCCGCTTGCATCGCCCGCTGCAGCGCCGGCTCCGCGGCCGAGACGAGCGTGGCAGCGCCGCCAGCCAGGAGCGTCGCCGCGGGGCTTGGGCTGGTCGGCCCCAAACCCAGGAGCTGGGCTGGCCAATTCACCCGGCCCGCGGCGAGATCTTCTGGCAGGTCGCGGCCGTCCTCGATCAGCTGGTGCGCTTCGGCTAGGTCGAGGATCGCCGCTTGAAGCAAAGGGATTTCGCTCGATCGCCCTGCAGCCAACAGCAGCGCCGCCGGCGCCAAGGCCAACGGGGCAAAGCGCTGAAGGCTGGCCTGCCACAGCTGCGGCGTCCACTCCGCGGAGGTACTTTGCACCTGGGCTTCCAGAGCCATGGCCTCGGCGTAGCGGGTCCACGCGGCCCGGCTCAGCTCCAGCACCGCCAGAGCCAGCGAGGCACCTGCGACCTGCACCAGCAACTGCTGATGGCGCAACAGCAACACGCTGCCCAGTAGCATTGCGTCTTGCTCGCTGCCCTTGGCTTCATCCAGGCGATCGTCGTGCAATCGCACCGCCATGTAGCCCAGCGCGGCGGCCAGAGCGGCCCGGCGCACGGCGAGACCGGCGACGGCCAGACCCTCTCTTCGCAAGCGCTGCGCGGTCCAGCGGGGGAGCGTGAGCGCCGGCAGAGCCAGGGCGGGCAAGTCGCCGGCGGTCTGGCCCACGGCGGGCAACTGGATGCGCCGGCAGAGCTCGGCAAAGGGTTGTCC
>CAXNCS010000011.1:0-49893 GCA_964201005.1 Myxococcota bacterium
GGTGCGGGTGCGCCTGGATGTGCAGCGCAAGCTGTTGCGCATGTGGGCCACTGCGACCCCGGGGGACTTCAATTTCTCCGGCTTGGTCGACGGCGCTGACCTGGTGGAGCTGGCCCTGCGCCACGGCCGGGCGGTGCGGGTTATCGGCAAGAGCGGCCAGGAGTTCTTCTTTTCTGACACCGCTTGGAATGAGCTGTACGATCTGCAGCCGGACCTGCGCGTCGATATGCTCGATGTAGAAGCGTTTAGCGGTTGGGTCGGCACGGAAGCGGAACAGTTCTGAGCCCGGCCACAGCAACGCCAGCGCAAAAAGCCATGGGATAGGGAGCATATACGCATGAGCGCAGTGAATTCGCGGACGGTCCACTTGGTGTCGCTGGGCTGCCCCAAGAACCGCGTGGACAGCGAGCTGATGGTCGGCCAGCTGCAGCGCGACGGTTGGCAAGTGGTGGGGACGCCGGAAGCGGCGGATCTGCTCATCGTCAATACCTGCGCCTTTATTGAGGAAAGCAAGACGGAGAGCGTAGACGCGATCCTCGATCTGGCGGACTACAAGGTCGCGCGGCCGGGCACCAAGCTGGTCGTCGCCGGCTGCTTGGCTCAGCGCCACGCGGAAGAGCTGGCCGCCGAGATGCCGGAGGTCGACGCCTTTATCGGTACCGGCGAGTACGACCGCCTCAGCGAGCGCTTGGGGCTGCAAGGCGCCGGGGGATTTGCCAAACACGACGCGCCCTTGTACGGCGGCAAGAAGGGGCGGCCTGAGTATATTGCCGACCACCTGGAGCCGCGCTGGGTGCCGCCCGCGTCCTTTTCGACCTATCTCAAGATCGCTGAAGGCTGCAATCAGGCGTGTTCCTTTTGTATTATCCCCAAGTTGCGTGGAGCGCAGCGATCGCGAACCGTCGAGGATTGCATAGCGGAAGCCCGGCAGCTGGTGGAGCGCGGCGTGCTGGAGATCAACCTGGTGGCGCAGGATCTGACCCATTACGGCGAAGATATTGGCGATCCTCAGGCCCTGGCCAAGCTGGTGCGCGGCTTGGGGCACGTGGATGGCTTGAAGTGGGTGCGGCTGATGTACGCCTATCCGCACAACTTTGGCGATGAGCTGATCGACGCCATGGCCGAGACGCAGAACTGCTGCAAGTACATCGATATGCCCCTGCAGCATGCCAGCGATCGCGTGCTGGAGAAGATGAAGCGCAAGGTTTCGCGCCGCGACATGGAGCAGCTCCTGACCAAGCTGCGCGCGCGAATCCCCGACCTGACGCTGCGCACCACGCTGCTGGTGGGGCATCCCGGTGAGGGCGACGAGGACTTTAAGCAGCTTGTTGATTTTGTTCAGGAACAGCGGTTTCATCGCGTGGGCTGCTTTGCCTATAGTCGCGAAGACGGCACCCTGTCCGGGCGGATGGCCGAGCAGATTCCCACCGCGGTCAAGAACGCCCGCCGCGACCTGCTGATGGGCGTGCAGGAGAAGATCTCGACGGAACTGCTGGGCCAGATGATCGGCCGCGAGGTCGAGGTGCTGGTGGAAGGACTGTCTGAGGAGACCGATCTGCTGTTGCAGGGGCGCACGCAGGGCCAGGCGCCGGAAATCGACGGCGTGGTGTACATCAACGATGCCCCGGACGACATCGGCCGCGGCCAACTGCGCCGGGTGCGGATCACCGAGGCCGGCGCGCACGATCTGGTGGGCCATGTGGTGGGTTAAGAAGCTCAGAGGCTGCAATGGGAAAGGGCTCGCCGCGCTTGGCTTTTTGGCCAGCTTGGTTGGCTGCGATGACAGTTCGCCGGCTCCGCAGCTGCCGCCACCGGTGGCGGCGTTGAGCCATCCCGGGGTGGCGCGGCAGGGCGCCGTGGTTGCGTTCAGCGCGGCCAATTCCGCGGTGGCGACGGTCAAGGATCGGCCGGATCTGAGCGCGCGGCTGGTGCGCTTTCGCTTTCAGGCGGCGGACGGCAGCGCGGCGGTAGAGAGCGCCTCGGCGCAGTGGCAGCACGCCTTTGCCCAGCCCGGTCTTTACGGGGTTTCGGTCCAGGTTCAAGACGATCGCGGTCAGACGTCGACGGTGCAGTCCAGCTTGCAGGTGGTGGCTGATCTCGCCCAAGTCTGCACAGGCACTGCAGATCCGGGATGCCCGAGTGGCCTGTGCGACCAAGGCGTGTGCGCGCTCGCCGCTTGTGCCGGGGCGACGGCGTGCCCGTCAGCGCTGTTTGGCGCGGCGGCCGTCTGCAAGGGCGGTTATTGTCAACCAGGGAACTAGCTCGAGCGTGTGCCGTGGGGCGCAGACGGCGAGCGCGAGTGGGGAAGGGGGCGAGCATGATCGGCAAGGGGTTCGCGAAATGGGCGGCGCTAGCGGGGTGGTTGTTGGCGACCGGCTGCGCAGTGGGCGGCGGCGGCGGTGGCGGCGGCGGGGCAGCGCTGAGCGGTGGGGCGCCCGGCACTCCGTGTGATCCGCAGTATTTTTCGCAGGGTTGCACCTATGTCAGCGGCAAAGCGCTCAAGGTGGCGTGCCAGGACGGCAGTTGGGCTTCGCTCGGCGAGTGCGGCGCCGGCCAATATTGCGCTGAGGAAGGCGTGGGTACCGCCAAGGTCGCCGTATGCAAGGACACTGCTGGTGGCGGGCAAGACAGTGGCGGTGGGCAAGACAGCGGTGGTGGGCAGGACACTGCGGTCGGCGGCGACAGCACCATCGCCGACACCACGACCGCCGATGCCACTGGGCCGGATTCGACTGGCAGCGACGCGATCCAGGATGTCGGCCCGGCGGAGTGCGGCAATGGCACCTGCGAAGTCGGCGAATCGACGATCAGCTGCCCGCAGGACTGCAAGACCCCCAAGTGCGGCAACGGCGCTTGCGAAGCCGGCGAAAACGCCACCAGCTGCATCAAGGACTGCGCTTCGCAGTGCCCGGGTGGCACCGGCTGCCCCTGCGTGGGCGACGGCGACTGCAACATCGGCGTGTGCCACACCTCCGGTTCGGGCAACAAGACCTGCCCGCAAGAGTGCATCGACAGCTGCCCGACCGACTGGACCTGCACGGAAGTGAACAACGCCAAGCTGGACTATGTGTCGGTCTGCGTGTCCAAGTCCGGTTTTGTCTGCGGCGATGGCAAGTGCGCCACCAAAGAGAACCAGGACAACTGCAGCAAGGACTGCAAAGCCCCTGTGTGCGGCGACGGCAAATGCGAAGCGGGTGAGACCTCAAGCAGCTGCGTGAGCGATTGCCCCGTCAAGCCGTACTGCGGCAATGGCACGTGCGACAGCGGCGAGTCGAGCGCCAACTGCGCCAAGGACTGCCCGGCGACCCCTACCTGTGGCGACGGCAGCTGCAATGGCACAGAAAACCCCAAGACCTGCACGGCCGACTGCCCGACCACCTGCGGCGACGGCTACTGCGTAGGCAGTGAGAATCCCAAGAGCTGCGTCTCAGACTGCCCGACCAGCTGCGGCGATAGCTATTGCGTGGGCAGCGAGAACGCCCAAACGTGCGCCAGCGACTGCCCGAGCCAGTGCGGCGACACGTATTGCACCGGCACAGAGTCCAACGCGACCTGCCCGAAGGACTGCCCCGCCACCAGCGCGTGCGGCGATGGCAAGTGCGCGGCGGATGAGAACTACTCGACGTGCGCAAAAGACTGCGTCACGGGCACGAGCGGCTGCAAAGGTATGTGTGGCCTTGCAAGCAAGAACAGCGCGGGCAGCGCGTGCTACTGCGACACGGCGTGCGTTGGCGCGGGCGATTGTTGCGCGGACTACAACACCTACTGCAAGGCGACGACCTGCACGCCCACTTGCGGCACCAAGAAATGCGGCGACAACGGCTGCGGCGGCAGTTGCGGCACCTGCGGCAGCGGCAGCACCTGCGACACCGCAACGGGCACCTGCAAGACGACGGCTGCGCATCCTTGCGACAACTACTGCGGCAGCAAGCACCCGACGCTTGGCTGCTACTGCGACTCGTCGTGCAAGACCAACGGCGACTGCTGTACGGCGAGCGGCGGCTTGGGCAGTTCGTGCAGTGGATCGACCTGCGCGTCGTGCAAGTAGAGCTAGCGCTTGATCAGGGGCCGCCAGCGCTTCTGGGCCGGCTCCGCTTCTAGCGCCAGTTCATCCAGCTGCAGCGGCACCGCCCCCGCCCCGTGAAACTGACAGCGCAGCTGCTTTTCGGCCGTATCTGGCTGGCAATGCCACACGCCTTCGGCGCTCAGCGCCGGCAACTCGACTGTCCAGGCCTCTGCGTTCCGCTCACCCAGGCGCCACGCCCAAATGCCCGCGCGGGTGGGCAGGCCCAGGGGCGTCAACACGGCGTACCGCTGCAGCAAGAAGGGTCCCTGGGCAGCGGCAAGCGCTAGATCCAGCACGGCTTCTCTGGGCAAGGGCAGGGGGCGCTGTTTAGTGTCCAACGCGCTGGACAGTAGCTGCGCCAAGGGCCGGCCGCGGCGATCGAGCCACCACAGCTGCCGCTGAGGCGCACCCAGCTCTACAGGGAGGTTGGGGTCCTCTGACTCCAGGGTCGGCAGGCCGCGCTCGGAGAACCACCCTGTGCGGCTGGGCTTTTCCACCTGCACCAGCCAGCCGCGCCCCCCCGCCAGCGCCCACGCGGGCTTGCCGCTGTCGAGCCTAGCCCCTTGAAGCGGCCACTGCGGCAGAGAAGCTGGATCGCCGCGCCGCTCGAGCGCGCCCGGGCCGGCGATCGACACGCCAAACACCTCGCTGCAGCGCCCCTGGGTGTCCACTTCGACGATCAACCGCACTTGGCGCTGCCACTGGCGATCGTCGCTGCGGCAGCTCCAGTGCAGCCCCAGGGTCGCCTGACCAGTCGGCGTTTCGGCGAGCACCTGCACCTGTAGTTGGGTGATTGTCTTGCCCCCAGGGCCTTGGGCGCACGCCAGCCCCGGCCAGGACATCGGTGCCGCAGCAACGGGCGCCAGGACTTCGTCAGCGGCGATCGCCAGGACTAACGGCTCGACCTTCAGCAGAGGATGCGGCGAGGCCACCTTGCCGGCGCCCATGGCCTGCAGGGCGAGCTGCCAGCGCGCGGTCCAGTCGGGAAGCCATGTCGGCTGATACGGCGTCGGCTGACTGCGGCCTTCGCCGCTCTTGCTACTGCTCCAAGCGCCGCCGCTCAGATAGTCCACCCAGCGCTCCGAACCCGGCTCGGTGTCTGGAAGCGCGGTGCTTTCTGTCGTCTTGACCTTGGTTTGCGCCCAAGCGCTGGGACTGAGCAGCCCGGCCAACAGCGATACCCACAGCCAGCGGCGCCTCACTGGGCGCTTCTGCGCCGCCGCCACCATGCCGCGACCGCCGCCAACAACCAGACACTGGCTGGATGGCCCTGGCTGCCCGCGCTGCAGCCAGACGATGGCGCGCTGGTCGCGTAGGCGCCGGGCGGATAGCCGGAGACATCGCCGGTGCTAGACACGCCATCGGCCAGGGGCGCCGCGCTGTCCGGCAAGGGCCTAGCGCTGCTGTCCGCGCTTGCGCCATCTTCCGGCACCGACGTTTCCTCACCGCTGGCCGAGTCTTGCTGAGCGGCGGTGTCGGGCTTGCTGACCTCTAGGACGCCCGCATCGCTGCCCGTGTCTTGGCTGCCCGTGTCTTGGCTGCCCGCGTCCCCGGCGATGGCCACGCACTGGCCCTCATCGGTACACGCAAAGCCCTTGCCGCAAGAACCGCAGCTGCCGCCGCAGCCGTTGAGGCCGCAGGACTTGCCTTGGCAGCTGGCCACGCAGGAGTCGGCCGCTTGGCCATCGTCGCTGGCCGTGTCGAGCGCGCCGCTGTCCGGCGTGCCGCCGCTGTCCACTGAACTGCCCGCGTCACTGCTGGCCACGTCTGTGCTTCCCGCGTCCGCACCGCCGCCCGGGCACTGGTCGACCATGTTGCCGCCGCCGGAGCTATTGCACTTGCCAGTCGCGGTGTTGCAGCCCTTGGCGCAGACAGAGTACAGCCTCTTGTTGCAGGCGCCGTCTTTGGCGCAGATCCAGGTGTGGGTGCCCTGGCTGCTGCAACCGCCCTGGCCGGCTTGGCATTCATCCACGCAGGCGCTGCAGGCGTTGCCGGTCAGGCAGTTGTAATAGCCGTTGGCGCCGTCCCAACCGCAGCAGCCGTCGCAGGTTTGGCTCTGCAAGCCGCTGTCGCAGTAGTTCAGGGTCTTGCCGCTGCAGCTGCCCTCAAAGCTCACGCCGCCGCAAGGATCCGCGCTGCCGCCGCCGCTGGGAGCCTGGCCGTAACAGCCCTGCTGCGCGTTGATTTTGCACGTGCCCGCGACCACGGTCTTGCCGTCGCTGCTGCAGTCGGCGTCATCCGTGCAGGCTTTGCCGCTGGGGCAGCTGCCTTTGCAGATGTTGCAGTCGCACACCCAGGAGCCGCCAAAGCACTGGGCGCTGTCGCTGCAGCCTTTGGTGGTCCCGCCGCTGCTGCAGCCGCAGGTGCCCTGGACGCAGAGGCCATCGGCGATGCTCTTGGCCATCGGCTTTTGCGGCAGCGTCCGGGTAATGCAGTGAATGGCCCCGGACCACAGCGCGATGGTGTCTGAGCGCACCCCTACGTGGTTGTAGCTCGGCAGCGCCTGTTTCCACACCGCATACGCCTTCTGTTCCAGTGCGACCTTGATCGGGTCCGTCTTGCACTCCTGGCCGCTGGAGCAGGCGAGCAGCTCATCGCAGCCCTGGCTGGTCTCGCCCTGGGTGCAGCGACCGGCGGCACAGTGGCTGCCCAGCGCGCACTCCGGGTCGGCCTTGCACACGCTGCCCATGGGATTGCGGCACGACTTGGTCGTGTAGGTGGGAAATGCGTTGACACCATTAAAGAATGTCGAGTTGATAAACGTTCGCGGCACGTCGCCGTACTGGTCCTGAAAGCGCGTCATCATCGGCAGACGGTACACGGTGTATTTCTTGCCGGTGGGCGCAGTGGTATTGGCCCACAGCGCCGCCATCTCATTCATCCGCGCCTTGTTTTCGGCCCAAATCTGCTTGTACGGCACCTTAAAGTCGGCGTTGATCGCCTCGGCGATCTTGTCTGGATTGACGATGCTGTCGAGCTTGCCGTCGCCGTCGTAGTCGACCTCAATGCTGTCCTGGTACTCGCCGATCATCACTGAATCTGCGCTGATCCACTTGAAGTACATGTCGATATGGCCCGTGCCGTCATCGCTGATGTCCTTCATGAGGATGGTCTTTTCGCAGCCCAAGTAGCGTTTGAGGATGTTGCGCACCGTCAGCTCAGAGAAGCCGGTGTTGCTGAGCGCGCGGTAGGAGGTCGAGCAGGTCCCCAGGCCGTCGGCTTGGAAGTTGCCGCCTTCAAAAGCAAAAGGCATGCGGTAGGTGGTGACGTTCTTGAAGTAGTCCTGGGCCAGCCGCGTCGGCACCGCGTCGTCCAGGTGGCGGTTCTTGTAGTACACAAAATCGACAAAACTCTGGTGGCCGTCCTGCAGATCGACGATGGGAAACGGGCCGTAGTCGATGTGCCAAATCGCGTTGTGCGGTAGGACCACATACTTGATCTTGCTGTCGATCTCCGCCTGGGTCATGCCCACGCCTTTGAGCGCAGCGGTAAAGTCCGTCGCCTCCGCATTGCCCGGCAGGATCACCCGCACCGGGCCGGCGCTGGCAAATGCCTTGGTCTGCTCGGCATACATGCGCCGCACCGGCTTATTGCTGGGGATCCCGGCGCTGTACGTCGTCCAGACTTCCTGCATCGGCTCCCATTCAGCCATGGCGCGGAAGGTGCCGGCCTTGGGCGGCTGCGTGCTGGCGTACCACTGGGCGTTGGCGATGCGAAAGTCGTCATAGCTGTCAAACTGGCCTTTGGTGGCCCGTTCTGCCGCAGTCTCATAGGCCGGCAGCACCCCAGGACTGAGCTGGAGCGGCGAGACCGGCGCCACCACAGTCAGTTGCGGCGGCGAGTCCGTCTGCGGCGGTGGCGGCAGGGCAGTGGTGCAGGCGCTCGCCCCAAAGGCGATCCAAAGCAGCAGCTTCCGACTCATGTTTGCCTCCCTATGCACCGACAACCGCAAAACAAACAAAGGCTTGCGCAACAGCCGAGTTTGCGCAAGCCCCTGCTTTCTACTCGGACCTAGCGCTTGCTGTAGTCGACAAAGCGCCGCTTGGCTTCAGCGAGCCGCGCCTGCACATCGCCCGCCTTGCCGGCTGCGGCACTGTCGATGAGCGCCGGCACCCGAGGCCACTCGGTCATCATCAGGCCGTCGGTCAACTGCTTGACGGTGGCGGCGTCGCCATACTGCACCAGGCCGTCCACCAGGGCAATCGCGACAATGCCGCGGATCTGCTCGGCTTCTTCTTCTCTGCCGGCACCGCTGCGCACCAGCGCCTGCCAAGCCCACGCGGAGGCCACCCGGCCCAGGGCGTTAGCGACTTTGTCGGCCGGTGCACCCGCATTCTGGAATACTTTCACCAGCGTTCGCGCGCTGCTGAGGCGCTTGCATTCGCCCAAACCCGACACAGCGGCCAGCTGCCGCGGCCCCGCCTGCCAGGCGTGCTGGGTCAGCAGAGCCTCATCCGCCGCAGTGGCCGTGCGACCCAGGGCCTGCGCAGAGACCTCATGGAACTGCGCTTCGCCGCGGAGAAACGCCGCCTGCAGCACGGGCGACAGCGCCGGATCGCGCAGCATGCCCAGGGTCTCCACGGCGCCGCGGATAAACGCCGCTTTGTCGCTCTCACTGGCGTACGGCTGGCGGCCATCGCTGCTGCGCGGCGCATCAAACACCAGCGCCGACACCAGCGCCCAGCGACCTTGGGGCCCCAGCAAGCGCATTTCGCGGCCGCACTCCGCCATGGGGCGGCGGCGATCGGCATAGCCCGCCGGCGTGCAACCGCGCAGTTTGGCAACGGTCTGGTAGAGGTCGGGGTGCTTGGCCTGGTCGGCGCTCACAGCGCTCACAAGGGCGGCGCGGCTGGCGGCAGGCAGGTCAGCGCTGCCCAGCAAGACGCCCTGTTGGCCAAGGGCAAAGGCCGAACTGGTCAGGGCCACGGCGCCGAGCAGGCCGGCGGTCAGGATAGAAGTCAGCTTCTTCATGGTACAACTCCGGACAATCTGGAATGGATGCAGTTCAGTGCAGCGATACGCGCGACCAGGCGGTGAGGCCTAGTGCTTGATCGTCCACGGCTTGAGCGCAGGGTTGGGCGCCATCTCTGGGTTGGTCCCGCAGTGCACTTCGCCCATGTTGATGTGGTAGCCATACCAGTTGTCGATGAAATTGACTTTCATGCCCTTGCCGTCCGCGCCCATCTTGTTGGCCGGGTCGTTGAAACGCGTCTCCAGATCCGTCTCGAACACGTCTTTGCCGTCCACGACCAGACTAAACGGCTTGGGCGAAAACACTTCATTGTACATGATCATTGAGTTGACGGTGCCTGGCTGATAAGCCAGCTTGCAGGTGCCGCCAAATTCGCTAATGTTCTCGGTGAGGAACGGCATCGAGAACAGCTCGTCATCGGTTAGACCCACGGCCTTCTTGACCGTATCGACTTGGCCCGCCGTGGCAATGGCCGCTTCTTGCGAGGCCTGCAACACGTCAGCATTCTTCAGGATATCCGCGGCGGTCTGCTCCATCGACTGGTACTTGTCGCCGACGTAGCCATTGCGACCCGGGAACACCACGTTGGGCTTGCCGCTCTTGTCGACGTCCTCAAACATCTTTTTGGCCATCTTGTCATCTGCGACCAGCAGCTTCCAGCCGCGCGGAGTGGCCGCCGGAGCGTAGCTGATGGTCTCGTCGACGTGGCCTACGCACAGCCAAGTCGTGTCGACCACGAGTGTCGGACCCTGGACTTTCTGGGCGTTGTAGAAGGCCCAGGTCTCTGGCAGCACGCCTGAACCCGTGATGATTCGGCCGTACGGGAAGCTCTCTGCGCCTTTGGTGTAGGGCGGCAGCAGGTCGTGGTTGCCGTGCGAGTCGTAGGTGCCACCGGTCTCGGCCTTCTTGTAGGTCGCGAGGATCGCCTTGTCCTGACCCAAATAGTTGTTGCGCAACCAAGTGATCGGCAGGTTCTTGACGCCAGGATCGCGGCCCCACGGCCGGGCATTGAACACGCGCATGCCCTGGACTTTGCCGTCTGCGGCAGGCATTTGCACGATGCCGGACTGGAAGAAGTCCTGCGTCCACTGGTCGGCCCAGTTGGAGTAGGTCTGGTAAGTCACCTTGCCCTGCGCCGTGGTGGACGACGTAAGATCCTTGTTGAACGGCGCGGCGTTGGAGGTGGAGCCCCACTTCATCGACCACATGTTGTCAAACGTCGAGACGTTGCCGTTGAGCATCCAGCGAGCGATTTCCAGACTGACGGAGTCGGTGCCGTCGGCGGCGTCTTTGGCCACCACGGGCTTGCCGTCTTTGTCGACCACGCTGAGCTTGACCGTGGCGATGCCATTCCAGCCAGTCGCTGAATCCATATCGAATTCGCGGCCTTCAATCCCAAGCTCCACGCCGCTGCGCAGCAGGTCGAGGCTCAGCGGCACTTCGCCGGTCGGGTTGCAGTTGCTGGCGGTGTCGCAGGTGTCAAAAGACCCGGCCAAAAGCGCCCAGCTGCCACCGATTTTGCCCCAGACGCGCACCTTGTCGGCCGGTTCGACGCTCAGCTTGGCGACGGTGCCCTCTGGGGCATCTTTCCAGGCTTGGAGCTGAATCGGCGCAAAGTCCTTGGCATCTTCCGCGTTGACCTCATTGAGATCAAAGAAGTCTTCCACGCGGTCGTTGTCGTCGTCGTCCAGATTGGGCAGGAAGATCGCGCCAAATGCGTCGCTGTGCACCGTCTCATTGTCCTGGTCGGCCGGATCGCTGGCCTTGGCCACGCCGTCGCGGTTCGCGTCCACCACCAGGTCAATCACGGGCGTTGCGGCTATGGTGGTGCCGTCGCCTCCCGCGCTGTCCGAGCCGCCAATGCTGTCACCGCCCACAGAGTCCACCCCAGCCGCGATGTTGCTGTTGGTGGTCGTGGAGGTCCCGCAACCGCTCAAGGCCGGCAGGGCGATCAAAGCGGTCAGCGCGGTCAGGCCCAAGCCTTGACCGAGACGTGTGGTGCGGCCACCAAGGGTGCGCATAGATTCACCTGCAGATGCGACAGAATCGCGGTGGAGGCTGGCAGAGGCCAGAGCCGGGGAGGTCGAATCGCAGGCTGTGCACCTGCGCTAAAGGCACGCTAGCGCTTCGGGCGGGCGAAAGCAACCTCACCCCCAAAGCCGCTGCGTCACTTGATCTTGCCGCGCAGATACGTGTAGCCGCCGTCATTGGTGATCGTCTGGATCTCCAGGGCGAACTTGGTGCCAGCTGGGATCGCCGGCGACAGCGAGCTGAGGTCCAGCTCCGGCAGCGGGAAGCCGCCCAGGCCGTTACCCAGACTTTCCAGCAGCTTGGGCACCATGATCGTCTTGATCAGCGTGGCGAACAGGTCCTTGAGGCTGGCGGCTTCCGCATTGATCTGCGTCACTTCGAGCTCCAGCAGGTCGACGCCCTTGAGGGCAAAGCCGATCTCTTTCTGCTTGGTCGTCGGGTTGTCGACCGCTTTGAGCTCGGCGGTGGCCTGCAGCGTCGCGAACATGTAGACGTCCACCGGGGTGCCGGAGAAGTTGAGCTTGGCGCGGATGCCCAGGTCGCCGATCTGAAGCTTGAGCGTGCCGTCCTTGGTCAAGCAGGTGTTCAGCATCGGCTGCAGCAGGAAGTCCGTTTCAATGGACAAGTCCTTGACGCCGTACTGATTGAGGTCCACAGAACCAAGGGCTTCAGCGCCAATCTTAAGTTGCAGCAAGCCGCCGTTCCACAGCGAGTACAGCAGTTCGTTGACAAAGTCGTCGGCCAGGCCGATCTCCAGGGCGTACTTGAGGGCCGGGTTGAAGATCTCCTTGGACCCAGGCACCAGACAGCCGCCGCGGCCAATCGAACCCAACACCTGATGCGGCACTTTGTGAGGTGCGGTCATCGCCGCATCCAGGCCCACCAAGATGCCCTCTCCGGCCTTGAAGTCGAGCAGGCCAAGGCCTGAATTCAGCTTGAGTTTGACCTCTTCGCCGGCACCAATGAACGGCTTCATGGGCAGTTCTGTGTTGATCGCCAGGCCCTCAAAAGCGCTGCCCAAGGCGCCGCCGAGCTGCTTTTGCAGCTGATCCTGCAAGATGCCTTCGAGCAAGCCGGTAAAGGTGGTGCCGATGAACGAGTCGATGATGTTGATCAGGAAGTTGCTGCCCTGAGAGACCCAACCGTCCAGCGGCGCGGGCAAGCTGTTGCCACCCAACAGGATCTTGAAGGTCTGCATCTTGATCTTGGTGTTCTTGAGCTCGGTCTTGGGCTTCTTGGTCAGCGGATCGAGCGACATCATCAGGTCGGACTCGAGGTTGATCCAGTCTGACGTGACCACAAAGTCCTGATAGCCTTTGGCGCCAAAGGTCTCGACATTGAGGCGCAACACCACGTCGAGCTTGTGGATCTTGCCGGCGAGGTGAATGCCGCCCTTGATCACGGTCAGGCCGAGCTCAGGATAGCCGTCGTTGATCTTGGGGTCGCCAAACTTGACCGACTGGATGCTGATGTCTTTGATGGTCATCAGCAGCAGGTTCTGGTTGATCGGGAAGCCCTGAGCGCCGACTAAGCCCTTGAGATCCAAGGAGCCAAACACGATCTCGAGCACCGACGCCAGATCGTCCGGCTTGTCGTGCTTGTGGGGCGGGCCGTTGTCCAGGGTCGACTGGCTCATCCAAAAGCCGATGCCGCTCGTGACCATGGCGTCCGCGGGCTTGGCGGTGTCGCCTGGATACCACTTGGGTGAGAAGTAGTAGGTCTGCACGCCGGCGCGCTTGTTGCCCCACTCGTCTTCCGTCTCCCACAGGATGGGATTCATGCCCTGCACCGAGGCGATGGGGAAGCTGAAGCTGCCGTCTTTCTTAAAGGAAACGTTGGTCTTGTTGATGGTAAAGACCTTGATTGCGCTCAGTTCGTCGGCGATGGTGCCGGTGACGTTGACGGTGGAATCTGCGCCGCCTGAGCTGCCGACGTTGAGGGTGGCGCCGCGCTTGGGCGAAGCGATGTACAGCAGCGGACCGTTGGAATCGACTTTGATCTTGACGGTACCCGTGCTGCTGCCGTCGCCGGTCTTGAGCGTGGGGTGGGTGTACGAGAAGGTGGTGTAGCCGTCCATGGCGAGGTCAAAGCTGACACCGCCCGCGTTGACCGTCACTGCTTCCGGCGGATCGACGGCAACACCCGTCTTAACATGGACTTTGGCGATATTGCCGTACTTGTCCTGCTCCAGGCTCATGACCTTGACCGTCTCGGCCTGCTTGTAGATCGGCTGGTTGGGCTCGATGCCCAAGGCGAAAAGCACAGGCGCCGCCGGGATAATCTTCAGCACGCCCGGGGTCTTATTGGTGACGCCGCTCAGGCCGCAGGTGATGTCGTAGCTGCCGGCCTTGGTGCTGCTGAGCTTGGTTCCGCTCAAGGTCAGGCCAGCGGGCGGGTCGATGGTGAAGTTGGCGCTCTGGACGGGATTGCCCGCGGCGTCTTCAGCAGTGCACACGACCTCTGCGCTGCCCTCGCCCGCAGCCAATTCGCCAGGCGTGACCGTAGCTTTGGTCTTGACCGCGGCGCCTGCGGTGACTTCCAGCGCGCCGGGAGTGACCTGGACGTTGGCCGAGGCGTCGGCCATTTTGCAGCGCACATCGCCCTTGCCGACTTTGAGACCGCTGACTTTCTGGCTGGTTCCGCCACTTTCGGCCTCGGGCTTGGCGAGATCGGCGGGGGTGACTTCCAAGCTAAACTGTTCGCCGTCTTTGCCGATCGCATTGCCGTAGGCGTCGACACCGGAACAATTCACGTCGGCCGTGTCCCCCGATTTGATCAGCGCGGGCGACACGGTGGCGATCAACGTCGCGGCGGGGCCGGCGGTGACCGTGAGCTGCACGGGCGTCACGTCGACGACTTTCTTGCTGTTGCTTACGGTGCAGGCTACGGTATAGGTGCCCGTTTTTTCAGGAAGAATCTTTCCATCGGCTTGAATCTTGACGCCGGCGGACGGCGTGACCGAGAAAGTCGGCTTGGGGATCAGCACCGAGCCCGGCATGCCCGTGCAGGTCACGCCCACCAGCGTGCCCGCTTTGACTTTGGTCTCGCTCAAGGTGGTGTCGACTTCGCTGATGGCGTTGAACTGAGCCGGCGGCAGACCCACCGCTGCCGCGGGATCCACAGTCTTGCTGGCCGTTCCCGCCGAGTCGTCGCTGCACGCCGCTAGGGTCGAGCACGCCAAAAGCGCGGTCAGAACTCCTTGGGCCACCGCCCAGGGCGAGGATGCCAAACCCTTAGAAGGGCGGGGAAAATCCGGTTCATGGCCTGACAAAACAGCAGAGGTGCGGCGAAGGTGGCGCATGGCGGCTCCCGTGGCAAACGGCCCAAAAGGCGAGTGGGCGGACGAAACCCAGCAGGATAGCAGAAATCCGCCGCTGCCACCAAGAGCAACCTCGCTGCCGGATTGGACGGCTCGCAGCCCGCGACAATTCCTAAGAGAGCACCACGCAGTTCATCAGCACCACCGTGGCGAGGTTCCACACGGCGTGCATGATCACGGGGGTCCAAAGCGAGCCCGTCCAGGCATAGCCCAGGGCAAATCCGCCGCCCAGCACGCTATAGGTCAGCATCTGCGACGGATCGCCGTGCATGACCGCGAAGAGCAGCGACGAAGTCAGCAGCGCAGGAGCAAAACCCAGGCGTTGGCGAATCTGGCGGAACACGATGCCGCGGAACAGCAATTCTTCTGCCAAGGGCGCCACCACCACAGCGGCCAGGCCCATGGCTACAAGACCTACGGCGTCGGAGCGGGCCAGCGACAGGTCCACGGCGGCGTGCAGTTCATCGGTTTGTGGCAGCAGCAGCGCCGACAAAAGCGCAGCAGCGAGCATCGACGGGAGGAGCAGACTCAAGGCGCGAAGGCCCGCAGTGGTCGCCACGGCCCAGGGAATCGCCGGATCGCCGCCCAGCCGCGCCGCAGTCACCACGGGCACGCGGGCGGGCGACAGCCAGCCGAGCAGGGCCTGCACGGCCATCAGCCCGACCATGGCGCTGATGAGCGCGGCGAAGGGCGACGGATGGCGCATCCCCGGCAGCAGCTGAAGCGGCGCGGCGGCAAACTGGGCGAGCATCCACGCCGCCACCGCGACCCACGGCACCAAGGGGTCTGGTAGATAGGGGTTGTCATTGGGCAATCCCGGATAGCGATCGCGCAGCCACGCCCAGCGAGGTCGGCCGCGGGCTCTCTCCGCCTGGCTGCGGAACGACCAAGCAAGCGCCGTGGCGACGCCAAAAAGCAGAGCCAAGAGAGCCAGTTGCAGGGTGGTCCAGGCGCTCGCGGCGACGAAGCGATCGCGTTCCATGAGGTCCAGGGCAAGGCCGGCGGGCGGACTCGACCCGGCCGCGACAGCCAAGCGCAGGCGCAAGCGATCGCGGGTCCAAGGACTCCAATTGCGGCCAAACCCCGTGGTCTGACTGTGCTCTTTGGCGGCCTTGAGCGCGGTGCGAGCCGACTCGGTCGCCGTGGCCTGGCCAGGCAGCAAGACCGCCAAGGCCGTCGTGTCCGCGCTTTTGGTCTTGAGGCGCAGAATCAAGCGCGCGGCCAAGCGATCTTGCTCCGTGGCCAGACAGTGCGCGACGACTTCTTCCGCCAGGGCACCGCCGCCTCGCACATCCGTCCGCGCCGCCAGGAGCTGGTCTACGCGCAGCGCCTCCGTGAGCAATTCATCCAGGCCTTCAGGCCCTAGCCCGCCCAGGACGTCCGTCGTCTCCTGTTTGGACTCCGCGGCGCTGCGGCTCTTGGCTCCCGCGCTGCGCTCCGTGGTCTTCATCAGCAGGCGGCCCTCGCCGTCGCTGGTGGCGCCGATCCAGGCGCTGGCCCGCCACATCAGGTTGAGCGTGCGCACTTGGTAGCGAACCAGCGTCGCTGCGGCTTCAGGCGAGCCGCGGCCGGAGAATTGCCCAGCGATGCCTCCCACAAGCACAAGCGCGGCGATCAGCGCCCAGGCCCAGCGCGGGCCGGGTAGGCGGCGCTCGAGAAAGCTCCCTGGCGGCTGATCGGTGGCCGCGGGCGAAGAAACTGCTGGATCTCCGGCTGGATCCTTGGATGGATCCGGAACTAGTCCGGGCGTTTGCGGCTCGCGGTCTATCGGTTCACGCTCGCCGCTCATCGCTGTTGGTCCAGGCGCTTGAGCGCGGCCTGGCACGACTCCTTGGATACGCGCTTGGCCCGCGCGCGCCAAGCCTCGCAGTGTTCGGCGGCGTTCTTGTCGCCGGAGAGGCTGGCTTGTTCGCACAGGCGCTCGGCCAGGCGGCTACACGAGCGATCGCAACCGCTGCTGACCAACAGCCCCAGGACCGCCAGCAATACTGCCGCAAAAGCCGTGGGTCGGGTCGAGATCCGCCGCACCATCGTCACTCCCATGGTCATCGCCGCCCCATAGTCATCGCCGCCCCAATATCATCGCCGCCCCAATATCATCGCCGCCCCAATATCATCGCCGCGCTGCGCCACTGCGCAAAAAGGCCTGCCAGTGCGCAGAGGTTTGCCGGGCCATCTCAAGCAGGGCGGGAAATGCCGCCGCTGAGGCCACCACAAAACCGTCATACTGCGGGCGCGGTTGGTTAAAAAGCAGCGGGTTACCGTGGGAATCGGCGCAGAATCCGCCCGCCTCAGCCAGCAACACGGCGCCTGCTGCGGCATCCCACTCTGATCGCGGCGTTGGCGTGGCGTGGCCGTCATACAAGCCGCTGGCGACCAAAGCCATTTTGTAGGCCAAGCTGCCGACCTTCTTGAGGTGAGCTTCGGCCGCCACGCCTTCCCACAGCGACTGGCGCATGTCGGAGCGCGAAACGAGCAGCCGGGCGTCGTCCGGATTCCAGCTCTGCCGCACCTGCAAGCGCTTGCCGTCGCGGTCAAAAGCCCCAGCGCCGACTTGCGCGCTCCACAATTCGCCCGTCGACGGATTGCCGATGACCCCCAGGTGTGGACCCACGCCTGTCTCAACAAGAGCAATAGAAACAACGAATTCTGGCTTGCCGGCGATGAGCGAGCGGGTGCCGTCGATCGGGTCGACCACCCAAAGCCAGCGCTGGGTGAGGCGATCGGGGTTGTCGGCAGTCTCTTCAGAGAGCCAGCCGGCCTCGGGCATGAGGGCGCGCAACTCCTTGTGCAGAAACGCATCTACCGTGAGATCGATGGTGGTCACGGGCGACTGGTCGTGCTTGTCCCACCGATCGATCGGCTGGCGCAGCAGGTCGCGGACCAGGGCACTGGCGCGATCGCAAATGTACGCGACTTGGTTGAGCGGCGGCAGGACAGGGCCGGAACTCCGCGCGGGCATTGGCTTGGGACCGACCGCAGGCTCGGGCACAACCGCCGGCGTGGCGGCCACGGCAAAGCCATCCGCGGGCCCAAATGGGCGTACGGCGCTCTGGGCGGGGCCTTGGGGACGGCTACGCGGCATCGGCAATCTCGCGCGCAGCGACGCGGTGGTTGACGATGTAGTCTACCAACTGATCGGCTAAACCGCGAGTGCGTTCCGCCGGCCAATCGCACCATTGGGCGAGCAAATCCGCCAGCCGCGGCGCCTGGGCGATCAGGGCGTCCCCGGCGCTGTAGTAGAGCTGGGTGCGGCGAACACAGAGATCCACCAGGTCAAGGGCCATTTCCTCGCGGGTCAGCCAGGCCAACTCCCCAATGCGCCAAGGCAATTCTGGGATAGCCAGGTCCATTCCCTGGGCGGTAGTGCGGCAGGTCTCGACCACTTGCGGCGCGTCGCTGCCGTAGTTGTCGGCCAGGTGCTGGGCCCAGTCTTTGTCCACCCCGGCGGCTGTTAGATCGAGAGCGACCTGCTGCAACGGCCGCTGCTTGCTGGAAAATTGTGTGGCGCCGGGCAAAGGCAGGGTCTGGGTGCTCGGCGGCTTCAGCTCGGCTGCGCGGGTCGCCGGGAGCAGCTTGATCGCCTCATCCACCGTCTGTTCGGCCATGACGCGGTAGGTCGTCAGCTTGCCGCCGGCAATGGCCACGAGGCCGCGGGGATCGGTGGTGATGATGTGCTCGCGCGAGGTCTTGTAGACGCTCGCCCCGGTCTGGGCGACCAGCGGGCGGATGCCGGACCAGGTGGAGACGATATCGCCGACGGTCAGCGGATCGCCCACCGGGCTCAGGCAGCCATTGGCGGTCTCGACGAGATAGTTCGCGTCTTCCCAGGTGCAACCCGGCTCGTCCAGCGGCCCGTCGTATGCCGTATCCGTGGTGCCCAAGACGGTGGCGTTGGGCCAGGGCAACGCGAACACCACCCGGCCATCCAGCGGCGAAGTCATCGTGACCGCGTGGGTCAGCGGCAGACGCGCCCGCGGCACCACCACATGCACACCCTTGGAGGGGCGCAGCGCTGGCATCGTCGAATTGCCCTTCCACCGCCCCATGAATTCGTCGGTCCAGGGCCCCGCCGCGGCGATGACCACTTGGGTGGCCACGGGCATGAGCTCGCCGGTCAGCTCGTCGCGCACGGTTGCGCCTTTGAGCTTGTTTTCTTTGAGCCGCGGCTCCACAAAGCTCACCCGCGACAGCGCCACCGCGCCGGCCTCGACCGCGCCGCGGATATTGGCGAGCACCAAGCGCGTATCGTTAGTCGTGGCGTCAAAGTAGCGCACGCCGCCCGACAATCCTTCTGCCCGCAGCCGCGGCTCCATGCGCAAAAGGGCCTTGGTGCGCACGGCGCGGTGGTGCATGACGCCGGCAAAAGACGCGAGAAAATCGTAGACCGTCAGGCCGATGTCGAGCATCAGAACCGAGTGCTTGACGTGCTTCTGCACCGGCAACACAAAGGACTGAGGGCGGGCGAGGTGCGGGGCGAGCAGCATTAATCGCTGGCGTTCTCTGACTGCTTCAAACACCAAGCCCACATCGCCCATCTCCAGGTAGCGCAAGCCGCCGTGGATGAGCTTGGTTGAGCGCGATGAGGTGCCGATGGAGAAATCGCCGCGCTCGACCAGGGCGACCTTGAGGCCGCGCAGGGCAGCGTCGCGGGCGATGCCGGCCCCGGTAATGCCGCCGCCGACCACCAAGAGGTCAAATACCTCTGTGCGCAGGCGGCCTAGCAGCTGGGGGCGTTGATGGATGGAGTAGGGCATGGGCCCTCGCGGCGCAGAGGGGAAGCATTGGCGGGCCCCGTTGGCCCAGCGCGGCCAGGAGTGTACGGCGTACCGGCGGATGCGGGAAGCGCGGCGCAGAGATCGGTGCGCGATAGGGCGGTCGCCTCAGCGCTTTAGTAGTCGGCCCAGAGCGTCGACCAGATCGATGCGATCGACGATGTTTTGCAGGTAGTCGAGGTTTTCTGTCTCGATCACCACAGTGGGGCCCAGATCGTAGCTGGCGAACCAAGCATCGTAGGCATCTTGCAGGGCTTTGAGGTAGCGCGGGTCCATCGCCTGCTCTTCTGGGCGGCCGCGCAGCTTGATCCGCCTCTGAAGGCCTTTCAGAGAACAGCGCAAGTAGATCAACAAGTCCGGGCGGGGCAGGGCATCGCGGATGCCGCGGTACATGGAATCGTAGGTGGCAAAATCGCGGTCGGACAAGATGCCGCGGGTGTGCAAGGTGCGGGCAAAGATCTCGGCATCTTCATAGATCGTCCGGTCTTGCACAAAAGTCACCGCCGGCTCTTCGCCCAGGCGCCGGGCCAGCTCCAGGTGGGCGCGGAATTTGGCGGACAGAAAGTACATCTGCGAATGAAAGCCCCAGGCGCGCATATCCCCATAAAAGTCAGTTAGATAGGGATTGGCATCGTTGGGCTCGTAGAACGGCTTGATCTGGAAGTTGGACTCCAAGAAGCCCGTCAGGGTCGACTTGCCAGCGCCGATATTGCCGGCGATCGCCACAAACCGCGCGGCGCTGTGCGGGCTTTGATGGGTTGTCGACACGCGCACTGCGGGCAGCCCTGGGCCGGTAGAAGCGGAGGCGGCGCCTTTGGACTTGCGCGTTGGCCGCGGAGCGCGCCCAGGGGCCCCGGGCACCTCTGGCAGCGCTTCTGTGGCGGCGGCCTCAGTTGAATCAGGGAATTGCTCAAGGGAAGCAAGAAAATCCACGGTGCGCTCCTGTTGCGGCGAGGATAGCGCGGTGCGGCGGCCCCGTCGATCACCACAGCGCGGCAGAGGGGCCGGTTTCCAAGAAGTATGTGGGCAAAAAGACGCGTGATCGTCTGGTATTATGTCCAAACGCTCTGGATCCGCGCGGTGGTGCGGCGGCGCGGTCCTTGACGAAACGGGGCAAAGCGTGCGACTTGACGCCGCATGCCGCTGTCTCTACCCAACCTGATTCGCTCCCGCCGGCCTCTGGGCTGGGTGATCGCCGCACTGCTGTTGCTGGCCGGTTGCCGCGATTCCCCTGAGCTTGTGCTGCTCAACGCCCGCGATGCCCTGGCCGAGGTGAACAAGACCTCCTGCGGCAATAAGGAGCGCCTCAACGACGCCCTGGCCGAGCTGGCCAAATTCGTCGAACCGCGGGCCGCCGGGCTGATCAACGCCGCGCCGGAGGTTGAAAAGACCTCGTCTGGGCAATTCAAGGTGTTCGTCACCTGTAAGCCGCCTCCGTCGGTGCTGCCAGCCGGCGAAATCGTCAAGGTGGAAGAGACCAGCGACACCACTGCGGTGGTCAAGGTCAAGGGCAAGTCAGCAAAAAGTCAGGTGGATGTCCCGATGGTGCTGGTGCAAGGGCGCTGGAAGATCGACCTGTTGGAGATGGACAGTTTTGCCCAGGCCATCAAGACCCGCTGAGGTCGGCACGGCGCGCGCCGGGGCTGGAGGTCCGCATTGAAGAAGGTTCTGATCGCCCTCCTGGTGCTGCTGCTGCTGATAGGCGGCCTCGTGCTCGCTTGGAAGCTCATTTACGACGAGCAGCCCGAGACGGCGCTTCTGCGCACCGCGGCGGCGGCGATGCTGGGGGATGAGAAGGCTTTTCTCGAGGGATTTACCGAGGATTCGCGGCCATTGGTCGGCGCGGCGCTGTCTCTGGCCAAGGGCGAGGACATGGCCCGCTCGCCCAGGCACCCGTACTACTACTTGACCACAGAGAACATCGTCTCGACGGAAAAAGACGACCCGGAGAACGCCCGTGTGCGCGTGCGGCGGCCCGGCGACGACAAATCCGCCGGCTACGACATCCCCATGGCCCGTGTGTGCGACAAGAAGTACCTCATCGCAGGATTCTGCCTGTTGCCCACGTGGAAGATCGACGGCAAGAAGTTTGACGCCAAAAGGCTCGACAACGATCGCTGAGACCGGCTGGCCAACCGGCAAACGGGGGAACAGTGGGCTCCGCATGGATCGACGAACGCACGGCGCGTCGGCAAATCGCTGATGTAGCTCGTGAAATCTACGCACGCAAGCTCTCTGGGGCCAGTGACGGCAACCTGAGCGTGCGGCTGGGCGGCGATCGCTTTGCCACGACGCCATCGGGTGTTCACAAGGGCCGCTTGGAGCCCGGCGATGTGGTGATTGTCGACGGCGCCGGCCAGCTGGTGGGCGGGCCTCAGCGCAACCGCAGCGGCAAGGCTCTCAAGCCGTCCAGCGAAATCGGCCTGCATTTGGCCGCGTATCGGCGGCGCCCGGAGATCGGTGCGGTGATCCACGCCCACCCGCCCATGGCGATTGCCTACACGCTCGCCGGGGGGAAACTCTCTGAAACCCTGGTGTCAGAAGTAGTTTTTGCCGTGGGGCAGATCGCGACGGCCCCCTATACGACGCCGACGACCGCGGAAGTGCCGGCTGTGCTTAGCGATTACCTGGCGTGTTACGACTGCGTCATCATGCCGCGCCATGGCTCGGTGACCCTGGGCGTGGACCTCGACACCGCTCAGGCGCGCTTGGATGCGCTCGAGCACACCGCGCACATCTACTGCATGGTCAAGATGATGGGCGGGGCTGCGCCGATTGCCTCGGGCGAAGTCGATCGGCTGTTTCGCCTCGCGCGGCCGGAGGCGCCGCCCTATCGCTGCGAAGGCAACACCTGCCCCCCGCCTGATCCGACCTCGACCGGGAGCGGCGCGGCTGAGGAGGCCAAGATTGTCGAGGCTGTCCTGCGCTCGCTTGGGGCCGGTAGATGAGTCCGGTCCGCCGCGCGCTGGCCAGCGACCGCTTGCTGCGATCCGCGGCTTGGGGGCAAATCAGCTTGCGCGATACGGGGATCGGCGAGTCGCCGCGGCTGGTCGAGCAGGTGCGGGTCGGCGATTTGACCATGGAAGCGGCGCTGGCAGTGGCGGACCGGCGGCGGCGGCTGGCCCATCCGGCGCTTGTGGCGATTGCGGCGGTGGAGGCGGTGTCTGACTTGGGCATGGACCGGGCGATCCGCGTGGAAGTGGTCGCGCCGCGCGGCTCTGCGCTGGCCTCTGTGGTTGGCAAGGCGGGGCGGCTGAGCGAACTGGCCGTGGCGACGCTGTGCCGCGATTTGTTGCGGGCGATGCAGCACGCCCAGAGTTGTGGCGTCGCGTTGGGGGTGATTGGTCCGGATTTCCTGGTGTTGTGTCCACCCGGCCAGGAGGATCTGCCGCCGTTGCGGCTGGTGCACGCCGGCCTGCCTGCGCTGGTGGCGGCCGCCCGCGGTCAAGCAGGGGCTGCTGAGCACCCTGGATTTGAGACGCTGCACCCTCTATCGGAAGTCGTCGCGCCAGAAGTGCTGGAGGGAGGCGAAACTAGCGCAGCCAGCGACTGTTATGCCCTCTGCGCGACCATGGCTTGGTGTGCCCTGGGCCGCCATGTCCACGCCGCAGCTTTGCCTGCAGAAGTGCGGAGTTTGGCTCAACAGGGTGTCACGCCGGCCTTGGCCGCCGACATTGCCGAGTGGCTGCCGCAGCTCGGGCCTCTGGTGCTGCGCGGGCTGCAGCCTCAGCCTTGGGCGCGCACCGGGGTGATCGGCGAATTGCTCAGCATTTGCGAGGTTCTAGTCCAGGGTCGGCCGACCATTGACGTCGACGGACGCCAAGTGTGCGCGCCCTGGGCCCGCGGTTCGCCGCTGGTGCCGCTCGCGGCTTTCGGGTCCTCTGGTTGGTGGAGCGACCGCTGGGAGGAGCGCCGGGGCGAGCGCCGTTCCCCCGCAAGCCCTGGATCGGCAAGCAGTTCCGCGCGCTTGCCGGCCCTAGGGCCAAACGGCGTTGAATTGCCAGCGGCAGATCGCGCCAAGCTGCGCATCGCCCTGGAGCGCCTGGATGGCGAACGCGCGCGCAATCAACGCGATGCAGGCCGTCGCGAGAGACAGGTCTGGCGGCTGATCGGCGTGGGCTTGGCGCTGATCCTGGTGGCCGGCGTGGTCCTGGCCCTGGGGATGCGGCAAATGCGCGAGGTTGGGCGCGACGAGTTGCTGCGCCAGAGCCCAGCGAACCGCCCTGGCCGGACCCAGGTGCCGCCGCGGCCACAACCGCGTATGCTTACGCCCGCCGACGGCCTGGGCTACTGACAGCGCGGCCGCGGCGGGGGCCTTATGACCACAGAGCTATTTGATGAAGCCCTTGGCGATTTTGAGCGCGCCTTGGGCCGTCCCGCCGGCCCGGAGCTCGGCGGGCTGGGCGATCGGCTGGCCCAGTTGGCTGCTGCCGCCGCGCCGCTGGAGCTCCAGCGCCTGACCCTCTGCGCCGCCCAAGTGGCGGCCGTGCGCTCGGTGACTGCTCAGGTTCTACCCGCTTTGGCCGCGCTACAGCGCGCGGAGCAGCTGCGGTACCTGGAAAGTGGCGACGCCAAGGCCGCCGAGCTGGAGGCCGCTCTGGACCTCAACGGCCAGATGATTCGCAATTGTCTCAGTCTTCTTAAGGAATTGCCCCTTGGTGCCTGGCCGGCCGCCCACGCGGATACCCTGCTGTGGAACCTGGCGCTGCACGGCCAAATGCGCTGCACCCGCGGCCGCGATCACCTGCCGGCGGACGGCCACGCCCTGGCGAACCTGGCGAGTTCCCTGCAGATGCTGGACAGGACGCTGCGGCGCCACGGAATTGCCAGGCCCAGGGCCGCGCGTGAACAGGGGGAGTCGCTGATGATGGCCTATCAGCAGCCAGAGCCCCTGGACGGCGTGCAAGCGGGCCTGGACCTGCTCGGCGCGTGCGATCAAATCGCCCAGTGGTTGCGACACTGTGCTGCGCGGGGAGAACATGGATAACCTATTGAAACAAAGCGATCTCCTGCGCCGAGTTATGCGATTCATCCCAGCAGTTTGCGCGGCACTCGCGCTGGCGACACCGGCCTTGGCCCAGGAGTCGTGGCTGGTGTGGACCGCCCCCGGCAAGGGCTTGGGCCAGACCCAATTGCTTGAAATGACAGCGATGGGTCCGCAAGTCGCCGCGAGCGGTGCGGGCTTTGTGGCGGCGCACGGCTCCCGGCTGTGGTCCGTGCGTGCGGTGACTGTGCAATTGGCTGTAGTGTCATGCGATTGCCTTACGCCGGCTGAGCGAGATGTCTACAATCCCGACAAGCCGCCGCCGCGCTGCGTGTCCAAAAAGCCCTTCCAGTCTTTACAGTTGGTCGATGTGCAGACCGGCAAGGCCAAGCTGGTGGCCCCGGCGCCGGCCTACTTGAGCGTTGAAGAGGGCGAGCCGAGTTGGCGCATCGAGCTGCTCGGCCAAGTGGGTCAGTATATGCTTGCAGCGGAATATACCTGGGAATCTCCATGTATGGCGGCCCACGGTGGCGCAGCGGCGGCGTTTGTCGCCCTGGACCTGGCCACTGGCAAAGCGGTTGAGCTGTGGGGCAAGGCTGAACACGATCAACTCGTGCGCGCCGGCCGAGACAAGGCCCTGTCAGCGTTCCGCGAAGCGCTCAAGAAGGCGGGGGAAGACGGCCGGATGGTCGACGAAATGGCCGATACCCTGTCTGTCCAAGCTGTTTCGCCGGTGTGGGACGCCGCGGGCCGGCTGCAGCCGCGCTGGCTTTACGTCCTCGGCTGGGACTACGCCAGCAGCGACGGCGTCTGGGGCAGCTATTCGCGCGGTGTCTGGGTACAGATCGCTCAAAAACTCAAGCGATTTGCCAATCAACCGCTGCTGCCGTTGCCTGTGCGTCTGCACCTGGCTGCCCAGGCCAAGGCCGATCCGCCGCCGCGCAGGTTTGGCTGGTCCACCGTGCAGGAGGCCCAGATCGCCCTGGCCAAAGCGGCGCTGGCCGGCAAAGGGCCTGAGCCAGAACTGGAAAAGGCGGCGCCTAAGGCCAAGCGCAAGGTCCAAGAGCCGGCTGGCAGCGGGCGGGCACCTGGGGCAGGGGCTGGCCAACGCGCTCCGGGCGGCCGGGCAAGCGGAGGTACACGGGCAGCGCCGGCATCCTCGGGCTCTGGTTCCGGCCGGGCAGGGCGCTAATCACCTGGAAAATCGGCTACTTGGGCGCCTGAGCGCCGTCCCTCTCGGCGATCGCCGCGCGCAGCATCTCTTTGAGCTGGGCATTGGCCGGGTCGAGGGCCAGCGCCTTCTCCAGGTACTTGACCTTGAGCGACGGATTCGTCGAGCGCTGAGCCAACGAGGCCAGCTTTGAGGCTTCCTGTTGCTGGGGGCTGAGTTGCTCGTCCGTCTTCTGATCCAGCGGCGGGAATTCGGCCGGCTTGATCACCGACAGCTGCTTGCGAATCTCCAGGGCCACGCTGTCGCGCTGACCGGGTACATCAGCCTGGCGCCAGTGCAATTCCCAGACGCGCGCCGCCTCATCGCGGTAGATTTTGCTCTGTTCGACGAGCGGTGCCTGAGTAGCCTCCGGTTCCAGCGCGGCCAGTGCCGCCGTTTGGCTCGACAGGGCCATCAGCAATCGCCCGGCCTCAAGACCCGCTTGGCGCGCCGGGCTCAGGGCCTTGTACTCGGCGATCTTAGCCAACTGCTCAACAAGGCTCAGGTTCTTGCCGGCTCTTGCAGGCTTGCCCAGCAGCGGTAGCTGCGCCGCGACGCTTTCGTGCCACGCCTCCAACTGTTTGCGCGCGTCGCTGTGGGCCTTGGCGCCGTCCAGCAGAACCCGCGCCAGCTCTTTGCGAATTGCCGGCTCCAGCAGAGTCAGGCGGGCCTGGGCGGCGATCGCTGCGGGTACACTGCCGTCGCGCGGCAACCCTTGGGCGTCAAACCAGCTCACCAGGCGCTCGCGGGCGTCCGCAGCCGCCTTAGAATCGCCTTTGGCATCGAGAATTTGGCCGATCCGCGCGTAGGCCTTGGCGACTTCTTCTGCGGCGTCTTTGTCCCGGGCTTTGGCGCGCACCACGCCCTCGAGCAGCGCGACGTCGGCGGCGCTCTCGGCGGGTGACTTGGCATCGGCCTTCGCTGCGCCAGCGGTTTTATCTGGCGCGTCAGACGCTTGCGCCCAGGCCGTGGAGCTCAGCAGGCAAAACGCAACCAGCAGGGGCAATCTCATCGGGCCTCGCAGCAAGGGAATCATTCCGGGCACCACGCGACAAAGGGCGGTCGATACCCCAAAGTGCCGCATCGCTCGGCTTCTGGCAACGCGGCATGGGCCGGAGCGATTCGCCATTGTCGCCGACTTGCTCGCCCAGCGGTAGACGCGCTGGCCGCCGTTGGCTACGCTCGCAGCGCCGGAGGCATGGGTATGGCCGAGTTGAAGAAGGGCTACTGGGTGCAGATCTTGCCGTGTGAGCGGCCGGATGGGGCGCTGGCGCTGGCGCTGATCGCCCGGCGCACGTACAAAATCTCTGTCGACAGCGTGGAAATCGTGCCCTTGCCCGACGAAGAGCAGCCGCCGCTGCTGGAAGAAGACCGCCGCGATGAAGGCAAGCCAGACAAAGCGCCGCCGACGTTAGAGGCCGATCTCGTGCCAGAAAAGCCCAAGGTGGACGTGATCGTCCTGGGCAAAGCGCTGGCACCTGGAGGCAAGGCCGCGCCGAGCTTTGAGTGTGCGGTACAGGTGGGCGAACGCCGCGAACGCCTGCGCATTTGGGGGCCGCGGCGGGCGCTCTGGCAGCCCCCCAAGAAGGACGGGCAAAAATACGTCGACCAGCTGCCGCGCTTTACCGAGCCCGAGCCGATCAAGGAGCTGCAGCTGAGCTGGCTGCACGCGTATGGCGGCAAGAGCTGGTGGGTGCAGGACGCAGCGGCGCTGGCCATGGCGGCCAAGGTCAATCCGATCGTCGAGGCCGAGAACGCAGAAAAAGCCGCGGCCCAGGCAGCGCGCAAAGAGCAAAAGCAGAAGGAAGCCGCGCAAAAGGCCAAAGAAGACAAGATCAATGCCGTGTTTGCCGAGAAGGATGCGGCAGCCAAGCAGCGCGAAGAGAAGCTCAAGCTGGGCGATGGCTCGGAGGGTTTTGACGAAGAGGGCGTGCGGCTGTGGGGCGCTTCTGCCAGCAAGGACGGCACGGCGGTGCTGAGCCTGGAGGAGTTTGAGAAACAGCAGTTGGCCGAAATGGTCAAGCTCGAACGCCTCGCGGCGGAGAAGGCGGAGGCCGAAGCCAAAGCGGCGGCGCTCAAAAAGCTGAGGCGCAATGCGGATGGCGAGTGGATCGAGGTCGATGACGGCGCGGAGATTCTGAGCGACGAGCAGCTGGCCAAAGAGCTTGCAGAGGCCCAAAAGCAACAGGAACAGGCGGCAAAGGCTCTGGCGGATGAGGCGCGCAAGCGGGCCCGCGAGCAGGTTCAGCAGGCCGGCGGCACCAAGGTGCTGAATTTGGACGAGTTGGGCCTGGAAGACGACGACACTTGGCCCAAGGACCTGAAGGAAGAGCTGGATGAGCAGGACGCGTCTGGGAAAAAAGCTCGCGAAAAGGCAGAGGTAGAGCGCAAGAAGGCAGAGGAAGCGGCGCTTGCGGAGTACCCATCGATCCACTGCCCGACCAATCCGTACGGCAAGGGATTCTGCCTGTCGAACCACAAAGCTGTGCTACAGCGCGTGGAATTGCCGCAGATCGAGCACCCGGACGCGCCGCTGACGCCGCAGGATCTGGTGCGCGACATCGCCCGGCTGGATGAAGTGCCGTTTGCCTATGGGTTTGGCGTGCTTCCGCGCCATGCCAGGCCGCGGGTGGAGCATTTTGGCCCGCTTCCGTCGGGGATGGCCCAGCTGGAGAAGGGCTTAGAAGAGTACAAGAAAACCCTGGACTTGGAGGACGAAGAGCAGGTCAAGACCCTTCGCGCCCTCGATCAGCAGGGCAAGCCCGCGGGGATGAAGCCGAACTTCTACAACGGTGCGGCGCCGGGCATGCAGTGGCACGATCTGCGAGGAGATGAGGCCGTTACGCTGACTAACCTGAGCAAAGAAGGCACGTTGTACTTCAAGCTGCCGGGCAAGGTGCTGACGGGGGAGCTGGATCGCGGCCGGGGCATCGAGCGCAAAGACCTGCACTTGGACACGCTTATCATCGAGACGGAGCCGCGCACGGTGACCCTGCTTTGGCGGACGCAGTTTTCCCTGTCGAGCTGGGAGGAGATCGCCACTTATCCGCACATGGTGGGGTGGGTGCTGGATCTGGATGTGCAGGCGCGCCGCGACAACGACTGGGCGGACCGGCTCAAGGCGGCCCAGGGCGAGGGCACGGCGATGCTCGACGTATCGAACCTTTTTGCCGAAGACGAGTTGTACGACGCCCGCAAGTCGGCGCCGCGTGAGCCCGCGCGCGATGAGCACGGTGTGCTGGAATTGCCCAAAGAGGGCAGCTATTTGCGTGCAGTGGACGACGATCAGTGGGTCAAAGACGCGGCCGCTGGGGTTCGCGACCTGGACGGCGAGGCCCAGGCCAAGCGCGCCGCCGCCGAGTACGAAAAGAAGAAGAAAGCCGCGCTGGACGCCTTGGCCAAAGCGGAGAAGGAAGAGGCCGATCGGCGCAAAGAGGTCGCAGAGGCGATCCAGGCCGGTCAACCGGTGCCCCCCAAGGGCGGTGTGCCGGGGCAGAAGAAGCCAAAGAAGTAGAAAGTTGCCGTGCTTTAGCGAGGTTGTCTCTTGTCCATCCCTTTGCACCAGGATCCGGTCATCGCCGGGCAGTTGCGCAGTTGGCGGCTGCGGGTGTTTGCCGCGACTTGGCTGTCCTATGTCGGCTTCTATATTACCCGCAAGCCATATTCGATTGTAAAAGCGGACTTGGGCAAGGAGCTTGCTCTGGGGGCTCAGGATCTCGCGCTGATCTACGCCGTCTACCTCATCGCCTACACCATTGGCCAGTTCGCTTCTGGCGCCGTGGGGCCTCGGGTCGGTCCGCGGCGGATGCTGCTGTGGGGCATGGGAATTTCCGCCGCCCTCTCTGCGGTCATGGGCGTGCTGACCCAACTGCCGCAGCTGGCCTTTGGCGGATTTGCCGTTGCGATGGGCGTGCTTGGCCTAGCTCAGGCCACCGGTTGGTCCAACAACCTGGGGGTCATGGCGCTTTGGTTTCGCCGCCACGAGCGCGGCCGGGTCATGGGCCTGTGGGCGACCAATTTCCAGGTCGGCGGCGTGCTGGCCGGGGCCTTGGCGGCCTTTGTGCTGAGCCATTACGGCCTGACCGCGGTGTTCCACGTGGCCGCGGTGGTGCTCCTGGGGGTGATCGCGTTCTTTTGGTTCAATGAGCGCGATCGGCCAGAGGATGTCGGCCTGCCGGCGTTGGTCCACGACAACGGTGATTCGACCCATGAGGCGCAAGATCCCGCCGCCCAAGAGGAAGCTGTTCACTGGGACCGCGGAATCTGGATCAGCGTGGTCCTCGTCGGCGGCGCCTACTTTGGCATGAAGTTCATTCGCTACGCCCTGTGGTCCTGGGCGCCGTTTGTGCTCAAGAACAACTTTGGCCTGGCGGGCGACGACGCAGGCTATGTATCGGTGATCTTTGATCTCTGTGGCATCGCCGGGGTCATGGCCACCGGCTGGCTCTCCGATCGGCTGTTTGCCGGCCGCCGCGCGTTCATCTCCCTGGTCATGCTCATCGCGCTGGTAGGGGCGACGGCCCTGCTCTTTACCGCGGGCGCGGGATCGGCGAGCGCGTTTGCTGTGTGCATTGGCCTGGTTGGCTTTGCCCTCTACGGACCCGACGCGCTGCTGACCGGTGCCGGCGCCATCGACATCGGCAAGGGCCGCGGGGCCGTGCGCGCTGCCGGCATCATTTCCGGCTTGGGGTCTGCGGGATCGGTCGTTCAGGAACTGATGATCGGCAAGAGCTACGAGCAAACGGGCGGCAGCATCGGGCCGATTCTGGCGATGCTCTTGGGTTCTGCGGTGCTCTCTGCGGCCTGTGTGGCGGTGATTCTGCTCCGCAATCGACTGGGACAGAGCGACGTTTAGCCAGCTAATGCCTAAAGAATTACCGAGCTTGGCTTGGCGGGGGCCAGCGTCAAATCAGCGAAACCGCTGGACCCAGACGCCTTCGCTGTTGCCGTCGCCGGACCATGCGACGACAAACGTATCTGCCTCAGGTACATAGCAGATCACCGGCTCCAGCGGGTAATTGCTGACTGAAGCCGGCAGCACGACTTCGCTGCCCAACTGCGCGCCGACATCGCCGTTCTGCGTCGCCACCACCTTGCGCAGGCGCAGTTGCGGTTGGTTGGTGGCCACCCCGCTCAGCCGCTCTACAATCGCCACCTGGCCGCCCTTGCCCGCCGCCGAGACAAACCGCGCCAACTGGCTGCCCAGGGCGACGTCGCCGCTGCCGATGAGCGCCGCGTCCAGGCCGATGCGCCGCTGCTTGAGTGTCCCCACGGGAGCCGAGAAAAGCGCTGTAAACGACGCAGGTTCCGTAATCGCGGCGATCGCGGGTGCCGCGGCGTTGATGACAGTCCCGCCCAGCAGCTGCTCCGGGCCATTGGAGCTCATCGCGTCGCTGTACAGCCGCGCATAAGTGCCCTGGGTGGGGTGGCGCCAGGCGATGCCGACATGGGCCTCCCAGCTCGCCAGACTGGGGCTGGTAGCGGGCGGCGGCGCGACGATCACGGTCTTTTCAGGGTTCGCCAGGTCGTTGCCGTCCAGGATGACGGCCTTGACGCCGCCGGTCGGCACGCCCCAAGCGACCAAGAAATGCGTGGACGGCAGGGCCACCAAGCGCGGCCGGCAGCTGCCCCAGCATTGGTCGGCAGAGATGGCGACGATGGCCCCCTCTGGCTTGCCGTCAGCGCTGAGGAATTGGCCGGAAATTTGATAGGGAGACGCCGACTTGGCCGCGGGCTTGCCCTCCCAAACCGCCAGGCGCTTGCCGCCGCTCTCCGCCAGGGCCACACCGCCAAAGAATTCGCCAGTCGGCTTGGGGACCAGGGCACCGCTGCCGTCGTCCACCAGGATCTGCGCCACGGCCTTGCTCACCAGCGGCGGCAAATCTCCGACAAAACCGCTTTGTGGATCGATGCTTCGGCGCACCAAGTCGGCGCTGGTGACATTGCTGATGTGGCGCCAGGTTAACACCGCTTGGCCGCCCAAAGCGGAGATCGACGCGCGGCTGTCGTGTTCACCCGTGGCGGTCCATTGCGCGGTGGTCGAGGCGGCCAGCTGTTCGGCCTCAGCGAGCAAGTCAACGCCAAAGGTGCCGTTGCGCTCGACAGTAAACACCCCCGCGACCGGCAGATTGGCCGCAGAGTTCCCCAAGAAACTCCCGCGAAACCAGCCCTTGTCGACCTGATCGAGCCACACGCGGCCGGTGACGACCTTGACCTGCTGGCCACCGAGGTCGGGCATGACCGCACTGACCTGCACGGATCCGCCTTTGGGGGAAGCCTTGTCGAGGTCAAAGGCGTCGCCCGCCTGCGCGGCACTGGGAAAGCGCACGGTCAGCGTCAGGCCACCCTTGCCAAATACTTTGCCTTCCAAGCGAATTGTGTCGTCGCTGTCTTTGGTGCGCGCCCCGGGGCAGTTGCCCTCCGCGCCCGCCAGGACCATCTTGAGCCCGGTGCTCGCGGGTGAATTGACCTCGACTTCCATTGGCTCCGAGGCGACGCCGTCGACACTGACGCTCAGCTGCGCCTTGCCCGGCCGCACGCCTACCAGCCAGTAGCTGCCGGCGGTCGCGGTCTTCCACACGGCCAGGTGTGCCGGCAGCTGATCCATAGGGCCCGGCTTGCCGCCGATCTCGACCGGCTGGCCGTCGACGGAAAAGGCCAGCGCCTCCCCGGTTTTGGGCGGGCCACTGCCGTCATTGCGCTGCACCGTGACGCTCAGCGGGGCCTTGCTGCCCAGGTCTAGCGTCGCTGTCACTTCGGCTTGCACGGCCACCACGCCGGTCGAGGTCTCAGCGGCGTCGCTGCCGGCCAGCTCATCCGCGCCGCCGAGCGAATCCTCTGCTGCGGTTTCAGGGCTCGCGTCGGCGCTCTGGGCGTCTTTGGGAACATCCAGGACGGCCAAACCGTCAAAGCCAAACAGCGGCGCGTTGGCGTCTGGATTCGTCGCTGCCGTATCGCTGCACCCTGCGCCAGCGAGGATCGCGACCCCCAGGGCAAGCCAGACCGCTTTGGCCATTGCAGTTCCTTTGCTGTGTTGTCGCGTCATGGGATCATCATAGCGGAATCGCCGCAAAGGACGGAAGGGCGGCCGCGATACCGGGGCGCGATTTGCGATCCGCCGCCTCACCTGCCGCGCCAAATGCCCTTTCTCGCCAGCCGCAGACGGTGATACAAAGGGCCGCGCGGGCCAATTGCCTGCTTTGGACCACGCCCGTGCCCGAGTCGACCCCGTGCCAACCTGCGCCAATTGCGCCAGATCCCTGGGCTTTGCCCGATCTTCGCACCGCCGTGCCCGGCCCCCAGTCTCAGGCGTGGCTGCGGCGGCTCAAGGCGGTGGAGTCGCCCAATGTCACCGCGGTGGCCGGGGATTTTCCGGTGGTGTGGCAGGCGGCGCGCGGCGGAGCGATTGTGGACGCGGACGGCAACACGCTGGTCGACGCCACATCTGCCTTTGGTGTCGCGCTGTTGGGCCATGGAAGTGACCCAGTGCGCCGCGCTATTCACGCTCAGACGGAGCTGCTCGTCCACGGCATGGGCGATGTCCATCCGCCCGCGGTGCGCATTGCCCTGCTGGAGAAGCTTCAGGCCCTCGCGCCGGCAGACCTGGGCCAAGCCGTGCTGTGCGGCGGCGGGGCGGAAGCCGTTGAAGTCGCCTTGAAAACCGCGCTGCTCGCCACGGGTCGCCCTGGAGTTCTGGCCTTTGCCGGCGCCTACCACGGCCTGGGTCACGGCGCCCTGGACGCCACCGCGCGCCGGGATTTCCGCTTTCCTTTTGCGGCGCAGCTGGCGCGCAACACCGTGTGGTTGCCGTTTCCCCACCCGCTGCGGCCGCCGGTGGGCGTGGCGCCTCAGGACCTGCTGGCCCACACCTTGGCGCGGGTGGCGGAGCAATTTGAGCATCCGGCCCTGGGCGGCGTGCCCATCGGCGCGGTGCTCGTCGAGCCCATCCAAGGGCGCGGAGGCACGGTCATTCCGCCGCGCGGCTTCCTCTCTGGCCTGCGCGAACTCTGCGATCGCCACGGCGCCATGCTAATTCTGGACGAGATCTACACGGGTTGCGGCCGCACGGGGCGCTGGTTCGCCTGCGAAGAAGAGGGGGTCATCCCGGACATTCTCTGTGTCGGCAAGGCCTTGGGCGGCGGCATGCCCATCGGCGCCTGTTTGGGGCGCCCGGCGGTGATGGCCCACTGGGGCGAGTCGCGCGGCGAAGCCCTGCACACCTCCACCTTTCTAGGCCACCCCTTGGCCGCGGCGGCGGCGTTGGCGAGTCTTCAGGCCCTGGAAGATCAGGATATTCCCAATCTTTGTCGAGCTTTGCACCCCGTGTGGCTGGCTGAGTTGACTGCGGCGCTGGGCCATCACCCCGCCGTGCTGGAAATCCGCGGTCGCGGTCTGATGCTGGGGATTGAATTGCGCGATTGGCAAGGGCTTTCTGCCGGGGAGCGCGCCTGGCAGGTGGTCACGGGGTGTCTGGCCCGCGGCGTTGTCGTGCTGCCCTGCGGCAGCGCTGGAGAGGTGATTCAGTTGACGCCGCCCGCAGTTCTGACGCCAGAGCAGCGCAGTTGTGTGGTCCGCGCCCTGGCCGATGCCCTTGCCCATACACCTGGGGGATCCGCCCATGCCTGAGTCGCGGCGGGCCCTGCAGGGCGATCTGCTCCATGCCATCCTGCAGTGGCCAGAAAAACCCTGGTCGCCTGGGCAGTTCCAAGAGCTCGCCCTGCGCTTGTTCGCCTGGCAAATGCGCGAAATCCCGGCCTACGGCTTGTGGGCCAGTCGGCGGCTCAACGGGCAAATGCCCAGCGATAGCCGGAGTTTTCCGCTTGCACCGGTGGCGGCGTTCAAAGCCGCTCCGCTGGCGACTCCGGCGGCGCTCGAGCACCCCGTGGCGCGCTTTGAGACCAGCGGGACCTCGGACGGCCAGCCCGGGCAGGTCGTCTTGCGCGACACCGCCCTGTACGACGCCGGGCTGCAACAGGCCTTTGGCTACTGGCTCGCTCCTGACCGTCTGGGCCAAGGCGGGCGGCAGTTTCGCTGCTTGAGCTTGGTGCCCACCCGCCACGCCCGGCCCCACAGTTCGCTGGGCTTTATGGTGCGGCGCCTGGCCCAGCGCTGGGACGACGGCGGCGGTTCCGAGCACCTGGGCCTGCCGGGCGACGCCGAGGCTTTGGATATTCAAGGGTTTATCGCCGCGTGTGAGCGCGCCCGCACCGACGGCGTTGCCGTGCTGATCTTTGCCACCACGGTCGCCCTGCACTTGCTGCTGGAGAATCTGCCTGCTAACTGGTCTTGCCAACTGCCCTATGGCTCGCGGCTCATGGACACGGGCGGGCCCAAGGGCCGGCACACCGTGGTCGCGCGGCCTGAGCAACACCGCATTTTGGCTGAGAGGTTGGGCCTCGATCCGCTGCTGATCGCCGGCGAGCTGGGCATGACCGAGCTGTGCGGCCAGCGCTACGAGGCGACTGCGCGGCAGCGCTTGCTCGGTTTGCCCGTCACACCCAGGCGTTATCACGCGCCTCCGTGGCTCGCCGCCCGCATCACCCGCGTGGAAGACGGCTCTCTGTGTCAGCCCGGCGAAGTCGGCCTGGTCGGCCACCTGGACCTGAGCAATTTGGACACTTGCGCCTTCATCCAGACCGCTGACCTGGGCGAAATTGCTGAGGATGGTTCACTGGTACTGCACGGCCGCCTGCCCGGCAGCGCTTGGCGCGGTTGCGGTCTGGACGCTGAGGAACTCACAGGCTTGCGCTGATCCCTGTGGCTTTGGCAGCTGGGATGCCCGCCAAAAACCGCGAGATCCCACGGCTATCTCACTTCACGTCCCAGTAATTCAGCACGGCTTGAGCCGTCGATCCCACGCTCGCCTGATCCCCGGTTACGCCGTCGCGACACAGCGCCGGATTGGCCAGGGCGGCTCGCAGCCGCGGCAGGTGGGCCTCTGGCTGATCCGCGCCGATCTCCGCCACCGCTCGCAGCGCCGCCAACTGCGCGCACGGCTTGGGATCTGCCCACCACGCAGGCAGTTGCTTGGCCGCCAACCCCGGCGCCACGATGGCCCAAGCCACCCGCGCCTCGCCGGCTACCAGCGGATCCGCGTCGCGGCTGAGTCGCTCCAGCGCTTGGCTCAGGTGCAGCAGGCCCATTCTGCCGACCAGGCGCATCGCCAGCCCCCGCAGCCTGGGCGGCCCGCTGCGCCGTTCAAGCCACGCGACCACCCGGTTTACCGGCGCCGCGCTCTGCACTTCAGCCGCTTGGCCAATCGCAAGACGCAAGGCCAATTCGACCACGTCCGCCGTCGGGTGATCCAGGGCATCCAAGGCGTACAGCACCGGCGTGTCGCAGCCCGTGGCAAAATCCATCCGCAGCAGGGCCAGCGCCAGGGCCGGCGGCGTCGTCGCGTCGATCACCGGCAAAAACGCAAACAGCCGCGGGTGCTGCCTGGCCAGCGGGGTCGCGGCCTCTGCCGCCGCGGTCTGAACCTTGCGGTCGCGATCCTGCAGGGCCAGGCGCGCCAGAGTGGGGCCTTCTGGGCCGCGGAATAGCTCGCTCAACTGCGTGTGGCCGTTGGGTTCCCCGGCGATCAGGGCCTTGCGAGCCCGCCCCAGCGCCGCCTTTGCCTCTGCGCTGGGCTGGCGGAACACGGGATCCTCAGCCGCGGGCAGGGCTTGTTGCTGGGCCGCCAACCGCGCAAAATCGCAGAGGGCCGTGCGCTGCAGCGGTCGGTCGCGCAGGGGCCGCCAAGAGCCGATGTGCCAGCCATCGCCAGTCGCGGCGCGGCTCTCAGGCATAGGCGCAGCGTTGGCCGCAGGTTGGGCGACGTTGGCCCAGGCAGAACCGCTGCGCGCAGACCAAAGCAGCGGCGCGATCATGACAAGGCTCGCAAAAACAGCGATCTTGCCGCCCCTGTTCCCATCACCGCCGCGCCGCGCTATGCTGATCGGCCCCCCGCAGTGCCACTCGCTGGGCAGGGACCTGGAATTGTCTAGCGAATCCATGTCACACCAACCGCAGTTGCCTCCGCCGACCTTCCCATGGCAGGCGGTGTTTTTCAAGACGGCGCTGCTCGGCAGTGCGATCGCCGCGGCGCTGTGGTTGCTCGAGCGCCTGCGCGTCGTCACCGCCCCAATCCTGATTGGCTTTTTTATCGCCTATGCCCTCAATCCGCTGGTGATTCGCCTGCGCCGTTGGCGCGTGCCGCCGGTGCTTGCGCTGACCGTGCCCGTGCTGGCGGTCATGGGCCTGGCCGCGGTGTTCCTGGTCCTGGTGCTGCCCACGATGACCCAGCAACTGGTCGCCGCCAGCCAGCAAGCCCCGGCGCGACTCTATAACACCCTGCTTTCCTGGGATCCCTGGGTGCACAAGCGCTTTGGCCGGCCGCTGACGGATCTTGTGAATTACCAAGACCTTTCTGGCATGGTCCAGTCGCTAGCCCGCGAATTGGTGGGGCCGGCGCAGTCGGTGGTCAGCGTGGTGGTGCTGTCGGCCCGCGATGTGCTCGTCGGTGTCGGCAAAGCCCTTCTGGTGATCGTCGTGGCGTTCTTTCTGCTCGGCGATTACCAGCGCATTGTCCATAAAATCGCAATGTTGGTGCCCAGGCCGCGTCAGGCTGAAGTCCGGCGGGTGGTCGGGCGCATCGATGCGGTGATGGCCGGCTTTGTCCGCGGCCAGCTTCTGCTGTTTTCCTTGGCGTGTTGCGCCTTTACCTTGGGCCTTGCCCTCACGGGAGTGCCGTTTTCCCTGGTGATCGGGCCGATTGCCGCGGTGCTATACCTCGTGCCCTATGTCGGCGTGGTGATCGGCTTGGTCATGAGCGCCACCCTGGGCCTGCTCTCTGGGCAACAGGGCTGGGACACCATCGCCGTCGTCGCCCTTTTTGGCGGCTTTTACGGGGTTGACCTGCTCTTTATCACTCCGCGGCTCATCGGCAATCGCGTGGGCCTGCCGCCCCTGGCCGTTCTGCTTGGGATTATTGCCTTTGGCGAGCTTTTTGGTGTCATCGGCGTGCTGATCGCCGTGCCCGTGCTAGCCTGCGGCCGAATTCTTTTGCTTGAAGCGTTAGATCGCTATCAGCGTTCGAGCGCCTATCTTGGCGAGGTCGGCGATCCTGCCCAAGCGCCCGTTTCGCTCGAGTCCGAGGAGTGACCATGCTCAACCGCCGCGAAGAACCCTTGGTCCATACCCAGGTCCATCACTCGTTGGCTGCGCAGACTGCGCTGGATCCCCCGGCTTCCCGCGAGTCCTCGGCGGATCTGCCGCTCCTGCCAGAGGGGGCGTTCCGTCCGGCCTGGGCCCAGCTGGAGATGTTTGACGAGCTCACCGACTCGGCCATTGCCAACCTGCAGTGCGTACTCCACCCCCTCAGCTTTGAGGCCGGCGCCCAGATCATCGAACAGGGCTCGGAAGGCCAGGACATGTTCATCCTGGAGGCCGGCGCCGTGCGCGTGTCCATGCTCGGGTCGCTGCACGACACCCACTTTGAGCGCGTGCTAGAAGCCCCAGCCGTGTTTGGCGAAATGGCCCTGGTCACCAACCAGCCGCGGGTGGCCGCCGTCCATGCAGAGGGGCCGTGCCACTGCCTGCGCCTAAGCCGCGATGAGATGACCGCTCTGATGCAGCGCGTGCCCCAGGTTGGCGAATTTCTGACAAAAGCTGTTGGTGAGCGGCTCATGGAGTCCTCGACCATTCAGCATGTCGGCAAGTACCGCGTGCTGGGCAAGCTCGGTGCGGGCGCCGCGGCTACGGTTTTTGAGGCCGTCCACCCGGGCCTGCAGCGCTCGGTCGCGCTGAAGATGCTGACCCACTCGCTCGTGTACAATGACAAATTTACCGAGCAGTTTCAGCAAGAAGCCAAGCTCATCGCCTCGCTCAACCACGATCACATTGTGCGGGTGTTTGACACGGAACGCGCTTACGGGACGCACTTCATCGTCATGGAAAAGCTGACCGGCCTGACCTTGGACGACCTGATCCAGCAGGGCCACCGGCTCAACTGGGGCACGGTGCGCCGGGTGCTGCGCGAGATCGGCTCGGCGCTGGCCTATTCGCATCAGCGCGGCCTGCTGCACCGCGACGTCAAGCCGTCCAATGTGTTCCTGACCGACGAGGATCGCCGCGTCAAGCTGCTCGACTTTGGCATTGCGGTCAACTCCGCTTCATCAGAAGCAAAAGCTGGCGAACAGCTGTTTGGCACGCCCTACTACATGAGCCCGGAGCAAATCCTGGGCCAGCAGCTTGACGGGCGCAGTGATATGTATTCACTAGGGATTCTCGCGTACGAGCTCATTACCGGCCAGGTGCCGTTTGACGCGGGGACGATCCACGAGCTGATGATGCTCCACCTCAATGAAAAGACGCCGGATCCGCGCCTGCTCGTGGCCGATGTGCCCGCGGATTTGGCCGAGTTTGTGCTGCGAACGACGGAGAAGCGCGCCAAAGACCGCTTTGGCACCTGTGATGAAGCGGTGACGTTCCTCAAGCTGGCCACGGAGCTGCCCATGGTGCGCCACATCGAGCTGACCACCCTGGCCATCAGCTACCACCCCAGCCGGCGCGCGATGGTCCAGGAGGCGTTGGCGGCGCTGAATGACCGGCTGATCGGCGTCGAGGGGGTGGCCATCCTCCACGCGCACCAGCACTCGCTCAAGCCGGAAGTCGAGGGCTAGCGCGTGTCCATTGAAATGGCATTGCCTATCAGCTACTTGGCGTAAGTCGAGCACAGGCCTTGGTCGCAGCTGACCGCGGTCATGCCGTCGCCGGCGCTGCTGCCGTCGTCATGGGTCACGGGCTTGGCGATGCAGTCGCAGATCGCCATCGCGTTTGCGCATTTGAATTCCGCCGCCTCAAACGCGCTCTTGGCCGCCTTGGTGATCCCTGTGGCCACCTGTGTTCCGCAACAGTCAATTGTTTTCATGGCATAGGTGCAGTCGGCGTTGGCCTGGCATGCTTTGACCGGCTTGGGCCAGATCAGGCCGGAGGAAGTGCACTCCGCTTTGGGCTCCGGGACCACGGCGCGGCACAGGCTGGCCTGGCATACAGCCTTGAAATCCGTGTCTTTTGTCGTGTAGCCGTCTTCGCCCATCGTCGGTTGTTGGGCGCACTTGCAGTCGGGATACTGGGCCTGGCACTGGGCTTCCGCGGCGGCAAAGCTGGCCATTTCGCCCGTAGCGAGGCCAAACGCCCCCAACGTGCCGCAGCAGTTGATCTGGTGAAGGGCGACAAAGCAATCCGCGTCGTTGGCGCAGGTCTTTGCAAACTGTGGGAATTTGACGGGGCTGCCGCCGCACGAAACCCCAGGTACCGAAGTGTCGCCAGTTGTGTCGGGCGCAATGTCGACCGCTGTGTCGGCCGATCCGTCGGCGCCGTCTGGGGCTATTTCAGCTGAGTCCGCTTGGATGTCGGGGGGGCCAGCAATGTCCGTCGCGACATCGGCCGCGTCGGCTAGTCCTTCGCCCAAGGTGTCGGCCCAGGCATCGCCTGTCGTCTCCGGGGCGGTGTCGCCTGCTGCGTCCGCGTTGGTGTCGCCCACGGCGTCGCTTGTCGCGGCTGGCGTGGTCGCCGGCTTGTCCTCGGCGCACGCCGTCAATGCGCTTGGGACGAGGATTAGAGTCAGGATCGCAGCGAGTTTCATGATGTCTCCCCTGGTTGAGCTGCCATCAGCGTCGCTTTGCCAACCTTGCGCGGCGCCAAAGCAGCCGCCGGCTCTCCATCCTACCGCGCGCTGAAACACCTTGGTACTGGGCCCAAGGCCCCCAAGCATCGCAGCGGTTGGCAGTTGTCCCGGGCCGCGCTACCCTTGGCGGCCTCAACCGCCCGACGGCGGCTTGGCGGAGCTCAAGATGGCGGTCGAACTCGTAGTGCTGGATTTTGACGGGACATTCACGGATTCTGAGGTGGAGGGCGCGCCCTTTGCTGAGGTATTCCCGCGCTACCTCCGCGAAGCCACGGGCGCCGACGAGCAGCTCTTTGCCCTTTGGCCGTCGGCGATGGCTGCCGTGACCCAGGAGTCGCCGGAGCTCGGTTGGATGATGAATGGCATTGCCGCCGCGCCGGCCGACGCCGACCCCTACGTCCGCTGCTCCATGGCCGCGCACAAAGTCCTGGATCAGCTGGGCCTGTACTCTGACGGCGCCGCGCGATCGTCGCTGCTGCAGCAGGTGTATAAGCGCGCGTACGCAGAGTCGATTATCGCCTTCCGCCCCGGTGCGGCCCAAGCGCTCCAGGCGGTGATCGATCGCGGCATCCCGGTGGTCGTGGTGACCAACAGCTCGACCAGTCACGTGCGCCACAAGGTCGATCAGCTCGGCCTGGCCCACCCCCAAGGGGTCGAGGTGATCGGCGATGCGATGAAATTCTGGGTCGACGCCACCCCCACCGGCCATGCGGAGTTTGACAGCCTGCCGCCCACCCAGAGCGCAGATGCCCTGACGCGGCCGATCTACCTGCGGCGCAACAAGTATTACCAGACGCTCAGCCGCCTGTGGGCGCAGCACGGCGCTTCTGCCAAGACCACGCTGGTGTGCGGCGACATCTACGAGCTCGACCTCGCGCTGCCCGCCGCCCTGGGGGCCAAGGTGGTGCTGATGCGGCGTGCCAACACCTATCCTTTTGAGATCAATGTGATTGCCGATCTCGGGGATCGCGGCGCTGTGGCCGATGACCTCGCCGTGTTGGCGCAGATGCTGGATTAGCTGAACGCCCGTGTGAAACCTGTTGACAAAGCGGCTCCTCCGCGACTTCTCAGGGCTGCCCCGGATACCAGCCGCGCAGAATCGGCGCCGCCCGGTGCGGAAACAGTTCGAGCAATTGCGCCGGCACCGCCGCGGGAAACGGCCCGTCTTCCGTAGACATTTCCGTCAAGCACAGCGCCTGGTGCAGGGCCATGGCGTTCTCCATCCACACCCGCGTGGCGATCCCCGGATCGGCTTGGGCGGCCCCCAGCAGCTGGCGCACGTCGGCCCGCAGCGCAATCAGGCGGACTTGCAGCAGTTCCTGGATTCGGTTCGCAGTGTCGCTCGCCAGCCGGTCGGCGCGGGCTTCGAGCCAGTCCAGCCACGCTTCGTGCAGGCGCAGCTTGGCCATGTCGCGAAAGGTCTGGGCGGCCAGGACGTTGTGCGTGCCTTCCCAGGACTCCGTGACCAAACTGTCGCGATACAGCCGGCCAAGCGGGGTGAAGTCCTCAATCGCCGCGTTGCCGCCCAGCACCTCCATCGCCTGGCGAATCGCTTGGGTCGCCCGCACGCTGGTCCAATACTTGTTCATATTCAGGCCAATGCGCGCCGCCGCCGGGTGGGTGCCCGCTTCCTCCAGGGCCACCAGGTCAAAGGTGCTGGCGCTGGCGGCACAGGCCTCGGCGTAGAGCTGCGACACCGCCTGGTCGACCAAGGCAAACGCGGCGATGGGCTGGCCAAAAGCCGTGCGGTGGCGGGCGAATCCGGCGGCCTCGCGAAAGCTGCGCCAGAACATGCCGACACAGGCCATGGCGTTAAACAGCCTAGAGGTATTGAGGATAATCTCCACGGCGTTGTGAAAGCCGCGGTCCAGCTCGCCCAGCTGCCACGCCAGCGCCCCTTGCCAGTCCACCTCGCCAGAAGCCATCGCCCGGGTGCCCAGCTTGGACTTTAGTCTGCGGATGGCAAAGTGATTCACTGGAGCGGGCACCTCGCCAACCCGGTGCGAAAGCGGCGCGGCCCGCACATCCTCCCCGGGCAGGTCGTGGGGTACCAGGAACAGCCCCAAGCCGCGGGTCCCGGCGCTGGCCCCCTCCGGCCGTGCAGTCAGCACGTAGAGAGGCGCGTCAATCACCGAGCAGAACCACTTTTCTCCGTGGATGGCCCACAGGCCCGGATCGCTCTCGCTTTGGCTCCGCACGGGTTCCGCGCGCACGGCGTTGGCGCCCACATCGCAGCCGCCCTGAATTTCCGTGAGAAATTGTGCACCGTGCAGTCGCTGGCCGTAGTCTGGATTCAGCAAGCCTGGCAGCAGTGCGCGCTGGAGGGCAGGGTGACCCACCTGCTGAATCGCCTTGATCATCCCAGCGGTACACGCCAGCGGACAGACATGGCCCGCTTCGCCGTGGTGGGCTGCGAGCATCACCAGCGCAGCTTGCTCTACCGCGCGGCCCTTCTGGCCCGTGATCGCCATCACGCCCGAGCCGTACACCTGCCGGCCCCACTGGTGGTAGGCCTCGTCAAAGCGCACGCGCTCATGGCGGCGACCCAGGGCATCAAAGCGCTCCAGCACCGGGGTGTGCGGATCGTGGGAGACGCGGTGGACAAGCGCCTCGCTGTGGGCCACATGCCGGGCAAATTCGCCAAGGCGCTGGTCAATTTCCGCGTCGTCCCGAGGCCCCCAGCGCCGCACCATCGCCTGCAGAGCCGGGTTGTCGCGGTACCAATCGCCGCTGTCGCTCCCCCGCCAATTCACCAGCGCATCTCGCCCGGCAACAGCTTGATCTTTATGCGGTATGCTCGACATGGGCTCTTCCTCGCTCGGCTGCTTGGCGGTGAGTTTGCTGAGACGCGGTGAGGTTAGCGCCGTCTGCCGGTGCAGAAAAGCCGCAGCGGGCCTGCGCAAGAGCCTTTCGCTAGCTGATCGCTAAGTAGATGATCGTCCATCACATTACCTGTAACCGCGCAATTAGCTTGACATCCGTCAACCTCGGTTTAGATCTCTTGGCAAGACGCCGCCGCCGCGTCGATGCCCCATGCGGGCTTAGGCTGGAACGCGTGAAGATCGAGGGCCTCGACTTGCTTGATACCTATCGACTGATGAACGGCGTGGCCGTCGATCTGCGGCCGGCTTCGGATCAGGCGCGGCTGTTCCTCTTTGACCTGGCGCTGCGCCTGGCCCAAGGGCAGGGCTATGCCGAGCTGCTCGCCCGAGTGCTGCGACCGGACAGCCCGATCTACGACGGCCAGAGCCCGCTCTCGCCCACCAGCCAGGAGCTGCCCGCGCTTAAAGCTGCGCGCGATCTGGTGTTTCGCGCCGGGGTGGCGGAGGGCTTGATCCAGTCGGACTCGACCATGGCGCCACTGCCCGCCGGCCTCCGCTCGCCCTCCACCGGCCGCGCGCGTTCGTCGGAGGCCTCAGGCCTGACCACAGAAGCCATCGTCACCGTTGGCGAGGCGATGGACATGCTGGGCATTACCCGCCAGGCCGTCATCAACGCTGTGCGCACCGGGCGAATTCGCGGCGAGCAGCACGGCAAACTGTGGGTGCTGTCTCGCGAAGACGTGCTGCGCTACCAGCTGGCCCGCGACGACCGGCGCCTGGCCCGCGAAGCGCTGTAGGCGAATTTCCTGCGGGCAAGCGCGGCGCTGGGCTGGTCGGTCGCCCCCGTCCTTGGTATATCGCTGGGCGTACAGGTTGGCTGGCGCATGCCGCCCCGAGGATGTGTTCATGAGCTCTGCCCCAGACGCGACCCGCCGCTGGTCCCCGCCTCGCACCGCCGTCGCCACCGCGCTGGTTGTGGCGCTGGCCTGGCCGGCGTTGGCGGCGACCACCCCACCGGCTTGGGCCGCCAAAAAGGCCAAGGCGGCGACCGCTGCTTCGCTGATCAAGCACATCCAGACCCTGGCACCGGGCAAGGATCGCGACGACGCCGTGGACGGCCTGATCGAGTTTGGCGAGCCCGCCTGGCCAGAGGTTCGCGCGGCCCTGCCGGCTTTGGCGGCGATCGACGGCGGTGAGGACGTGGTCGTCGATCTGCTGCTCGGTTTTGGTCCGAGCGCCTGGGACGAGATCGCCCTGCGCGGGCCAAAGCTCAGCGATCCAGGGGCATTGCGCTTGATGCGCCAGGTGCTGCGCTTCCCTGAAGATGAGCGGCTCTTGCCCTTGTTAGAGGCCCTGGCGGCGCGTCAAGACGATCAAGTGCTGCTGCTGGTGTTGCCGGAGCTGGTGCAGCGCAATCGCCCGGTGGTGTTGCCGCGGCTCATCGAGCTCATCGACGACAAGCGTCCCAATGTGCGGGCCTACGCGATCGACACGCTGGTAGCGCGCAAGCACGAGCCGGCGATGCAGCACCTGGTGCGGCGCTTGGGCCAGGAACGCCTGGCGGCGGGGCCCGACAATTTGCTGTTGCGCACCAAGCTGATCCACGCGATCGCCCAGATCGGCGCGGAGACTGACGCCCCGGTGCCGCCGCTGCTGGAGGCCCTGGAGCTGCTCGACCAGCGCGACGCGGTGCTGGATGCGCTGCAGCTGGTCGGTCCGCCCGCGGTCAAGGCGGCCGTGTACATGCTCCAGACCGCCGACCGTGCGCGCATTGAGACGGCGCTGATCGTGCTGTCGCACCTGCGGATTTTGGCCGCCCCGCAGCTGGTGCCGGTGCTCGGCGCTGCCAAAGACGAGACCACCCGCGGCCTTATCGCCGACGTCCTGGCGCATTTGGCGGTGCCCGAGGTGCGCACGGAGCTGCTGCGGCTGGTGCGAGAGCGCAAGTTCCCCGATTTTCGCCAAGGGCTGCTGTTGGCCCTGACGCTCTACGACCCCGAAGTCCGCAAATTGCTCTTGGATTTGCTGGTTGATCCCGATCTGCCGGTGCGGCGCATTGCGCTGGAGCAGCTGTGGCGCTTGGCCGATCAGGAGACGTGGCCGGCGATCCGCAACGCCGCGGTGCGCGATGAAGACGTCAAAGTGCGCATGATCGGCCTGCAGGCGATGGTCGGCATGGGCGACCCCAAGGCCGGCGACTACCTGCGAAAGCTGGTGGGTGTCAACAACTTAGAAGAGCGCCTTGAAGTGCTGCGGCTGCTGGGGCGCCTGGGCGATGAAGCGGCTCTGCCGGCTCTTGCGCGGCAACTCAGCGATCCCAATGATGAAGTTTTTCGCGCCGCCTTGACTTCGCTGCGCCGCCTGACCTTTCACCAGGGTCCGCGCCGCGAGGTCGAATGGAACAACTGGGCGGCCGGCGAACAGCAGCGCAAACTGCAGGACTGGGAGGAGATCGAGCCCAAAGTCCGGCGTTATCAAGTGGATGGCCGCGAGCTGGGCTGGATGGAAGCGGGCGATCCCGACGACAACACCGTGGTGGTGCTGGCCGGCGCGCCGTTCCGCGATGCGAGCTATCTGGCCCCGCACGTGTGGCGTTTGGCCCCCTACTACCACGTGGTGGTCCAACAGCGCGGCGTGGGCGCCCGGCTCGCCTCGACGCTGAGCGAGCGGTTGCGGGCGCGCGAACTCACCAAACTCCTTGAGCTGATTGGCAAGAAGCCGGTGGCTCTGTTTGCCGATGCCTCGGCCGGGCACTTTGCCCTGCGCTATGCCAATGAGCACCCCAAGGAGGTCGCGGCGGTGATTCTCCACGGCGGGCCTTGGCCGTCGCAGGCGGCTGTGCAGAAGCTGCCAGAAGAGCTCGCCGCCTCTATTCAGAGCCCGTGGAAAGAGGATTCCGCTTGGGTCAATGAGCACCAGGGCTTGCTCGTGGCTGCCGTAGCCCAGCGGCTGTTGGTGCGGAGTCACTTGGCGACCGTGCTGGCCAACCCGTCCAATGCCCGCAAGATCCGCCCGGGCAAGCTGTTTGACGACGCGTTCTCTGTGGAAGCCCAGGATCGCGCCGTCGCCGATGCCGCCGCTTGGGATCCGGCGCTCAACAAAGTGCCGGTTCTGCTTTTGCTTGGCGCCAAGGCGCCTTGGGCCGCGAGCACCCAGGCCAGTGCAGCCGCTTTGGCAGGGCCCGCCAAGAAGCAGGTCAAACTGCAGGTGCTGGGCGAGTCGGCTGGCGTGCCGCTGGTAGAAGAACCGGCAGGCGCGATCCAGGCGATCCGCGATTTCCTTAAATAGTAAGGGTCTTTTGGCCGGCGCTGGAGTAGCCGGCGGGGATGCGGTATCCTGGGAGCGGCTATCTGTGCCTTTAGGCCCAAGCCGCTGAGGAGCCCCACCATGCCAGCCCCCGCGCCGTCCATTACCGTGCTCCCAGTGGTCAATTCGCGCCCTTTGGGCCTCGCCTCGGTGCTGCAACGCTTGGCTATCGCAGGTCTTTTGGCCGTCGCGTTGGGGGCTTGCGGCTCGGATGTGCTCATCGGCAGCGCCAATGCCCCAGCCCCTGACCTGGGGCCGTCCAGCGACATCGGCGGCGCCGACTCCTCCCCAGCGCCGACAATTTGCCTGGCCGACAGCGATTGCGCGGCGTTGGCGACCCAGCCGTGCCTCGTGGCCCTGTGTGAGCCGCAAAGCAAGCACTGCGCCGTAGTGCCGCGGCTAGAGGGCGCCCAGTGCGACGACGGCGACGCCTGCAGCAGTGAATCCAATTGCACCTCTGGCAGTTGTGTGGGCAGCAAGCCCGCCGATTGTGACGACGACAACCCGTGTACGGCGGACACTTGCACCGTGGGCTTGGGCTGCCAACACAGCGAAACAATGGCCGCCTGCAGCGACGGCAACCCCTGCACCCTGGGCGACGCCTGCGTGGCGGGCAGCTGCGTGGGCCAAGGCAATGTTTGCGCGTGCAACGGCGACCAAGACTGCGCGGCCTTCTCGTCTAACAAATGCACCGGACCGCTGCAGTGCTCCCAGGGCAGCTGCGTGCCGGACCCGGCGTTGGCGGTCGACTGCGACGACAGCAACCCCTGCACCGCCGACAATTGCCTTGCCGCCACAGGTGCCTGCGAGCACCAGCTCTTTGGCGACGGCAAGCCGTGCGACGACGGCGATGTCTGCACCTTTGCCGAGACGTGCCAGGGCTTGCAGTGCATCGGCGGCTCCAAGCTCGCGTGCAGCGGCGGCGCCTGCCCGGCCGTTTGCGACCCCAAGCTGGGCTGCAGCGCCCCGGCGGGCGGCGGCGTGGCGTGCGATGACGGCAATTCCTGCACACAGAACGACACTTGCGTCCAGGGCGCGTGCTTGGGCAAGGCCAGCTGCGGCTGCCAGAGCGACGCCGACTGTGCCAGCGCCAAGGTTCCGGCGTGCTTGGGCAAATCGGTATGTCAGGCCGGTGTTTGCGCGGTTGACGCCGCCTTAGCCGTGGCCTGCGACTCGACCGCCACCGACAGCTGCGGAGTCGCCATCTGCACCGCCAAGGGCTGCGAGGCCGCGGTGCTGCCCGACCTGAGCCCCTGCGAAGATGGGGACAAGTGCACCTGGGGCGACAAATGCCAAGGCGGCACCTGCAAGTCCGGCGGCTACTTGCCCTGCGACGACGGCAACGCCTGCACGATCGACAGCTGCGCCAGCGCCAGCGGCTGCAACCACGTGCTGGAAAGCGACGGCAGCGCCTGCAGCGACGGCAACCCCTGCACCACCGGCGACGCGTGCAGCCAGGGCCAGTGCTTTGGCCCCGGCAGCCAATGCGACGATCAGCTGCCGTGCACCCAGGACCTGTGCGACCCGACCGACTCAGCCAAGTGCCTGCACCTGCAGATGAAAGACGGCAGCGCCTGCGAAGACGGCGACCCCTGCAGCGTGGGCGGCGCTTGCGTCAGTGGCGCTTGCTCGCCCAGCCTGCTGCTCGACTGCGACGACGCAAACCCTTGCACCAACGACAGTTGCACCGGCGAAGCCTGCGCCCACGTGGCCATCGCCAATGGCGCGACGGTTAGCTGCGATGACGGCGACGGCTGCACCAGCGGCGACAGCTGCGACGAAGGCAAATGCCAGGGAAAGCCGGGCAATTGTCAGTGCCAGCAGGACGGCGACTGCGCCGCGTTTGAGGACGGCAACCTGTGCAACGGCACGCTGCGCTGCCAGGACAACGGCTGCATCGTCGACCCCGGTACAGTGGTCAGCTGCGAGGCGACGGGAAATCCCTGCAGTGTCAACCAGTGCCAGCCGTTGTTGGGCTTGTGCGCGGAGGCGGCCGTGCCCGTCGATGTCACAGCCACCGCGTGCGACGACGGCAACGCTTGCACCCTGGGCGACGCCTGTGGCAGCGGCGGTACCTGCCTGCCCGGCAAGGCGATTTTGTGCGACGACGGCAACGCCTGCAGCGCCGACGCCTGCGATCCCGCGGTCGGTTGCACGGCGACTTCAGCGCCGGATCTGCCCTGCGACGACGGCAACGCCTGTACGTTTGGCGATTTCTGCAGCAGCGGTCTGTGCCAGCCCGGCAAGCCCGCCTGCGAGTGCCAGAGCGACAGCGAATGCGCGGCCAAAGACGACGCCGATCTGTGCAACGGCAAGCTGATTTGCCAGCAGGGCGCCTGTGTTCCCGACGGCAAGGCGGTGGTCTGCCCAGACACGGGCGGCGCCTGCATCGCCGACAGCTGCGACAGCAAGACCGGCCAGTGCGTCAGCTACGCGGTCGGCGACGGCACGCCGTGTAGCAGCGCCAACACCTGTACCACCGGCGGCACCTGCAAAGCGGGCGTCTGCAGCGGCGCCACGGTGGCGGGGTGCGACGACGGAAATCCTTGTACCAAAGATAGTTGCGAGAGCACTGGCTGCGTACATGCCCCACAGACGGGCGCGGTGTGCGACGACGCGAACCCCTGTACCAGCGGCGAAGTCTGCGGCAACACGGGCAGCTGCGGCGGCGGTCAGAACAGCTGCACCTGCAAGATCGACAGCGATTGCGCGGCATTTGACGATGGCGACCTGTGCAATGGCATCTACACCTGCGCCGCGGGCACCTGCCAGCCCAAGATCGGCAGCGTAGTGAGCTGCGACAAGACCAAAGACGGGCCGTGCCAGCAGAACCTCTGCGACCCCAAGGTGGGCGTCTGCGCGCTGTCCCAGGCCGCCACAGGTACCGCATGCAGCGACGGCGACGCCTGCACCAGCCAAGAGAGCTGCCAAGCCGGCCAGTGTGGCCAGGGCGCGCTGTTGAACTGCGACGACGCAAACCCTTGCACCACAGACGCTTGCAGCCCGATCAACGGCTGCTACTACAGCAACAGCAGCTTGGGGTGCGACGACGGCAATCCGTGCACCAGCGGCGACATTTGCGCCGGCGGCAAATGCGCAGGGCAGGGCAGCTGCGAGTGCAAGACCAGCACGGACTGCAAGGATGACGGCAACTTGTGCAACGGTGTGCCCAGCTGCACCGCGGGCAAGTGCGCGATCGACCCCAAGACCGTGGTCACCTGCGACGGATCTGCCAACAGCGCTTGCGGCGTCAACGCCTGCGACCCCAAGGTGGGCAAGTGCGCGCTCACCCCAGTGCCCGACGGCACCCAATGCGACGACAGCAGCGTGTGTACCAGCAAAGATCAATGCGTGGCGGGGACTTGCAAGGGTACTCTGTTCAGCTGTGACGACAACAACCCGTGCACGCAGGACAGCTGTTCGGCGAATACTGGCTGTGTCAATGCGGCGTTGAGCGGGCCGTGCGACGACGGCAACCCCTGCACCCAGGGCGACGCTTGCACCAGCGCGGGCGTGTGCAAACCCGGAACCGACACCTGCGGCGGCTGCAAAATCGCCAGCGATTGCCCGGATGACGGCGACCTCTGCAACGGCTCGCTGACCTGCAACGCGGGCAAATGCGTACCCACCGCGGCCGTAATTTGCACCGGGGCAAGCGCTTGCGTGGCCAGCACGTGCGACGCCAAGACCGGCCAATGCCTCGCCGTGCCCAAGGCCGACGGCCAGGCCTGCGACGACGG